>VBIC01000014.1 GCA_005881425.1 Chloroflexota bacterium | reverse complement strand
GGGCCCGCTGGAGCAGCCGGTCGGTCGGCGACTGGGCGAGGTAAACGATTCGCGTGTAGTTCGCGAAGTACACCTGCTGCAGCTCGGGAAAGCGGTCGATCCCCAGCCCGCGGACCACGGCGCGGTCGAAGCTGCGCACCAGCCAGTCGGTGAGGAAGAACGTGCCCGGCTCCGCCTCCATGATCGAGACGAACTCTTCCGCGCCGGCGAACATCTCGTAGCAGTGCGCGCCCGCGAGCCGGATCGCACCATGGCGCGCGAGCACGGCATCGAGCGCGCCGGCGGTGCCGCAGTCGCCGTAGACGGCGATCACCCGCTCGTATCGTGAGGCGATCTCGTCCAGCCGCCGCTCCAGCGCCTCCACGATCTCCCGGGGCCGGAAATGGAGGAGCGCCGGCACGCCGTAGATGTCCGCCTCCCAGCCGCGCTCACGGACCAGCTGCTTGACCTCCTTGCCCAGCGCGCCGCAGACGATCAGCGCAACCCTCACAGGTCTCCCAGCTCCGGGAACTGGAGCACTGCCAGGAATGACTCGTTGAAGTCGGCGCGCGCGGATAGCTCGACGTACTCCACCTGGTCCGGCAGCTCGAAGGCCACCTGGCGCTCACGGAAGGAGAGGAGCGTCATCTTGGCGCCCTCGCCCGCGGTGTTGCCGACCGACAGGATCCGGTCGACGTCGACCGGCGGCACCAGCCCGATCACCCTCGCGCTCTCCGGGTTGAGATAGGAACCGAAGGACCCGCCCAGCAGCACCTCCTCGATCTCGCCAGGTGTCACTCCCAGCTCGTCCATCAGCACCTTGATCCCGCTGGCGATCGAGCCCTTGCCGAACTGCAGCTCGCGCACGTCGCGCTGGCTGAGGTAGACGTCCTCGGCGAGGAGAAAGGCGCGGACGCCGTCCACCGTGATCAGCCGGTCCGAGAGCGGATGCTCGGGCGCCTCATCCTTGCTCCTCATCCGGCCGGAGGCGTCGAGCAGGCCGCAGAGCCGCAGCTGGGCGACCGTATCGACCAGCCCCGATCCGCAGATGCCCCTGGGCCTGACGTCGCCGCCGATCACCTGCAGCTCCACCCGGTCGCTCAGCGTCACGCCTTCGATCGCTCCCTCCGTGGCGCGCATGCCGCAGGCGATCTGGCTGCCCTCGAAGGCCGGTCCCGCGGGGGCGGCGGTGGCCAGGATCCGCCTCGAGGAACCGAGCACGATCTCGCCGTTGGTCCCGACGTCGACGAAGAGCCGCAGCCTGTCCTCGCGCCCCAGCCCGGTGGCGATCAGTCCGGACACTATGTCCGCGCCGACGTAGGCGCCGATCAGGGGCAGGGTCTGGACCCGGCCGTTGCGATGGATCTCCAGTCCGGCGTCCCGCGCCTCGAGGTCGAGCGGACCGTGGAAGGCCGGGGTGAAGGGGACCATCGAGATGGGCGTGGGATCGATGCCCAGCAGCAGGTGGAGCATGGTCGCGTTGCCCACCACCACCGCCTCGTACACCTGCTCGCGCGCGACGCCCGCCTCCGTGTAGAGCTCGCCCAGGATGCCGTTCATGCTCTGGCGCACGGCCGCCTGCAGCTCCACCAGCGCCGCCGAGCCGGCCATGGCGTGGCTGATGCGGGAGATCACGTCGGCCCCGAAGGGCGCCTGGCCGTTGAGGGTCGAGCGCACCGCCTCGGCCATCCCCGTGCGCAGGTTCATCAGGGTGCCCACCACGGTCGTGGTCCCGACGTCGAAGGCCACTCCGTAGCAGGCGTCGCGCGTGTCGCCGGGCTCGACCGCGATCAGCTGGTCGCCCCCCAGGACCGCGGTGACCTTGAAGCCGCAGCCGCGCAGTGTCCCGGGCAGCGTGGCCAGGGCGGCCAGGCCGGCCTTCATGTCGAAGCCCTCCGCGGTCAGGGCGTCCTGCAGGCGCTCGACGTCGCCCCGCTGGTCCTCCAGGCTGGGCTCGGCAAGCTCGACGTAGACCTTGCGCACGTTGGGGTCGAGCAGGACCAGGCGGTTGACGCCCATGGTCGCCGCCCTCGGAACTCGCTGCAGCTCGGGGACCAGGCAGACCGTGTCCTGGTAGACGCGGGACTGGCAGCTGAGGCGCCAGCCCGACCCGATCTCCGCCTCGCGCAGCTCCTTGCGGTCCGCGCTCGAGACCTCGAGCCCGCCGTCCAGCACCTGCACCTTGCACTTGCCGCAGGTGCCGCGCCCGCCGCAGGTGGAGTCGATCGGCAGCCCGATCCAGTGAGCGGCGGAAAAGAGCGTGGTTCCCGGGGGCACTCTGGTCACCCGGTCGAAGGGCCGGTAGGTGACCTCGAGCTTCTTCAGGCTCATGTGACCGGCGCCGGCTGCCCCCTGCGCTGCCGCTCGCGATAGTCCGCGATCCAGGCCGTCGCGTACTCGTCGTGGCCGAGCAGGAGGTTGGAGGCCAGCACCGACTGGCGCACCTCCTCGATCAGGGGGTTGGTGATGGCGCAGGTCAGCCCGGCCCGCATCGCCACCGGCAGCCAGGCGGCGTTGAGCAGGTGCCGCTCGGGCAGGCCGAAGGAGACGTTGGAGGCGCCGCAGGTCATGTTGTTGCCGAGCTGGTCGCGGATCAGCTCCATGGTGCGCAGCGTGATCACCCCGGCCTGGGGGTCGGCCGCGACCGTCATCGCGATCGGATCGATGACCACGTCCTCCGCCGGAATCCCGTAAAAGACGGCTCGCTCCACGATCTTGCGGGCGATGGCAAGCCGCTCCTCGGGCACCATGGTGATGCCGGTCTCGTCGTTGGCCATCCCGATCACCGCCGCGCCGTGCTTTCGGACCAGCGGCAGGATGCGGTCCAGGCGTTCGTCCTCCGCCGTCACCGAGTTGACCAGCGCCTTGCCCTCGTAGATGGGCAGCGCGGCCTCCAGCGCCTCGACCACCGAGGAGTCTATGCACAGCGGCACGTCGACCACCTCGGTCACGGCCCGGATGGCGGCCACGAGCAGCGCGGGCTCGTCGACACCCGGCACGCCGGCGTTCACGTCCAGCATCCGGGCGCCCGAGCGGACCTGGGCGATCGCATCGGCCCTGACCCGGTCCATCCGCCCGGCCGTCATCTCGGCCGCCAGCACCTTGCGGCCGGTGGGGTTGATCCTCTCTCCGATCATCACGAACGGATGCTCCGGCGAGACCACCACCTCTGCGGAGCGGGAACGGAGCACGGTCTGCATCAGGCCCCTAAGGCAGCGCGGCGACGGCAGCGCCGGCCCCGGCCAGCGGCCGCGGCAGCAGCCCCGCCTCCTCGATCACCGTCAGCACGCCCTCGTCCCAGCGGATGGCGATCACGTGGACGCCCCGCACTCCGGCGATGTCCCGCAGCTGGTTCACGATCTCGACCGCGATCCGGATGCCCTCGGCCGCCTGGCGCGCGACAGGCACCGCCTCCAGGCGCCGGAGTACCGCATCGGGGATCTGAACCCCGGGCACCTTCTCCTTCATGAAGCGCGCGCCTCTGGCCGAGCGCGGCACCGCCACCGAGGGGATGATCGCCACCCGCTCCAGCAGTCCCAGGTCGCCGGCCCGGCGCATGAACGCGTCGAGCCGGGGCACGTCGAAGACCAGCTGGGTCTGGATGAATTCGGCGCCCGCCTCCACCTTCTTGGCGAGGCGCGCCGGCCGGAAGTCGTAGGGCGGCGCGAACGGGTTCTCCACCGCGCCGATGAAGAAGGATGGCGCCGACTCCATCCGCCGGCCGCTGAGGTAGGTGCCCTGGTCGCGCATGGTGCGCGCGATCCGGACCAGCTGCATCGAGTCGATGTCGTAGCTGGAGCGAGCCTCCGGGTGATCCCCGGCCGAGACGTCGTCGCCGCTCATGATCAGGACGTTGCGCACCCCCAGCGCCGCCGCGCCCAGCAGGTCCGCCTGCAGGCCGAGGCGGTTGCGGTCGCGCGTGGTCAGCTGCATGATCGGCTCCACGCCGGCTTCGCTCACCAGGTGGGCGGCGGCCAGCGGCGACAGGTGGACGTGGGCGCCGGTGTTGTCGGTGCAGTTGACGGCGTCGGCATGCCCGCGCAGCGCGGCCGCTCGGTTCAGGGTCACGGCCGGGTCCGGGCTGTCGATCGCCGACAGCTCGGCGGTGACCACGAAGTGGCCCTGCCGGAGGAGGGCGGCTAGCCGGCTAGGCGCGCTGCGCATCCGCCGCCTCGGAGACCCAGCCCCTGGGTCGCCGCCGATCGCGGCCCGTGGCCAGGTTGATCCAGGAGGAGCTGCCCTGCAGCCGCCAGTCGACCGGTGGGTTGAGGTGGTCCGCGTGATCGCGCCATAGCGGCAGCCGGCGCGACCCCTCCCAGGCCTCGACCCAGACGCAGGGCCGGTCGGGGAAGACCTCGCAGGCGCCGTCGGCGCGAACGCCGCCGCAGGGACCGTTGCGCAGGTTCTTGGGACAGCGCATGGGGCAGCTGAGTCCGGTCGAGTGGAGGATGCACTGGCCGCACATCCTGCAATCCCAGACGGCTTCCTTGAGCGGTCGTTCGATCGCGATCACCGCCCGCCCCAGCAGACTCACCGGCTCATTCATCCTTTCTTGAGCGTCTGGTCGATCAGCTCGACCGCCTGGGTCAGCGCCGCGGATTCCCTGGCTTGCGCCGCGCCCACGATCTCCTTCGCCATCCGGGTGGCCATCGAGGCGTCGGGGGCGTAGCGGTCGGCGCCGGCCAGCCTGGCGTAGTCCTCGGTGACGGGGGCGCCGCCGACCATCACCACCACCTGCTCCCGCAGCCCGGCCTTCTGGAGAGCCTCGATGTTGACCTTGAACATCGGCATCGTCGTGGTGAGGAAGGCGCTGAAGCCCACGATGTGCGGCTGGTGGGTGCGGACCGCCTCGACGAACTTCTCCGGCGCCGCGTTGACGCCCAGGTCGACCACCTCGAAGCCCGCTCCCTCCAGCATGATGATGACCAGGTTCTTGCCGATGTCGTGGATGTCGCCCTTGACCGTGCCGATCACGTACTTGCCGATCGGCTTGGCCCCGGTCTCCGCGATCAGCGGCCTGAGCAGGACGAGCGCGCCCTGCATGGCGCGGGCGGCGATCAGCATCTCGGGGACGAAGAAGTCACCTTTCTCGAAACGCCGCCCGACCTCCTCCAGCGAAGGGATCAGCGCCTTGAAGAGGATGTCCATGGGGTCCATCTTCAAGGCCAGCGCTTCCTCGGTCAGCTTGCGGACCTCGGGCGCGTGCCCGTTCAGCGTGTGGTCGAACAGCTCCTGCCGGATCTCCTCCTCGCGGCTCATGCTCGCCTCCTCTCCTCGGATCGCCTGGCTGGCTCCGCCGCCCCGAGCCGGCGCGAGATCGCGTCACCAGCCTCCTTCACCATCTGTCCGAGCTCGGGCAGCCGCTGGGGGCTGACCCGATAGGACGGTCCCGACAGGCTGACCGCGGCTCCGACCCGGCCGTCGCCCAAGTGGACGGGGGCGGCCACGGCGTTGAGGCCGACCTCCAGCTCCTCGAGAGTGAAGGCGAAGCCCTCTTCCTCGACCCGCCTGAGCTGCCGCTCCAGGGTGCGCCGGTCGGTGATGGTGCGCGGCGTGAAGCGCTTCAGCGGCGCGGCCAGGATGCTTTCGCGCCGCGACTGCGAGAGATGGGCCAGCAGGACCTTGCCGTTCGAGGTGCAGTGCAGCGGCGTCTGCTTCCCGATCCAGTTGACGGTGACCACCAGGTGGGGCGCCGTGATCTGGTCGATGTTGATCACCTCGTCCCCCTGGAGGACGGCCAGGTTGACGGTCTCGCCGCTGCGCTCGGCCAGGCTCTGCAGCACCGGCCGCGCCGCCCGCGAGAGGTCGAGCTCGGCCCGGACCGCGCCCGCCAGGCGGACCAGTCCGTAGCCCAGGCGGTACTTCTCGGTCGAGGGGTTCTGCTCCACCAGGCCGCGCTCGAGGAGGGTGGCGCAGAGGCGGAAGGCGGTCGACTTGTGGACCTCGAGGCGGCGGGAGAGCTCGGTCACGCCCAGCTCCCGGCCGGCCGCCAGGAGGTCCAGGATCTCGAGCGCGCGATCCAGCGACTGCACCCGGTTGTTGCGTAATCCAGAACCGGTGCTCATTGCACAACAGTATATCGGGGCCCGCGAAGTCGCCGCGACCGCCTCCCTTGACGCTCCTGACCGCCCGTGCTACGTTCGGCGCGCGCCTATGTGAGGCCATGGGCCAGGGAGGGATGAGGTGAGGCTGTTCTACACCACCGACCTGCACGGATCCGAGGTCTGCTGGCGCAAGTTCCTCAACGCGGCCGCCTTCTACCGGGCCGACGTCCTGATCTGCGGCGGGGACATGACCGGCAAGGCCATGATCCCGCTGGTCGACGAGGGCGACCACTTCGAGTACGCGCTCGCCGGCCAGGAGCAGCGGGTCACCCGCGACGAGATCGCGGACGTCGAGAGCCAGATCCAGCGCCGGGGCTACTACCCGGTTCGCATGTCCTCGGCTCAGGTCGCCGAGCTGGAGGCCGATCCGAAGAAGGTGCAGAGCCTCTTCACCGAGCAGATGTGCAAGACCGTCGCCCGCTGGATGGACTTGGCCGAGGAGAAACTGGGCCAGAGCCCGGTGCGGATCTTCGTCTCGCCCGGCAACGACGACGAGATCGAGATCGACGAGGTGATCGCCCGGTCCCGGAAGGTGGAGCTGGCCGAGGGCCGCTGCATCGACCTGGGCGGCTTCGAGATGATCTCCTCCGGCTGGGCCAACCCCACGCCCTGGCACACCTATCGTGAGGCGCCCGAGGAGGAGCTTGCCCGCAAGATGGAGCCGATGCTGGCCCAGGTCAAGGACATGGGCCGGGCCATCTTCAACTTCCATCCGCCTCCATACGGCACCGCGCTCGACGAGGCGCCCGCGCTCGACGAGAACCTGCGACCGATGCACGGCGGGCGGGCCCTGCGGCACGTCGGCTCGACCGCGGTCCGGGCCGCGATCGACGAGCATCAGCCGATGCTCTCGCTGCACGGCCACATCCACGAGGGCAAGGGGATCACCCGCATCGGCCGGACGCTGGCGATCAACACGGGGAGCGCCTACGAGGAGGGCGTCCTGATGGCGGCCATCCTGGAGCTCGACCAGCGCAAGGGCATCAAGAGCTACCAGCTGGTCTCGGGCTGACCGGACGGAGGTGATGGGGAAAGCCAACTCGCGCTGATCGGCGGCGGATAACACGCAAATGGAGGAACCTAAATGGCGACAGGGACGTTAGCGCCGCCCCGGCAGAGCCTCTTCCTGAGGAATGCCACCGGGCTCGTCAAGGCGTGGTCGGGCTTCGATGCGTTCATCTACTCGTTCATGTCGGTCAATCTGATCGCACTCGGTTTCAGCGCCTTCGGTTTCGTTGCCGCCGTTTCCGGCGGCCACATGGTGAGCGCCGTCATCGTCGCCGGCGTCGCGGTCTCGTTTCTGGTGATCACCTACGCGCTCCTGGTCGCCGCCATGCCCAGGGCGGGCGGCGATTACACCTGGCAGAGCCGCATCCTGGGCGGCGGCGCCGCCTTCGTACTCTCGATGACCGGCTGGTGGTTCATCCTCTGGCACTGGACCCCGATCTACGCCGGAACTCTGAACCAGATGGTGCTGGCCCCGATCAGCGCCACCATCGGCCGCCAGGACTGGGCCACGTTCCTGGGCGGACCGTACACGCCCGGAACCGGGCTCTTCATCGCCTGCCTCATCCTGCTGGCCTTCGTCTCGGTCGTGGTGACGCTGGGCATGGAGGGCTACGCGCGGGTTCAGAAGTTCTGCTTCTGGGTCGGTCTTGCCGGGTTGGCGGTCATGGCCCTCATCCTGCTCGTCAACGGGCAGAGCGGCATGCACGACGCGATCAACCGCGAGGCCGCGAGCCTCTTCGGCTACAAGGGCGACGCCTACGCCGACACCATCAAAGTGGCCACCAAGGCAGGCTTCAGCCCCTCCTCTTTCAACGCCTTCTCCTTCGGCCCCACCCTGGCCCTGATCCCCTTCCTGATGTTCTACCTGCTCTGGCCCAACTGGGGCGCGACCCTGTACGGCGAAGTGCGTGGGACCAAGGATTACCGGCGCATCTTCAACTCCATGTTCTGGGGCCTGTGGGTCACAGTCATCCTCTCCGTCGTGGTGCTCCTGCTGATGGCCAAGACGATCGGCTGGGAGTTCTTCGAAGCGGCCGCCTACAACGTCAACTTCGCCGTGCCCAACGCGCCGATTCCGATCTGGCCGCATCCCGTGATGCTGGCGGGCTGGCTGGTCGATAACGCCGCCTTCCAGATCGCCCTGCTGGCCGTCATGAGCCTCTGGCTGTGGGGCTGGTTCGGGACACTCTTCCTGTCCTCGACCCGCGTCATCTTCGCCGCCGCCTTCGACCGCGTGCTCCCCGAGTGGGCCGCCAAGATCTCGGCCAAGCGGCGCGTCCCCTACGGGGCCCTGGCCCTGATGGTCGTTCCCGGCCTGGTGATCAGCGCCATCTACTGCTACGTGAGCGGGTTCAGCACCCTCGTCCTCGACGCCACGCTGGTCATCGCCATCACCTACCTGGGGACGGTCGTCGGAGCCGCGATCCTTCCCTGGAGGCGGGCCACGATCTTCAACAGCTCGCCGATCGCGAAGGTGCGGGTCGCCGGCATCCCGGCGATCACGGTGGCGGCGGTGGTCACCGGCCTGTTCCTGATCTTCAATCTCGTGAAGTGGTTCACCGACTCGACCTACGGCCTGAACAACGCCACCTCCTTCAAGTACCTGGCCGTCCTCTACGTGCTCGCCCTCGTCATCTACGTCGTCGCCTTCTTCTACCGCCGCTCGCAGGGCATCGACCTGCGCGCCATCCACCACGAGATCCCGGTCGAATAGCGACTAGTATTCGGTTCTGAAGCAGGCGGAGGCCGGTCCTCCGCCTGCAAGCATTGAGAAGGAGGAACGCGTGCTCCTCGACAGCGTCTTGCGCAGCTATCAGTCACCGACCCGGATGGTGCACGCCATCGGAGCCATCAAGGCGCTCGGCGAGGAGGTGAAAGCCCTCGGCGTGCGCCGCCCGCTGCTGGTCACCGACCAGGGGATCGTCAAGGCGGGCCTGCTGGACGAGGCGCTCACCCCCCTGCGCGCGGCCGGTCTCGATCCGGTGAGCTTCGCCCAGGTGCGGGCCAACCCCGCCATCGCCCTGGTCGACGAGGGCGCCCGACTCTATCAGCGGGAGCGCTGCGACGGCCTGATCGGCCTGGGCGGCGGCAGCTCGATCGACACCGCCAAGGGCATCGGGGTCGTCGCCGTGCACGGCGGCAGCATCGTGCAGTACGAGTGGGGCAAGTCGCCCATCCATTCCCGCATCCCACCTCTTATCGCGGTCCCGACCACCGCCGGGACCGGGAGCGAGGTCACCCTCTGGGCGGTGATCACCGACCCCGAGCGCAAGATCAAGTTCAACGTCGGGGGCACGCCCAACATCGCGGCCCACGTCGCGCTGGTCGACCCCGCGCTCTCGGTCAACCTGCCGGCGGCGGTCACCGCGGGTACCGGGATGGACGCCCTCACCCACGCCATCGAATGCTTCACCATGGCCTACCACCAGCCGTTCACCGACGCGGTGGCGCTGCTGGGGATGGAGTACTGCGCGAGCTGGCTGCGGATCGCCTTCTCCCAGGCTCACAACCTGGAGGCCCGCTACCACATGTCGCTCGGGGCCATGCTCGCCGGTCTCGCCTACGGCACGGACTCGGCGGGCGCGGCCCACGCCATGAGCCAGTCGGCGGGCGGGGTGCACGACGCCCCGCACGGCGCGCTGACCGGACGCCTGCTCGCGCCGGTGATGGAGTACAACTACGCGGGTGAGCCGGAGCGCTTCGCCCGGATCGCCAGGGCGATCGGCGAGGACGTCCACGGGCTCTCCACCTGGAAGGCGGCGGAGCGGGCCGTCGAAGCCGTCTACCGTCTGACCGAGGACGTCGAGATCCCCAGCCTGGAGGAGCTCGGCTTCTCGGAAGGGGAGATCCCGATGCTGGCGGAGAAAGCCGAGGCCGACTCGCAGACCATCGGCAACCCCCGGGACGTCGACGCCGGCAACTATCGCAAGATCTACGCCCGCGCCTTCGAGGCCGGGCGCCGTCGCGGCCAGGCGGCGCATCCCGACGGACGCCTGGCCTCGACGCCGGAGGCCTCGCGTGTGGCGCAATAACCTACCTCGGGTCAACCTCCTGAGCGAGGACGAGGTGGACCAGATCCACCGGCAGGCGATGGTCATCCTCAACGAGATCGGTGTAGATTTCCTCCATCCGAAGGCCATCGAGCTCTTCAAGGCGGCCGGCATGCCCCTCGAAGGGGAGCGGGTCCGATTCGAAGAAGCCTTCATAGTCGAGCAGGTCAACAAAGCCCCCGAAACCTTCGAGGTCCAGGCGCGCAACCCGAAGAACACGGTCACGATCGGCGGCAACCACATGGTGAACGCCCCCGTCTACGGACCCCCCTTCATCACCGACCTCGACCGCGGCCGCCGCGGCGCCACCATCGAGGACTTCTCCAACTTCGACAAGATGTCCCAGGCCACGCCCCAGATCCACTGCGCCGGCGGCACCACGGTCGAACCCGAGGACCTCCCGCTGGGAACCCGCCACCTCGACATGGTCTACTCGCACATCCGCTGGACGGACAAGCCGTACATGGGCGGGGTCATCTCCGAGGAGGCCGCCAGGGATTCCATCGAGCTTAGTTCGATCGTCTTCGGCGGCCGCGCCGCGATCGAGCGCACTCCCGCGATGCTGGCGCTGGTCAACGTGAACAGCCCGTTGCGGTACGACGACCGCATGCTCGGGGCGCTGCTCGAATACGCCGCCGCCAATCAGCCGGTGATCGTGACGCCGTTCCTGATGGCGGGGGCCATGTCGCCGATGGGACTCGCCGGCACCATCGCGCAGCAGACCGCCGAGGCGCTCGCCGGCATCGCGTTGATCCAGCTGGTCCGTCCCGGCGCGCCCTGCATCTACGGGTCGTTTCTGACCAACCTCGATATGCAATCGGGCAGTCCTGCCTTTGGGACGCCTGAGTCTGCGCTCGGGATTCTGGCCAGCGCCCAGATGGCGCGCCACTACAAGGTCCCATTCCGCGGCGGCGGAGCGCTGACGTCCTCCAAGTCGCCCGACGCCCAGGCCGCCTATGAGTCGATGATGTGCATGTGGCCGACCGTCCTGGGCGGCGTCCATTTCGTCCTGCACGCGGCCGGCTGGCTCGAAAGCGCGCTGCTGGCGTCGTATGAAAAGTTCATCATCGACGTCGAGTGCCTGCGTATGTTCGAGTGGATCCTGACGCGGGGGATTCCTTTCGATGACGAGGGGTTTGCCATGGATGGCATCCGCGAGGTCGGGCCAGGCGGTCACCACCTCGGGTCCGAACACACGATGCGGAACTACCGGACCGGCTTCTACCGGCCGCTGGTCTCATCGACCGAGAGCTTCGACCGATGGAACCGGATGGGAGCGCGCACCGCCGACCGCGTCGCCAACGAGAAGTGGAAGCAGCTGCTCGCCGACTACCAGGACCCCGGGATCGACGCCGGCGTCGAGGCACAGCTCCAGGCCTACATGAAGACGCGCAAAGAAGAGATCCTCGGTGCCCGCGTCTGAGGTCCTGGGCCGGCCGCGCGAGGACCTGATCGACGAGGCCCGGCGCATCACCGAGGCGGCGGAGGCCGCGGGGCTGCAGCTCAAGCTGGTGGGCGGAGCCGCCGTCCGCCTCCATTCCCAGACCACCGAGCGCGCGCCCCTGCGCCGACGTTACGGCGACCTCGATTTCGTGGCCTCCTCCCGGCAGCGCGGCGCGGTGCAGACGCTCTTCGAGTCGCTCGGATACCAGGGCGAAATGCGCTTCAACACCCTCAACGGCCACCAGCGCCTGCTCTACCTCGATCCCGAGCACGGGCGCCAGGTCGACGTCTTCATCGACGTGATGCGGATGTGCCACACCATCGACCTGCGCTCGCGCCTGGCGCACAGCGGCCCCACGCTGACCCCCGCCGACTTGCTGCTGAGCAAGATGCAGATCTACGAGCTCA
>VBIC01000013.1 GCA_005881425.1 Chloroflexota bacterium | reverse complement strand
CCGGGCGCTTCCTGGGCTGCCAGCTTACGCACCCACTCCCGCAGCCGGTGGGGAGCGTCGTCGCTGCAGCATTCCTTGCGGACCAGCCGCTTGAGCTCGGCCTGGAACTCGAAGACCTTTCCACAGGGCGGGCAATCCTCGAGGTGGGCCCGGACCTGCTCCATGTCGCGATCGGTCAGCTCCCGGTCGAGGTAGACGGAGAGCCGGTCCATGGCGGCGTCGCAGTCGCGGCTCATGGAGTCGCCATCGCCACCCTCCGGGCTCTCGGCCGTTCCGCGTAATCCCAGAGCCGCTTCTGCAAGGCGCGCCGGCCGCGATGAAGACGGGACATCACGGTCCCGATCTTGATCCCCAGGATCTGCGCGGCCTCCTTGTAGGAGAACTCCTCGACGTCGACCAGGATCACCACCATCCGCATCGGCAGGGGAAGGTCCTCGAGGGCTCGCCTCACCTCCACGCCCAGGCCGCGGTCGACGATCACCTCCTCGGGCGACATGAGGTGCAGCGGCAGGCCCTCGCGCCGCAGCTGGTCGTAGATGAAATGGTCGTTGGCCGGCTCGTCGATCGGCTCCTCGATCACGCGGTGCTGGCGCCCGCGGTTGCGGAAGGCGTTGGCCATGATCGTGAAGAGCCAGGCCTTCTCGTTGGTGCCCGGCTTGAAGCGGTTTCTATAGCGGAAGGCTCTCAAGTAGGTCTCTTGCACCAGGTCCTGCGCATCCTCTGGTTTCCGCGTCAGCCGCAAGGCGCTCCGGTAGAGAGCATCGAGGTGCTGTTCGAACGCGGAAAAATCGCCATCCATTGGAATGCCGCCCCCGCCCATTCTATTCCGGCCCGACGTGGGGCCAGCGTCACGGCTGACTGGCGGGTGGTGAGGAGGGCGGCCCATCGGGCCGGCGGCCGCGTCCGCGTCCCCGCCCGCGCCGGCGCCTGTGGCGCGCTCGATCGGATTCCGCTCCGGCGGCAGGGGTCGGCCCCGCGGATGGACCTGGCGCCGAGGGCGGGGCCTGCGGGCGCGGGCCTCGCGACGGGCGCGGCGATCGGGAAGGCCGGGGCCGGCGTCGCTCCTCCTGCGTCCCACCCTGGCTCTGCCGCGCACGGCCGTCGGTGGCGCCCTGCGGCCTCGGCCGAGGAGGTGAGGCTCTGCCCTCCGCCTGGCCTCCGTCTCCGCCTCGCCCCCGCCGCCGCCCCCTCCGCCGGCCGCGTTCGGCGCCGGCATCGGTCGCCTCCTGCCTGGGCCTCCGGGTGCCGGAAGCCCCCGAGGGCGCCGGAACGATCCGGGCCAGGCCCCTGGGCCGCCGGCGGCGGGCTGGCTCCAGCCTGGAGGGCCGCGCATCCTGGTCCTTGATGCGGGTCACGAACTCCTCGAGCCATTCCTCCAGCGGGCGCTTGAGCTGCGGCTTCAGCGGTCGTGGCGTTTCGGGCCAGACTCGGGGGCGATCTCCGGGGGCTGAGGGCGCCTCGCCGCCTTCAGGCGGGGATAGGGGACTGAGCGGGTCCTGCTCCTCCGGCATCATCGGCAATCTTACCGGCGGCCGGCTCCCAGACCACCAGGAACCGCCGCCTGAACCGGACCAGCGCCGCCACCGCCGGTCCCCCCAAGAGCAGCACCAGCGCCCCGTTGCCGGCGGCCCGGAAGGCATCGTAGACCGCCGAGGTCGCGACATAGAAGGTTGCGAAGCGCTGGAGCAGGACCGGGAACGGAAGGCCGGGCGCCCAGCTGAACGATGAGCCGCCCCCGCCGAGGAGGAACGGCCACTCCCAGATGTCGAGGAGGACGCCGTAGGCGAAGCCTGCCGCAAACCCGAAGGCGGCCAGGACGCCGAGCGCGAGTGGCGTCGGAGGACGTCCGCTGAACGGACGCCCCGCCAGCCCGGCCCCCATCCCGACCCAGCCGGCCGCCAGCATCTGGTAAGGCAGCCAGGGACCGACGCCCGCGGTGAGTCCGGCCGAGAGCAGGAGGGTGAGGGCGCCGAGGGCGAAGCCGAAGCTGGGTCCGAGGGCGAAGCCGCCGGCCAGGATGAGGAAGAACACGGGTGAGAAGCCGCCGATGCCCGTGACCACCGCCAGGCGCAGCGCGGCGTCGATCGCGGCCAGCGCGGCGAGGACGGCGAGCAGCCTGGTCGAGAGACGATGGGTCCAGAGAGCCAGTGCCAGCAGGACCGCTGCCGCGGCCACCACGGCGGCCGCCAGGAGCAGCGAGTACTCGGCCCTGGTCGAAGGTACGCCCTCCAGGGTCGGCAGCAGGAAGGCGGCGAGTCCCATCAGGCTGACCGCCAGGAGCGCGCCGCCGTTGAGGGTCCGCTTCACGCCGACCCGATCGGAAGCTCGTCCACCAGGAGCCAGTCGTTGCCCAGCAGCTTGTTGACCTGGGTCGAGAAGACGAGCGAATCGCTCAGGACCCGGCGGGGTGGACCGTCGGCGTAGACCTCGCCCTCGGCCATCAGGGCCACCCGGTCGGCGATCCGCGCCGCCCACTCGACATCGTGGGTTGCGACCAGCACCGCGGTCCCGGCGCCGGCCCGGCGGCGCAGCTCCAGGCCAAGCTCGCGCTTGGCGCCAGGGTCGAGCCCGCGGGTCGGCTCGTCGAGGAGCAACAGCTCGCAGCCCGCGCCGGCCGCTGCGATCGCCACCCGCTGGCGCTCGCCCACACTCAGGTCCCGCGGATATCGATCCAGCCAGGACTCGAGTCCCGACGACGCCTGGCGCCCGGTCAGCTCCTCGCGGACCGTGGCCTTGAAGAGCAGCGTGTCCGCGTCCTGGGGCACGTAACCGACTTGCCCTCCGACCTGGACCCGTCCCCGCTGCGGTCGGAGGATCCCCGCCAGCAGCTTGAGCACGGTGGACTTTCCGGCGCCGTTGCGGCCCATCAGGACGGTCAGCTCCCCGCGGCCGAGCCTGAGGCTGGCGCCGGCGAGGGCGCGGCGGCCCTCGTAGGAGAAGGTGACGCCGGATATCTCGGCGATCGTCGCTCCTGGCTCACGGACGGCGCCGTTCGAGGGCGCCGCGGGCAGGCGGGCTCGCAGCGAGGCTGCCATGGGCCGCGCCTGGGCCAGGCTGATCGGCACCGGATCCCATCCGGCTTTGAGGGCGAGGTCGACGATCGGCGGCCGCGCGCCACCGGCGGACAGGGCATCGCGTGGCGCCGCCTGCGCGACCGCGCCCTCGTGCAGGGTCCAGACCCGGTCGGCCAGCGGCGCGATCCGCTCCACCCGGTGCTCGGCGATGAGCGTTGTCATGCCCAGCTCCAGGACCAGGCGGAGGACGACCTGGAGCACGTCCTCGGCTGCCTGCGGGTCCAGCTGTGAGGTCGGCTCGTCCAGCGCCAGGGCCTGCGGATGCATGGCGAGCGCGGCGGCGATCGCCACCCGCTGCCGCTCACCTCCCGAGAGCGATCCGATCCGCCGGGCGCGAAGCTCGTTGATGCCGACCTGGTCCAGCACCTCCTCGATCCGCTTGCGCATCAGCGGACGCGGCAGCCCCAGGTTTTCCAGGCCGAAGGCCAGCTCCGACTCCACGTCCTCGAGGATGAACTGGGCCTCCGGGTGCTGGAAGACGAAGCCGACCTGGGCTCCCAGCTCGCGCGGCGGATGGCGGCGGGTGTCCAGCCCGCAGGCGATGACCCGTCCCGCGAAGTGGCCCCCGCTGTGATGAGGGACCAGTCCGTTGAGGCATCTGAGCAGCGTCGACTTTCCGCTGCCGGAGGCGCCCCGAACCAGGATCACCTCGCCGGCCTCGACGCTGGCGGTCACCTCGCGCAGGGCTGGGGCCTTGCCCTGCGGGTAGGTGAACGTCAGCCGGTCAAGCGTGATCAGGGGCATGGCGGGAAACCCAGGTTTCGAGCAAGGCGGGGATTGCCAGCGCGAGCAGGCCGGCGAGGGAGGCGAGGGCCGGCAGCTCGGGCGCCAGCCGGCTGTAGGGATCGTAGGCCGGGGGCGGGCTCAGCGCCAGTCCGGCGATTGCGACCGCGGCCGCCGCGAGCGCGATCGTGTCGACGGGCTGCCAGCGTGACGGCCGGTACCGGGTCCGGCGCCTGCCCGCGAAGCCGCGCGCGTCCAGGGATTCGGCGTACTGCAGAGAGCGCTCGAGGGTGGTCAACAGCACCGGCATCAGCAGGGAGGGAGCCGCGCGCCAGCCTCTCGAGCCGCCTGCGGGGCCGCGGACCTCGACGATGCCCTTGACCGTCGCGGCCGTCTGGGGGACGAACGCGAGCGCCAGAGCCAGCGCGCTCCCGACGCCGTAGAGCGGACGCGGCAGGAGAGCGAGGACGTCTGCGGTCGAGACCCGGGCCTGCACCAGGACCAGGATCGAGACCGTCAGCGAGAGGGCGACGCCGGCTGTCGCTCCGAAGAGCGCGGCCTCGAGAGTCCAGCGGCCGCCGATCAGGGGAATCGAGGACGGGAGCGAGAACAACGGATGCGCGCCGAACCGGCTCCCCGCCAGGCTCAGCGCCACGGGAAGGAGACCCAGGATGACCGCCATCCGCACCGGAAAGGCGATGCGCCGGGAAGGTCCGAGCCAGGTATTGGCGACGATCAGGAGCAGGAGCGCCTGGCTGAAGGGGTTGCGCGCGATCAGCGCCACGGCCAGCGCGGCCAGCGCCCAGGCGATCCAGGCGAGCGGGCTGAAGCTCATGGCGTTCGCCGCCTCCATCCCATGAGGAGCGCAATGCCGAGCAAGGCCGCCCCGGCGGCGAACGCCGCCACGGCCGCCTGGTCGGTGGGCGACCTGGCGGCTGCGGACCCCGAGCGCAACCGGTCAGAGAGCAGTGCCGGCGTTCGCATCGGGGCGTGTGCCAGGACCGGGTCCGGCGCCTGCAGCGGAGGCGCCCTGGCGGTGATGGGCCTGGCGGCGGCCGCTGGTGCCGAGCCGGCGGCCGCCGGGGCAACGGCTGTCCGGCCGGGCGTGGCCGCGGGCGCGGGCGCGCCGCAGACCTGCGAGAAGGCGATCCCAGGTGGCGGCTGGGGGCCAGCCGCGTAATGCCAGCCATCGACGTCGCCGTCGTGTACCGTCGAGCCGCCGGCCCCGCTCGAGGACAGGCTCCAGCCGCTCGAGGTCTCGCGATAGTACTGCCAGGACCGGCCGCTGCCGAAGCAATTGGCGGGAACCTGAGCCGGCTCCAGGTCGAGCTGGCAGACGGCCGCGCCCAGGTCGCCGAAGGTCTGCGCCTGGTACTCGACACCCGAGCGCTGGATCAGCTGGAACCCGGAGATCGCCTCCTCGGCGAAGGCCACGCAGCGCTCGATCAGACTGCCGTTGGAGTGCTCGATCACCAGCGCCGCGCGGTGCGTGGCGGCGCTGGCGTTCATACGGCCGCCCACCAGGGCGACCAGCGGTAGCGCCGCGCCCGCGAGCAGGCGAAGGCCCCGCCTCATCGCGCCCGGTGCCGGCGGGCCAGCAGCAGGCCGGCAAGCACGAGCCAGACGCCGGCGATCAGCGGCGCGATCGGTCCGGAACCCGTTTGGGCGAGCTGCGCCGCGTGAGATGCGGGGGAGGGAGAGGGCGGGGGTGTCGGCGTGGTCGCAGCCGCGGCGGGGCAGTCGAGCAGCGGCGTCTTCACGTCGGAGACGCCAGTCTGCGTCAGCGGCCTCTGCAGAAGAGCTGCCGGCGCCGGGGTGGTCGCCATCAGCCTGTCGTAGGCACTGAAGGCGCCGCGATCGGTCCCCGAAGACAGCTGGCGGCCGCGCAGGTCGGCGAGCGCCGACTGCAGCCGCGGTCCCCAGGTCGTGTCGCCGGCGAGCGAGGTGGCCGCGATCGCCTGGATGCCAAGCTCGTCCGACTGCGGATCGGGCGTCGTACCGAAGGAGACGAAGCCTCCGTTGACGAACTGCGTCCCCAGATAGGCCATTCCGCCCTGCACGGCGGAATCGCCGGCGTCCAGGCCGGTTGCGATCAGCGCCTGGACCACGAGGGCAGTCGTGTTGGAGTCGCTCCCGTAGGCGCCGGCGGTGTCGAACGACCATCCGTGGTCCTGCGGGTTCTGATGCGAGCGCAGGAACTGGATCGAATCCGGTGCTATCGGCTGGCCGGCTGCGCGCAGCCCCAGGATGGCGAGCGCGTCGGCGAAGATGGTGCCGCCGTACTCGCCCGCCGTGTCGCCGACCAGGGACTTGGCGGCGGTCAGCTGGGCGATGACCGGGGCGGTGGGACCCGTGCTCGGTTCGATGGCCCGAGCCAGGAGCAGCTCGCCGTTGGTGCCCACGTCGGCGGAGACGGAGGTCTTGAGGAAATCGGCCAGTGAGGCGCCGCCGTGATCCAGGCTCGCCGCGTCCTGGCCCATCGCGGCCAGGCCGGTGACGAGCTCGGCGGAGCGCGCGATCGGGTTGTCGGAGTCGGGCCCGACCTGTCCGTTGGAATGCTGCTGGATGCACTGCAGCCACTGCACGGCCAGCTGTTCGGCGGTGGGCGTGGCCTGGGCGCCGGCGGTCACGGGGAAGGCGCCGACGAGCGCGCCCGTCAGCAGGGAGAGGAGCAAGCGATGCATTTTCGTACCTCCAGTGCGGTGAATGGGACTGGAGGCGGAGCGAGAAGACGCTCGGGCGTCTCCCTCTCAGCCTCGAAGAGGGTCGCTATCGCCCGCGGGCAGGTCTCCTGACTTCCGGATCATCGTCGGTCTGGACCTCCTTCCCAAGGCGTCGGCCTCAGTGGATGCGGTCCAGGGACTCCCCGGTCACAGTGACGGGTTCGTGCCGGATTCCCACCGGCTTCCCTTTTCAGCTTGCTGGCAAGCCACCCACGCGGGATTCTTCAGTTGCGTCTGTGCTGCTCGACCACCTCCCCCTTCGGAGTGGCGCCATTATAGGAGGTGGCGGCGGGTCAGGCGACTCGCGTTTCTTCGAAGTAGGCCTCGAGCTCCTCCAGGGTCGGAACCCGATTGACCTCCTCCGGCTCGACGTTCATGAAGCGTTCCTGCGCCGTGAAGACGAGCTCGATCAGGTCGGGGATCGCGATCGGGGGCTCGTAGCGAATGCCGAAGGCGCGCATCTGCTCCACGACGTCGTCCGGGACCGTGGTCCTGTCGTTGAGGTTCAGGTCCTCCAGCGACCACAGGATGTTGTCCAGCGCGTAAAGGCTGAGCTTGCGCTCGGCGCTCTTCGCCTTGCTGACGATGTCCGTCAGGTGCAGCCGCTGGGTCTCCGTCTGGATCGTTTCGTACATCCTCAGATGATCCTCCCGGTTGGACGCGCTTCTCGAGTCACGGCTCACGGTAGTCCGAGGCTTCCGAGTGCGGCAATCAACTTTCGTAAAAACTTGTAAACGAATGACGCTGCGTCGCCTCCGGCGGGACGCCGCAGGCTTCGCGAAGGCCACGGGATAATACCGTCAATGCCCTTCGACGCGGACGACGAACGGCGGCGCATCCCGGGTAAGGACGACGTCGAGCTCTACATCCGGACCTATGCCACGCTGCTGCGCAGCAGCGGAGAAACCCGGCTCCAGGTCCTCGAGCAGTCCCACATCGGGATGGACTCGAGCCTGCATCCACGGGCCGGCTCGCCCGAGCCCGACACGGGGGCCCTGATCTACGCCCTTCGCCGCCTTCCCACATCGATCACCGCCGTGCGCCGCGTCCTGCTGGGTCAATCGGCGGAGGTCTTCGCGCGGACCCTACGGGTGGACGTCGAGCAGTGGACGATGCAGAGCTCACCGGGGCGGCGGCGCCGCTACTACTACGACGGCAAGGAAACGCTGGCCGTGTACATCGCCAGCTTCAGCGACGTCCACGACCTGATCCCCCAGCTGGTTGCGTTCCAGATCGAGTGGAACAAGCTGCACACCGCGCTGGCGGCGGAGGATCTGAGCCGGCTGGACGGGATCGACGACCAGCTGGCGCTGGCCGCGCGCCTGGGCATCAGCGAGCCCGACTGGATGCGGCTGCTCGAGATCTGGGGTGAAGGCCTGGTCGACCACCTGGAACGGATCAAGGCCGAGGAGAAGAACTTCACGGTCAGGATGCTGGGCGGAACCGAGGTCGGCTACGTCAAGGCCACGCGCCGGTGGTGGCAACCGATCCAGGCGGTGCTGGAGCAGGAGGCGATCGGAGACCGGCCGGTCTACTTCGTCTCCAGCAACACCCACAGCTTCGTCAACCTCCTCAGCGGCGCCGCGCGGCGCCACCAGCAGGAGATCATCGAGTTCATCGAGGAGACCAACAACCTGGAGCTGCTCCCGGAGCTGCGCAAGCTGCGCCAGGGGCAGACCCGAGGAAACTGGGACAACTTCCTCTACTACGCTGCGCGCGTCTTCTATTCGCAGCACCCTGATGCCCTGCGGCTGAGAGAGGCTCGCTCGGCCGAGGAGGCTGCCCGGGGTATCCACTACGTGCCCAGTCAGGCGGGACTCGACCTGGCGGCGCAGGTGATCGTTCTCGATCGCCTCGACGCTTCGTCGCTCGATCCGCGCCTGGGCACCCCGGACGCTGGCCGCCTGCGCCAGAGTCCGGCGGTGGTGATCAACATCAACTATCCGCTGGGGCTGGCGGCCTACAACGTCCTGCGTCAGGTGGCGGAGAGCGTCGAGACCTTGAGAGGCGTGTACGTCCTGGGGAAGGCGGCCACCTTGAACGGCTCCATCGGAGACGTCATGATCGCGAATGTCATCTACGATGAGCATTCCGAGAACACGTACTGGCTGGACAACTGCTTCAGCTTCAGCGACGTCGCACCCTTCCTCGTCTACGGCTCAGCGCTCGACAACCAGCGTGGGGTGACGGTCAAGGGGACGTTCCTGCAGAACCGCGGCTACCTCGACTTCTATCATCGCGAGAGCTTCACGGTGGTTGAGATGGAGGCCGGTCCCTACCTCAACGCCGCTTACGAGATGGTCCAGTCGTCGCGCTATCCCGTGCGGGAGAATATCAACTTCATGAAGCTTCCTTTCGACTACGGGATCCTGCACTACGCTTCGGATACCCCCTACACGCAGGCCCGCACCCTGGGTGCGCGCGGCCTCTCCTATTACGGCATGGACTCCAGCTATGCCTCTTCGGTGGCCATCCTGCGCCGGATCCTGGGCCAGGAGAACGTACTCCAGCAAGGAGCCCCGCCGGACTGGACGCAGGCCACGGCAACCCAGGGCGCCTGATCGCAAAACCGCCGTCCGCAAAAGCAAAAGGCCGCTGGTTCAAGGCGGCCTCTTGTGGGGAGGAGGGGAAACCGAGTTCGCTTCCTTCGGGGTTCGCTTCCTGCCATGACGCTAGCAGCCCGGGCTTGCGGGCCGTCTAACGCCGCCTGGCATCACGCTAGGACGGTCAGGCGGCCTTGCGCCGGCGCCGTCCAGACCTCTGCCGGCGGGCCAGCTCCGAGATCGCCTGGTCGATCCGGCGATCGCCCGGGTCGAGGCGCTTGGCCGCGGTGAGCCGGTCCTTCGCGGCCGCGAACTCTCGCCGTTCGGCCAGCGCCAGAGCCAGCTGGACCAGAATCCCGGCGTCGGTCGGACAGACCCGCGCCGCCCGCTCCAGGTAGGGAAAGGCCTCGGCGGGCTTGCCCATCTCCCAGAGGAGGGAGCCCACATCGTAAAGGACCTCGGCCTGGTCCGGGGCCTCGGCCAGTGCTCGCCGGTAGGCGACGCGGGCCACGTCGGCGTGGCCGAGCTGCCGGTGCTCCCGGCCGATCAAGAACCAGGTCTGCCAGCCTGCGGGCGCCAGGGTCATCGTCCGCCGGTACGCCACCATAGCGGCCTCTCGATCGCCCAGGGCGTCCTGGGCGCGCCCTTCCCAGAAGGCGACCTCCGCGTCCTCGGGCGCCAGCCTGGCAGCCCGAGCCAGGACCTGCTGGGCGCGGCGGTAGTCCCGAAGCCGGTGGCAGAGGACTCCCAGCCGGAGATGGGTCAGGGGTTCCTCGGGCGCCACCTTGATGGCGGCTTCGTAACGGATCAGCGCTTCCCGGACGTTGCCCTGCGACTCCGCCTCGGCGGCGCTCTCCATCAGGCGCGACGCCGCGTCGGGGAGGGCCATCAACCAGGGATAACGCGGGGTCGGGTCAGTCCTGCGGGTGCTGGAGGAAGCGGACGAGATCGGCCTCCTCCATGTCCTGCGCCGGCAGGACGGGGGTGTACTTCAGCCGCGCGGCCAGCTTCATGGCCAGCTCGACCTTGAAGTCGACCGGGGTGAACCCCTTGTCGGTGAAGATGCCCAGACCGCGGTCCCGGATCACCAGGGCGGCGCCATCCTTACGCGCCAGGACCGTCATCATGCCGGAACGCTCGCCGTGAGCTGGGCCACCAGCCGGGCCAGGACAGTCGGCTTGAACGGTTTCTGCACGGTGGCCAGCGCGCCTTCCCGCCGGGCGCGCTCGGGTGTGGAGCCGTCGCGGAACTCGGTCAGCATGACCACCGGGTGGGCGTCGCGCAGGCTGGCGAGCAGCTGGAACGGATCGCCGTCCGGGAGCGACGAGTCGAGGAGGACGAGCTCGGCCGAGCAGGCCCGGGCAGCCTCGAGCACCGATCCCGCCTGCTGCTCCCAGCGCACCTCGTGGCCCTCCCGGGTCAGCTTGAAGACGATGATGTTCCCGATGTTGGGCTCGTCTTCGACCAGCAGGATGCGTGCCATCTCCTTCCGATAATCGTAGCGGCCCGACGGCTGAGGCCCGGGTTCGCGTCTATCTCGGCCACGGGGCCTCGGGTACCGCGGCCTCGATGCGGCCCTACCTGCGGGCGCTGCGCGCTCGCGGGCTCGACGCTAGCGGCCTCGACCTGCCCCGGCGCGGCCGCTCGGTGATCAAGGCGGAGGCGGCAGTCCCGGCGCTGCTGGCCGCGGTGCCGGACGCGGCCCGAGCGGCCGTCGGCGGGCACTCCTACGGCGGCCGGGTCGCCAGCCTGGCGGCGGCCCAGGTCCCTTTCGGCGCCCTGGTCCTGCTCAGCTATCCGCTGCACCGGCCCGGACATCCTGAGTCGCTGCGTACCGAGCACTGGCCGCGGATAGGCTGCCCTGTCCTGCTGCTCTCGGGTGAGAGCGATCCCTTCGCCCGGATCGATCTCCTGCGCCAGGCGGTCCGGCGCCTGCCCCGGGCGCAGCTGTGGACATATCCGGGGTTGGGCCACGGGCTGCTGCCCGTCCTGGAGGACGCGGCCGACCGGATCGCGGCCTTCGTCAGCCGATCGATCCGCTGAGGTGGCGCCGTCCCGAGGACGGCTGGAAGAGCTCGACCGTCCAGCCGGAATCACGCCTGTGGTCGGCGAAGCCGACGGTCGAGGGCAGCAGGACGGGCGACCTGAACTCCACCTCGGCGGTGAGCGAGTCGGGCAGGCGTCCCTCGAGCGCGGCCAGGCAGCGCGCCTTCAGCCACATGCCGTGGGCGATGGCGCGGCGGAACCCGAAAAGACGGGCGGCGAGTGGGTTGAGATGGATGGGGTTGACGTCGCCTG
>VBIC01000012.1:13411-15232 GCA_005881425.1 Chloroflexota bacterium | reverse complement strand
GAAGAAATAGGTCACCCGGTCAGGACGGGTGAAGGCCCACCAGCGGCTGGTGTCTGTCGTGGAGTACTGGCGCAGGTAGAGATGAACGCCGGGCGGCTCGACATAGTACGCGACGTTGTTGGCATCGAGGTTTCCCTGGAACTTGTGGTAGGTACCGTCGCCGTCGACGAATGAAATCCATCGGTTCGCCGTGCTCGTGTCGTTGTTGTTCGGGTGGATGTCGATCGGGTTGCCGAACCGGTTCAGGCTAGAGATAGAGAGCGAGAAATTGTTACCGGCCGGGGATTCGGAGTGCTCCTCCAGGCTGTTGTAGGTGAGGTCCAGGACCGTCGCCAGCCCGCGTCCCGGAGAGTTGAACGGCGTCCAGCGCAGGATCGAATTCCCGTTGGCCACGTTGACCAGATGCTGCATGTTGCCGCCCACCTGATTACCGACGTACTGGTAGTACTTCTCCAGGCCGAGGGCGACCTTGAGCTTCTTGTTCACGATCACCGGGTTCTGCAGGGGCTGGTTGCCCTTGCCGGCGAACCAGGTGGCGGTGGCGCTGTTGTAGAGGTCGAAACGGAGCTGGTACTGGGCCTGGTTGACGCCGTCCGGCAGGGTGGGTGGCGTGACCGAGACCGTGGTGGCCGCCGACGAGGTCCCCTTGCGCAGGTTCATGGCGATCGCGCCGCCGTTCCCCACGTCGCTGGCAGCGTTGGAGTCCGTGAACCACCGGTAATAGAGATAGGTGCTGCTCCACGTCGTGCTGCTGGTGTTATTGACGGTCACGGTCACGTTGTAGGTGGCCTGGGAGGGCGCCGAGGGATCGTAGACCGCCGTGGGCGGAAGGCCGCTCGAGCTCGTGAACCTAGCCACGTACTGTGTGCCGCTGGTGTTGGCGACCGTGACGTTGACCGCGGTTGACGCGGTCACCTGCCCATACTGGTCGTAGGCCTTGGTCGTCAGCGTATGGACGCCGTCGTAGGCCGGTGCGTTCGCATCCAGTGTGTTCCACGAGGCGCTGTACGACGTCTGCCCGGCGACGGCGGTGTCCGTCGCTATGCGGCTGTTGTCGAAGTAGAACTCGACCTGGGTCAGGCCACCGGCCGCGCTCGCGTTCGCGGTGACAGTGGTGGTCCCGCTCACCGAGCCGCCGGTCGGGGCGGTCACGCTGGTCGTTGGGGCCGCCACGTTCTCCACGCTGAACCCCACGCCGGCCGAGGTCGTGGTATTCCCCGCGTCGTCGTACGCTTTGGCTGTCAGCGTGTGACTTCCGTTGGCCACCGTCGTCGAGTTCCAGGTGATTCCGAAGGGCGATCCGCTGGTTGAGCTTCCCAGTAGCGGTCGTCGGTTGCCGTGGCGGTCAGATTGACGGAGCTTCCCATTACGGTGGCGCTGGGCGCAGGGGCTGAGACGTTGACCGTGGGAGCAGTTGCATGGCTCCCGTCCTGGTAGGTGACGGTCAGCTTGGGCATCAAGGTCGGAGTGCCGGTGTAGTCGTTGGTCCAGTAGTCGACCTCGTTGCCGGCCTGGATGGCCTCGCTGTCGTATTTCAGCAGGACCCCCAGGTTGGGCGCAGAGGCGTTGACCCACTGCTGCGCTATCGAGGTGATGTCGTAAGCGTCCCAACCGCTGGACTGGCCCGCCGTGAGGCTCACAGCAGGGGAGACGTCGTTCGTGCCAGTCGCGAAGTCGCCGCCCTGGTTGGTCCAGTTAACCCCCGCATTGGCTTCGTACCAGGTCGCGCCGTTACCGGTGCAGGCCGCCGGGTTGGAGACTCCCGTACCTTCGCCCCAGGCCCGGGTCACGCGGTAGGCGTGAACCGTGGCGGCATAAGGG
>VBIC01000012.1:1430-13397 GCA_005881425.1 Chloroflexota bacterium | reverse complement strand
AAGAGGGAGAGCGTGGTCCTGGTGACGGTGGAGTTAGCGGGAATGTCGCTCAGGTTGTACGAAACGAGGGCCCGCGAGATGCTGTTGCTGCCGTTGACGCTGTCGGTCCCAACCGACATGTCGCTATTGGCGCCGTAGTTCGCGCAGTTGGTCAGCGTCGAGTACCACGAGATATAGGAGTCCTGGCTCTTGCCGGCCGCCGGCTGCAGCGTCTTGGTGGCCGTACCGTCCGCCGGAAGCGTGACAGCCACCTGGTTCGACCCGCTGCTGTTGGCGACAACCTCGTAATAGAACGTCGTGCTGGGTGCCGCCGTCGTGTCCCGATAGGAAATGACCGAAATGTCGTCGATGGTGGTCAGGAGCGTCGAGCTCGATGGCGTGAAGTTCTTGACTGTCGAGCGGTGGACCTCGTACTTCTGGAAGGGTGCTCCGGAGAGCGATCCCGTGTATCGGGTCCAACTGAGATCGGCGCCGTTCGAGTGCAGCGTGCTCGGCTGGTTCAGGGTTACGCCGTCGGTGTTGTAAGTAACGTTCAGCTCGGGAAGGACCGTCGTGTCCGCCGTGTAACGCATGCCTGGGGGATACGGTCCACTCAGGTTGAGCGTGTTGTCCGGGTCTCGGTTGAGGAACAGGCCGTAGTTGCTCCAGGTGCCCGAGAGCCAGTTCTTCACGGCCGTGCCCACGTCCCAGGTCATCCATTGGTTAGGGGCGCCGGCAGGGAGAGTGAAGTTCGAGAGGATGGTCGAGTCGAACTGAATCTGGGAGGTGGTCGATGATGTGTTCCAGGCTGCTGTCATCCGGTGGACGTCGACCGTGTGGCTCGTATTGGGGCAGCCGGGATTGGCGGTCGCCAGGCAGTAGCCGTTGTAATAAAGGCCGAGGCTGGCGCCGGTGACGCTGGCGCCGGCGGGGATCGGGCTGAGATCGAACTGGACGCCGGGACGCCAGGTGTTAGTGCTGTCGGTCCCCATCGGGATCGAGGCTCCAAGCCAGGGGGAGTAGGTCGGCTGGTTCCAGGTGAAGTCGGCGTCCTGGGTGTCGGGCTGGACGGTCAGCGTGGGGTCGATGAAGACTGGGAAATGCCGGCGGCTGTCGTGGAGCCAGGCGCTGTCGACGGCGAGGTCGATCGAGAACGATGTCCCCTGCCGGCTGACCGAAAGCGAAGCGCGCCGCTCGGGCGCCGGGACGGCCTTCGGATCGCGCGGCGAGTCCTGTACCAGCGGGGGCGCCAGGACGAAGACCGGGCGATGCGAAGGTGCCATGATCACGAGCCAGGAACCATCCGGTCCCTTTCGCACGTCGACGGCGGTCTTGCTAGGCGGAGTCAGGGTGAAGCGGTAGTGCGTGGGGGCGTTGGCATCGGCGAGCCTGAGTGTTTCCTCGGCCCCGGTGCTGCCCAGGTCGTACTGGAGGCTCACGCCTGAGAACACGTTTCCATAGGTGATCCGCGACCCCTTGACCGATGCGGCCTGGGCGGCGGCGCCCTGGAGGGTGAATTGGAATGACTTCCCGTCGACGTCGAAGCGGAGGAAATCGGGGGTCAGCTTCTCCTTGAAGAGCTCGGTGAAGGAGTTCGCGGCGTTGCGCCAGGCATAGCCACCGGTGCTGGATGCGGTCAACCTGGAGTCGATTGGCTGCCAGTGGCCCTTGGCGTCGCGGTAGTTGATCGGAGCGGCGGAGATCGTCGTCGTCAGGCTTCCATTGGCATGTCGAGAGGTCCTGGAAAAACGGGTGCGATGGTCGGCCAGCTCTCCCACCGGCAGCGGGCTCGCGGCCGCCGCGGCGGCTTCGGCCACTTTCACCGGCTGTGGTGGCAGAAAGCTGAGATGGACGCTCGGTGCCGCGTCGGCCAGGTTGCCGCGCCCGAGCAGCACCAGCATCGTGACCGCGAAGATGGCGAATCGCCGTCCCATGAGCAGCCTCCCAATCACGTGTTTCTGCCTACCGGTGGCAGCAGTGTCCCCGGTTGCGGAGGCTAGACCGGACTCAGAAGCGGGTCAATTCGGAAAAAGTACCGAACGCCACGCCATCCGTGAAGTCTGATATGCGGGCTATCCGGTTCAGCTCTCGGTCGGTTAGGCTTGATCGCAGGGACGACAATGCTCAGCCCTCGGCCTGCAGCGGACTCGAAGAAGATGGCGACGCGGCGCCAGGCCGAGATCCTGGAGTTGGTCGCAGCCGGCCTGACGGACAAGCAGATCGCGCGCAGGTTGGGACTCTCGACGCGGACGGTCAGGACTCACCTGGAGATCTACTTCCGGCGGTCCCGTCAGCACAACCGGATCGGTGCCCTGCGCGCCTACCAGAATGCGATGCGCTCCGCGCTGGAAGTCCCACCCGGGCGCCTGGAACTGCAGTAGCGTCAGCCGCCTGGCCTGCCCGGCCCGGTGTAGGGTGAGTAGATGGAGCGGCTCCGCAAGCTGCTGAGCCATGGGGGTAAGCGGTCGCCCTGGCTCTGGGCGGCGCCGGCGGCGGGCGCGATCGGCACCGTGGTGGCTGCCTTCCTGATCATGCCCGACGTGCCCCTCGCGGCCAAGCTTCCCATCGCCCTGGTCATGGCGGCCTACATGGTGATCCAGGCCGCCCTCTACATGGGGCGCGACGAGCCGGGCCCGGACGAGGGTCACGGTGGCGGCCGGCCCGTTCCGCCTGAGCCGCAGCCGCCCGTGCTCCGGATCCCGATCGAGGCCTGGGACAGGCCCGAACCGGCTCCCCGCAAGAAGGAGCTGGAGCAGGCGGGCCGCCGCTAGTCCGGCTGCTCCAGGAAGATCCGTCCCGTGTCGGTGATCCGGCTCCTATCGGTGCGCAGGAAGTAGACCAGCGCGACCACTCCGGCCAGCATCCAGATCGCGATCACGATCGGCGCCAGGTTCGCGGGCGGGCTGAGCGCGCCGATGCCGAGTCCGGCGAAGTCGATGCCGAAGGCCGCCACCAGGGCCGGCAGGAAGATCAGGGTGCCGAGCACGGGCACGATCAGGTTGAGCAGCGGGTTGAACTCGGCCCGCTTCTCCCGCCAGTGGAAGACCAGGTTGCTGACGTTGGTCAGGATGTAGATGCAGATCACGATGATGGTGGCGATCGTCCCCAGCAGGGCGAAGGCGCTCAGCGGACCTCCGGTGGCCCAGCCCAGGGCGAGCGCCAGCACGATGCCGCCGATCGCCTGCACGTTCACCGCCACGTACGGCGTGCGGAATCGAGGATGGATCCTCGCCAGGGCTCGGGGCAGCAGACCGATCCGGCCCAGGGCGTAGCCCACCCGGGTGGCCGCGTTGGCGCCCGCGTTGGAGTTGGCGATGGCGCTGTTGAGGACCGCCAGGATGACCAGGATCAGCCCCGGCCCCCAGACCGCCTGCGCCATGAACGACCAGGGATCGTTGTTGTTGGTGACGAAGAAACCGTGCTTGGGATCGGCCATCTTGTTCGGTCCGAAGTAGACCGTCGCCGCGTAATAGCAGAAGAGATAGAAGATGCCGATCAGGAGTGCCGATAGCACCACCGCCCGAGGCACGGTCTTGCGCGGCTCGCGCGCCTCCTCCGCCAGCGGCAGGCAGGCCTCGAAGCCGATGAAGGCCAGGATCGCGTAGATCATTCCCGGAAAGACGGAGCCAAGGCCCTTGGCATTGCCGGTGTTGGGCGCGAAGACCGCGAGGGTGTTGTTGCCGCCGGCGGCGATCACCAGGGTCAGGGCCAGGGCCAGGAAGACGATGATTTCGAAGCTCCCCAGCGCGACCCCGGTTCGGGTGGAGAGCCGGATTCCACGATAGGTCAGAAACCAGACGATCAGGCCGGCGACCACCGCGAACGGCGCCCAGAGCCAGGTCGGCCAGCCGAAGTGGGAGTTGAGGTTCGAGGCCAGCTCGTTGCCGAAGATGAGGTAGAGGAGCGGCGCGACGAGCGGCTCGGCGAGCATGAAACCCCAGGCGACGAGGAATCCGACGGGCGCTCCGATTCCGCGCGAGCTGAGGGTGTAGAGGCCGCCGGCGGAGGGCAGGTGACGAGCCAGCTGCCCGATGCTCACGGCCACGAAGAGGCAGGCGATCAGCGCCAGCAGCACTGACAGCGGCAGGCTCCCACCGGCATAGGGAGCGCCCACGATGATCGAGAAGGCGACGGCGGCGGCGGGCGCCATGTGGGTGATCGACTGAAAGAGAGTCGGCGCCAGGCCCACGGCGTTCCGTTCCAGGTGATGGGCGTCGGCGGCGGTGCTCATGGAAGTCTTCGGTCCTCCTCCTTCCTTTAGGCGAGAGCCTAACACCCCGGTCCTGTCTCGGCAACTTCCGGTTCTGGGAACAGAATCAGCTCCGGCGGGGTTATCGGTGGCATGGGAACGCCGGTGGTGAGACTGCGAATCGACCCGGCGGGTGCCCGCCGGATCATCGACGAAGGACGAGCGGTGGTGGTCGATCTGACCTCGTCGTTCCTCGATCCCGCGGTGCGCAGCCGCATCCATGGAGCGATCCGGGTGTCGCCCAATGCCGTTCTGGATCGCAACCGCCCGGCGGCCGACGTCCTGGCCACCCTGCCGGCGCTGCCCCGGGACCGCACCGTCATCTCCTACTGCACCTGTCCCGACGAGGAGGCGAGCGCTCGGCTGACGCAGTTGCTCCGCCACGACGGCTATGACGCCTGGGCGCTGGCCGGAGGCCTGCCCGCCTGGCGCGCAGCCGGCTATCCGATGGAGCGCATCGAAGTCACCGCCTGATTTTCTCTCCCTCGATGTGAGGTGCGACCGTCCACCCGCCCCGATCCTCGACGCGGTAGGTGGAATGGCCTAGGTAACGAAGTCACAAGCGGGTGAAGTGGGCGCGCTTCCGCAGGCTTTCCCTGACCGCGATGGCTTTTCCTGTATGCGCCCCATCCGGCTCCTGTTGGTCGAGGACCGCAGCTCCGATGCCGAGCTCGTCATCCACGAGCTGCGGCGAGCCGGGCTCGACCCGCGCTGGGAGCGGGTCGAAGACGAGTCAGGCTTCCGGGCGCGGCTCGATCCCTCTCTGGACCTGATCCTGGCCGATTACAACCTGCCCCAGTTCGACGCCATGCAGGCTCTCGCGATCCTCAAGGAGAGCCAGATGGACATTCCCTTCATCATCGTCTCGGGCAGCATCGGTGACAAGGCCGCTGTGGAGTCGATGCGATCCGGGGCCAGCGATTACATCTTCAAAGACAACCTGTCGCGTCTGGCGGCGGCGGCACGCCGAGAGCTGGAGGCGGCCGACCGGCGCAAGGCCGAAGCCCGGGCTCGCGCCGAGAGCGCAGCCCGCCTCAGCGCCATCATTGGATCGGCGCTGGACGCCGTGGTATCGATCGACGAGGGGGGCCGGATCCTGGGCTGGAATCCTCAGGCCGAGCTGATGTTCGGCTGGACGGCGCAGGAGGCGGTCGGCCGGCTCCTGGCGGAGACGATCATTCCGCCGGCGCTGCGGCAAGCTCATAGCGCAGGGCTCGCCCGCTATCTCGCGACGGGCGAGGAACACGTCCTCAACCGGCGGGTCGAGGTGGCCGCAATACATCGTGACGGCCGCGAGTTCCCGGTGGAGCTGTCGATCGCAGCTATCACCCTCGCGGGCCGGCGGTCCTTCAGCGGGTTCATCCGCGACATCACCGACCGCAGGCGCGCCGCCCAGACGACGAGCGCGCACCTCGCCGTCAGCCGGGCGCTGGCCGAGTCCGGAAGCCTGGAGGAGGTCCTGGTAAGGATCCTGGAAGCGGTCGGCACCAACGTCGGATGGGACGTTGGCCAGGTCTGGCTCCGCGACCCGGCCGACGGCATGCTCTGGTGCGCCCACCGCTGGCTGGCAGCCGGGTCCCAAGCGGGCCCCTTCGCCACCGACAGTTCCGCTGCCCGGTTCGCGCCGGGGAAAGGCGTGGTAGGGCAAGTGTGGGTGGAAAGGAAGCCGCTCTGGCTGGAAGACATCGGCCAGGCCTCCGACCCGCTGCTGGTGGAGGCGGCGGGCCGCTCAGGGCTGCGTTCGGCGGCGGTCACCCCGCTGCTGAGCGGCAACGAGGTCAACGGGATCGTCGAATTCTTCTCCCACCGTACCCAGGAGGCCGATCCGATGCTGGTTCAGCTCATGAGTGACCTCAGCCGTCGCATCGGCGAGTACATCAGCCGGGCCCAGGCGGAGGCCGCGCTCCACTATCGGGCCAGCCACGACGCGCTGACCGAGCTGCCCAACAGAATCCACTTCAAAGAGCGCCTGGGCCAGGCCATCCAGGGAGCCGACGCCGCCGCGGTGCTGCTCCTGAACCTCGACCACTTCAACGACGTCAACGACGCCTTCGGTTACCTGGCGGGCGACGAGCTCCTGCGACAGGTCGGACCTCGCATCCAGCAATGTATTCGGGCCGAGGACGTGGTCGTCCGCGTGGGCGGCGACGAGTTCGGCATCCTCCTCCACGGCGCGGACCAGGAGGGGGCCTGGCGCGCCGCGAGAGAGATCGCGGCCGCTTTCGAACAGCCCTTCGCCGTCCTCGGCCACTCGCTCGCCGTGGGAGCGAGCATCGGGATGGCCATAAGTCCGGAGCACGGCGGCGAGGACGAGCTCCTGATCCGCCGCGCGGACATCGCGATGCACGTCGCCAAGCGCAGCCGGGGAACCGTCGCCCTCTACAGCTCGGACTACGAGGAACGCGGCGCCAGCCGGCTGACACTGATGGCCGATCTCCGCCGCGCCATCCACGAGGGCGGCCTCGCCCTCCACTTCCAGCCGGTGATCGAGCTCCGAAGCCGGGCCGTGGTGCGCTTCGAGGCCCTGCTCCGATGGAAACACGCGGTGCACGGAATGGTGGCGCCGGATCGGTTCATCTCCTTCGCCGAACAGACCGGCGTGATCCAGCCGCTGACCGATTGGGTGCTCAAGACCGCGCTCACCCAGTTGAGGAGCTGGCAGGTTCAGGGCCACGATCTGCGTGTCTCGGTCAACATCTCGATGCGCAATCTCCTCGACCCGGGCCTTACCGAGCGGCTCGCTGGGCTCCTCGAAACGAACCGAAGGGAGCCTGGGTCTCGCGCCGAATCGCTCACCCTGGAGGTGACGGAAAGTGTGGTCATGGCCGACCCGGAGCGCGCCCTGGAGCGGTTGGGACGCCTGCGCCGGCTGGGGCTCAGGCTCTCGGTGGACGACTTCGGGACCGGCTACTCGTCGCTCACCTACCTCTCCAGGCTGCCGGTCAGCGAGATGAAGATCGACCGCTCTTTCGTGCTCGGCATCGCCGACGACCCGGGCAAGGCGGCCATCGTCCGGGCCGCCATCGACCTCGGCCACAGCCTCCGACTGGAGGTCGTGGCTGAGGGGGTGGAGGACCGTCGAACGTGGGACCTTCTCTTCGCGCTCGGCTGCGACACCGCCCAGGGCTACTACATGAGCCGCCCGATGCCGGCCGACGCGGTCCTACCCTGGCTGGCCAGCTCGGCGGGCGGCGGCGCCGTGTGGCGCCCCGGCGAGGCGGCCTGAGTCGACGCCCGCTTGCCGGCCCGTAGCCGGTGACTTCTAGGCGGCTGGCTCTACGGGCGGCCTGTTGAGCAGCAGCCAGTACATCCCCAGCTCGCGAACGGCGTTCGTGAACTGATCGAACTCCACCGGCTTGACGATGTAGCTGTTGCTGCCCAGCCGGTAGCTCTCGAGGATGTCCCGCTCCTCCCTGGAGGAGGTGAGCAGGACGACCGGGATGGTCCGGGTCCTGGGATCCTTCTTGATCTGACGCAGCACCTCCAGGCCGTCGACCTTGGGCAGCTTGATGTCGAGCAGGATCACCCTGGGCCAGTCGGCGCTGTCCCGGCCGGCGTAGGCGCCGGTCGCGAACAGGAATTCGAGGGCTTCGGCGCCGTCCCGGACCACGTGGATCCGGTTGGTCAGCTTGTTCTTCTTGAAGGCGTGCAGGGTCAATTCGATGTCGTTGGGGTTGTCCTCCACCAGGAGGATCTCTACGCTGCCTTCGCTTGCCAGGTCTGGTCACCTCCCAGGGTGAAGAAGAATGTGGCGCCATGATCGACTTCGGCTTCCGGCCAGATCCTGCCTCCGTGCCGGTGCACGATCCGCTGAACGATGGCGAGCCCAACCCCGGTCCCCTCGTAGTCTTCGCTCCGGTGCAGCCGCTGGAAGACGCCGAACAGCTTGTGCGCGTAATTCATGTCGAAGCCCGTGCCGTTGTCCTTGACGAAGTACACGGTCTGGCCGCCGGCGTCGGCACGGGATCCGATCTCGATCCGGGCCGGCGTGCGGCCTCGGCTGTACTTGATGCCATTGCCGACCAGGTTGACGAAGACCTGCTCCAGCAGGTTCGCATCGCCCCGGCAGGGGGGAAGCTGGCCGATCGAGATTTCGACCGGACGGTCCTCGATGCTGCTTCGCAGCTGCTCCAGCGCGCGATCGACCACGCGGCGGGTCTCGACCGGCTGCCTTCGCATCGGCTGGCGGTTCAGCCGGGAGAAGCGAAGCAGGTCGTCCACCAGCCGGCCCATGAGCTGTGCGTTGCCCGCCACAAGGCCGAGATAGCGGCGGGCTTCACCCTGCAGTTCGGCCGCGTACTCGTCGAGCAGGATCTGGACGAAGCCGTTGATCGCCCTGAGTGGCGCCCGCAGGTCATGCGAGACCGTGTAGGCGAACGCTTCCAGCTCTTGGTTGGCGAGGCGAAGCTCCTCCGAGGCCCGCTTCTCGGCAGTGATGTCCCGGGCGACAGCATAGATCCGTTCCTCGGACATCGATGGGCTCGCGGTCCAGGCCAGCCAGCGGTATGAGCCGTCCTGGCATCGGTAGCGGTTTTCGAAGTGGATCGTGTCCAGGCCGGTGGCGATCTTGCCCGCCTCGGCGAGGGTCGCCTCCCGGTCGTCGGGGTGGATGAACTCCATGTAGGGTCTCGCTAGCAGCTCGGCCTCCGACCAGCCGAGGGTGCGCTCCCAGGAGGGGTTGAGCCGTTTGAAGAAGCCGTCGAAGCCGGCGACGGCGAGCATGTCGATGGAGAGCCTGAAAAACCGGCTCAGCTCCTCGTTCGGTACGGTGATCTCCTGGGTCATGGGCCTTGCTTGCTAAGGTGAATCGCCGCCGCGCCCGCAAGGTTGCATAGGCATACGCGGCTGTGGCCGTAACATGGATGTGACAGATGGAGGAGGACTGATGAAACTGCTTGGCTTCCAGATCCCGAACTTCACCTTCCCGGGAGTGCCCGACGACCGGCTCTTCGACCACATCGCCGGTCTCGCCTCGACCGCCGAAGGGGCCGGCTTCGACGCGGCCTTCGTGATGGACCACTTCTATCAGCTCCCCAACATTGGACCGCGGACCGAACCGATGCTGGAGGCCTACACGCTCCTTTCCGGGATCGCGGCCCGTACCAGCCGGCTGCGCCTGGGAGCGCTCGTCACGGGCGTCACATACCGCAACCCGGCGCTGCTGGCCAAGACCGTGACCACGCTCGACGTCGTTTCCTCGGGCCGGGCCATCCTGGGTATCGGGGCGGCCTGGAACGAGGACGAGCACAACGGCTACGGCTTCGAGTTCCCGCCCGTGGGCGAGCGCCTGAGCCGGCTCGAGGAGGCGGTCAGGATCTGCCGCCAGATGTTCACCCAGGAGGAGGCTGACTTCGAGGGTCGCTTCTATCGCGTCCGCGGCGCGCTCAACTTCCCCCGGCCGGTGCGCAAGGGCGGTCCGCCGATCATGATCGGCGGTGGGGGAGAGCAGCGGACCTTGAAGTTCGTCGCCCAGTACGCGGACATGTGCAACATCTTCGGCGACGTGGAGATGGTCAGGCACAAGATGGCGGTGCTCGCCGAGCACTGCCGGGCGGCGGGGCGCGACCCGAAGTCGATCGTCAAGACCCGTCTGGGATCGCTGATCATCCGCAAGACTCAGGCCGAGGCCGACCGGGTGCTGGAGGGAATCCTGCAGCGGCCGGGGGTCGATCGAGGGCGGGTCCTGGGCATGTTCATCGCCGGCGACCCGGATCGCGTGACTCGCGAGGCCCAGGCGTTGCTCGACGCCGGGCTGGACGGCCTGATCTTCAACATGCCGCACGTGGAGGATCCTGAAGCGATCGACCTGGCGGGCCGGACGCTCGCCGGCCGCCTCGAACCCGCCCGGACCTAGTCCTTCTTCAGCTCTCCCACTGGGAGGCGGCCAGGAAATAGCCGCAGTTGTTGCACGTCCAGCCCACGATCGCGTGCGGGCCGAGGCGTCCTGGAGGATCCTCGGGATGGCCGGGGGCGCGCGCCTCGCGCCAGCTCGGTTGCGCGTTGCAGCGCGGGCAGCGCACCGGCGGGCGAAGCTCCTCCATTTCGAAGCCTTATAGTACGCTCGCCATGCCCGATGATCGTCTCTATTCGATCACCGAAGTGGCGGAGAAGCTGGGCGTATCACCCGCGACCATCGCCACCTGGATCCGCCTCGGCCTCGGCGCCGCCAGCCACCAGGACGCCCTCGGGCGCAACCGCTGGACGGATGAGGACATAGAGACCATGCGACGGCGGTTTCAGGAACGGCAGGCGCGCAAGCGAACGACGCGGGGGGAATGATGCAGGCCAGGATCGTCGGCACTGCCCCGGAAGCGACCCCCAGTGAAGCGATCGTACTGCCGGTGCTGGAAGGGCGCAGCGCGCTCGACGGCGAGGTCGGGGTGCTCGATCGCCGGCTCAGGGGCGCCCTGAGCGAGGTCATCCGCCGGCCGGGCGCCGGGAAGATCCTGGAAACCACGCTGATTCGCGGTGGCGAGGACGGCGGACCTTCGTGGATCCTGCTGGTCGGGGTCGGGACGGCGGCGCAGCTCGATCTGGTCCGGCTGCGCAACGCACTTCAGGGGGCGGGCCGCGTCCTGCGCCGCTATGGCGTCCGCCGGGCCGCGGTGGTGGCCACGTCCCCGCTGAAGCGGGCCGGAACGGTGGCCGACCTGGCCCGGGCCCTGACCGAAGGCATCGCGCTGGCCAATTTCGACGCCGGCGTGCTCAAGACCGCGCCGGATGCGGTCCGTCCACCGATCGCGGCGCTGGGCATCATCGGTCTCGATGGCGGCGCAGGGGCCGCGGCCGCGGTGCGCCAGGGTCTCGTCCTGGGAGAGGCGACGAACCTGGCCCGCCGCTGGATCAACCTGCCCGCCAATGCCCTGACCCCGACCATCTTCGTGGAGAAGGTGCGGCAGGCGCTGCCGCGATCCGGGCTCGAGCTGCGGGTGCTCGAGCTGGCGGACATGCGCCGCCTCAGGATGGGCGCGCTGCTGGCGGTCGCCAGGGGCTCTGAGGAGCCACCGAAGCTGATCGTGCTCCGCTACCACGGAGGCGGTCGGCGGGCTGGTTGGGTCCTGGGTCTGGTGGGGAAGGGGATCACCTTCGACAGCGGGGGCATCTCGATCAAGCCCGCGGACGGCATGGCGGCCATGAAGTCGGACATGGGCGGGGGCGCGGCCGTGGTCAGCGCAATGCTGGCGATCGCGACCCTGAAACCGAAGATCGACGTCATCGGTGTGGTCCCGGCCACCGAGAACATGCCCTCAGGCAAGGCAGCCAGGCCAGGAGACGTGGTCACCGCATCGAACGGCAAGACGATCGAGATCATCAACACCGACGCCGAGGGCCGCCTGGTGCTGGCGGACGGGTTGACTTACGCGATCCAGCAGGGCGCGACGCACCTGGTCGACATCGCCACCCTGACCGGCTCCATGAGGCGCACCATGGGCCCGGTCTCGACGGGCGCATTCAGCAACGATCCGGCGCTGATGGCGCAGGTGCGGCGGGCCGCCGAACTCGCCGGCGAGCGGGTCTGGGAGATGCCGATGTGGCCGGACTACGACGGCCTGGTGACCAGCGAGGTGGCCGACCTGAAGAACGCCTTCGTGCCCTGGGCGGCGGCCACCACCGCCGCCATCTTCCTGCGGGAGTTCGTGGACAGCCGTCCCTGGGTGCACCTGGACATCGCGGGCAGCGCCGTGCAGGATGCGGTGGAGCTCAAGGCGATTCCGCGCGGTCCGACCGGGGCCGGCGTG
>VBIC01000012.1:0-1325 GCA_005881425.1 Chloroflexota bacterium | reverse complement strand
AGACCACCTGCGCCTTTCCCTTCTCGACCTCCAGCACGTAGACCGTCTTGGCCATGTTCGCCCCTCGCTGGTCGAACTTGATCCGGCCGAAGAAGATGTTCAGGTCGAGACGGGTGAGAGCCGCGCGGACGCGGTCGGGGTCCGACGAACCTGCCTGCTGGATCGCCATCTGCAGCGCCAGACAGGACGCCGTCGCCGCCGCGCTCTGCGCGTTGGGCGGATGCCCGAAGCGGGACTGGTACTGCGCGGCGTAATCCGCGCTGGTCAGGAAGTAGGAGACCTGGGTGCGGGCGCCGGCCACCCACTGCGAGGTCCCAACCACGTTCTCCGCCGTCTTCTGCAGGCTCGCGACGAACCCGTCCGCGCCCGGCCCGTCGCTGAACCCGATCATCTGGGTCTGCGGCGTCCAGCTGCGCAGGGATTGCATCGTCTGGACGCTGTCCCGCACCTGGCCGGTCTCGAGCAGCAGGTCGGGCTGTGTGGAAAGCGCTGCCCCGATCTGTGGTCCCGGGTTATTGCTGCCGGCGGCGAAGTTGTCGAAGTAGGTCAGCGACAGCCCTCGGCTGACGGCATAGTCTCGCGCCTGCGCCGCCATCTCCGAGGAGAGGGAGTCGTTGGCGTAGACGATGGCCACCGAGTGGGGCGCTGCCCAGTGCGCGAGAGCCAGGTCGATCACGCCCTGCATCTGGCGTGACGCCGGCGCGGTCACGCCGAAGACCCAGCGGTTGCCGGCGGAGAAGATGCCCTCGGAGAGGCCGGCGCCCTCTACCATTGGGACGCTGTGGGCGTCCGCGATCTGCGCGTCTTTCAGCGTGGTGGCGTTGTTCGAGGGGCCGAGCAGCAGCTTGATTCCGTCCTGGCTGACCATCCGGGTGGTGATGGCCGCGCTCATCGAGAGCCGGCTCTGGTCGTCCTCGCGGACGATGTCCAGGTGGTGCCAGACGCCGCCGATCCTGACCCCGCCCTGGCCGTTGACCCAGTCCTGGCAGAACTGGTAGCCTTCGTCGACCATCTGCCCGGATTGGGCCTGGCTGCCGGTCAGCGAGATCGGAGCCCCGATCCGGATCGAGTCCCCCTGGGGCAGCGCGATCTGCGGTGCGCAGGCCGCCAGGACCAGGCCGAGGCCGAGGATGCCCAGCCCCAAGGGGAGCACGGAGGGTGAAGGTTGGGATCGCACCGGCTGGCATTATGAAGTTGACAGCCGATTTTCGCCGTGCGATAGACTTGGCGATTGTCTGTCACGACGACTGTCGGGCACAGGCGAGTTAGCCAAGTGGTAAGGCAGAGGTCTGCAAAACCTCCACCGCGGGTTCGAATCCCGCACT
>VBIC01000064.1 GCA_005881425.1 Chloroflexota bacterium | reverse complement strand
GTTGCCCACGTAGGTGCTGGGCACGACCAGCGTGGCGTTGACCATCGGCTCGCTGATGGCTTCGATCTCGGAAGGGTTCGGCAGGTGCGCGGGATTGTCCACCGGGAGCTCCGCCCCGCCACGCAGGCGGACCCGGTACTCGACCGTGGGAGCGGTGGCCAACAGGGTGAGGTCGAACTCCCGCTCCAGCCGCTCCTGGACGATCTCCATGTGGAGCAGCCCGAGGAAGCCGCAGCGAAAGCCGAAGCCGAGCGCAGCCGACGTCTCCGGCTCGTAGACCAGCGCCGCGTCGTTCAGCTGAAGCTTCTCCAGAGCCTCCTTGAGCTGCTCGTACTGGTCGCTGTCGGTGGGAAAAAGGCCTGCGAAGACCATCGGAGTCACGTGCCGGTAGCCGGGCAGCGGCTCCCTGGCAGGTGACGCGGCGTCGGTCACCGTGTCGCCGACGCGTGAGTCGCGCACGTTGCGGATGTTCGCGATCAGGTAACCGACCTCACCCGCCGAGAGCTCTTCGATCGGCGTCCGCATGGGGCGGAAGATCCCCACCTCGTCCACCTCGAAGGACTTCGCCGTCTGCATCATCTCGATGCGCATCTTGGGCCGCAGCGTCCCATCCAGCACGCGGACGTAGGTCACGACCCCGCGATAGGTGTCGAACTTGGCGTCGAAGATCAGGGCCCGCAGCGGAGCGGCCGGGTCGCCGGTCGGCGGCGGCACGCGCGCGACGACGGCCTCGAGTATCTCCCGGGTCCCGGTGCCCAGCCGTGCGCTGGCCAGGATCGCCTGATCGCCGTCTATCCCGATCACCTTCTCGATCTCCGCGCGGACCAGCTCCGGATCGGCTTGGGGCAGGTCGATCTTGTTGATGACCGGCACGATCACCAGCTTGTGCTCGAGCGCCTGGTGCACGTTGGCGATCGTCTGCGCCTCGACCCCCTGCGAGGCGTCGACCACCAGGATCGCTCCGTCGCAGGCCGCCAGCGCCCGGGAGACCTCGTAGGAGAAGTCGACGTGGCCGGGAGTGTCGATCAGGTTGATCTGGTAGGTCTGGCCGTCGGACGCGGTGTAGAGCATGCGCACCGCCTGGGCCTTGATGGTGATGCCTCGCTCCCGCTCCAGATCCAGCTGGTCCAGCACCTGCTCCACCATGTCCCGCGGGGCGACCGTGCCCGTGAACTCGAGCAGGCGATCGGAGAGCGTGGTCTTGCCGTGATCGACGTGGGCGATGACCGAGATGGCGCGGATCGATCGTGTCGGAGTGGGCACCACGAGAGTATACGGACGCGGTCTTACGCTTTCAGCCTTGCAAGGCGCGAGCCGCGCAGGTGTACGGAGCACGGCTCGCGCCCTCTATCGCGGCCTATTCGTTGGGCCGCTCCTCCGGCGTCCCGGTGTCGGGGCCCTTGGTCTGCGGCTTGGCGTCGGGACGCTCCGCCGGCTCGGTCGGCGGCATGTCTCCGCCTTCCTGCGCGCCTTCGCCGGGCTTCGGGTCTTTGACCACTGCGATTCACCTCCCGGTTCCGGAGATTAGCGTACTTATACCATAACAAGTGAGTCCCAGATTACCCAAACATGCGCTCGGGCCCCGGGCGGGCGGGCGCGAGCTAGCGAGAGGCGCGGGAGAGGTTGGCCAGGGCCTGGCCGAGATCGCCCAGGTCACGCTGGGAGCCGCCCTTGACCCGGTGGGCCAGCACCATGTCGGCCACCTCGTTGATCTGGACCAGCCCCACCTCCGGCTCCCCCCGGTAGGCGGCCAGCGCCTGGGCCGCCTTCCGCCCCACCAGGTCGGCCCGATGCCCGTCGACCTGCAGGCTGACGTTCAGCTCGGCCAGCGACCGCAGAACCGCAACCGGCACCTTGATCAAGTGGAAGCGCGGGATCGCCTCCGCGATCCGCCGCCCGATCGTGCTGTCCTCGTCGAGGTAGCGTTCGCTGAAGCCGCTCGGATCCTCCTCCCATTCCTCGCGCCGCTCCACGATCTCCACCCGCTGGCCGATGTCCTTGATCCCCTCCACGTCCACCGTCAGGCCGAAGCGGTCGAGGAGCTGGGGTCGGAGGTCGCCCTCTTCCGGATTCATCGTCCCCACCAGGATGAAGCGGGCGGGGTGCCAGACCGACACGCCCTCGCGCTCCACGACGTTCACACCCATCGCGGCGGCGTCGAGGAGGACGTCGACCAGGTGGTCGTCGAGGAGGTTGACCTCGTCGACGTAGAGGATGTTGCGGTTGGCTTCAGCCAGCACGCCGGGCTCGAAGCGCCGCTCGCCGCTCTTGATCGCAGCCTCGATGTCGATCGCCCCCACCACCCGGTCCTCGGAGGCGTTGATGGGCAGTTCGACCACCCGCATGCGGCGCCGGGCTCGGGGAAGGGTCTCGCCGCGGCCGATGCGCTCGCGGCAGTCGGGGCAGAGCGCCTCGGAGGCGTCGGGGTCGCAGTGGTAGGGGCAGTCTGAGACCACCGTCTGCTCGGGCAGCAGCCGGGCGAGCGCACGGACCGCGGTCGACTTGCCCGTCCCCTTCTCGCCCCGGATCAGCACGCCGCCGATCGCCGGGTGGATGGCGTTGAGGATGAGGGCGAGCTTCATTCGATCCTGCCCGACGATGGCGCTGAAGGGGTAGACGTACCGCTCCATGCTCATTCGTTGGAGGCCGCCGGGTTGCGGCTGGCCTGGCGCATCTCGCGGTTGACGCTTTCCACGATCGCGTTCTGGGAGAGGTCGAGGAGACCGTAGTAGCGGCCGCCCAGGCGCTCGGCCAGGTCGCCGCACACGTTGAAGGCATAGGCGCCGTAGAGGCTGGCGATCCGGCTGCGCGCGTGTCCGGGCTGGTGGCTGAAGTCGCGCGTGGAGTCGATCACCATGGCCCGGATGCCGTCAGACTTGATCTGGGCCGCGCACCGCTGAGCCTCGAGCAACGGCTCTTCGCCGAAGAGGCTGATGTTGCCCCGGCCGTCGCTGATCAGCACCAGCAGCGGATAGACGTGCGGGTCGCGGAGCCTTTCGGTCTTGATCAGCTTGAGGGCCGTGACCAGCCCGTGGGTGAGCGGCGTGGTGCCGCCGATGCTCAGCCTCTCCATACGCCGCTCGGCCAGGTCCACGCTGGAGGTGGGGCGCAGCACGATCCGGGCGCTCCTCCCGCTGAAGGCGACCAGCGCCACCTTGTCCCGACGCACGTAGGCGTGCCGCAGCAAGGAGATGATCGCTCCCCGGGTGGCCATCATCCGCT
>VBIC01000224.1:1473-1869 GCA_005881425.1 Chloroflexota bacterium | reverse complement strand
GGAGGTGGCGTTGCTCTTCCCGCTCCTGCCGTTGTTGCTGCGTCCGGGGGTCGTCCGCGGGCGGCAGCAGCGGCGGCAGGCCGCGCTCGATGGCGTAGAGCTGCCGGATCCACTCCAGCGCCGCCGGGGCGCGCGCGTCGCCCGCCTCGGCTGCGGCGACAAACTTGCGGCGGGCGTGCGCCCAACAGCAGACGTGTCGGATGCGGTCCCCGCCGTACAGCCCTTCGTATTGGGCCAGGGCGTCGGCCTGCAGGTAGCCTCGGTAACCGTCGAGGAACGCCTCCGGCCCCGCCGCGGTGGAATCCGCCGTGAAGTCGAAGACGACGTAAGGGTGATCGGCGTCACCGATGCATGCCCACAGGTGGGCCTTGCGGGTGCGGTCGACCCCCGCCACGC
>VBIC01000224.1:0-1374 GCA_005881425.1 Chloroflexota bacterium | reverse complement strand
CGGCTCCAATAGGTCCGCCGCACCGCGCACCCAATCGCCCAGCGTGGAGGCCGCGACCCGGACGCCAGCGCGGGCCAGCTGCCCGGCGAGGCGGTGCAGGGGTGTGTGGTCGGCGAACTTGGCGGTGACGACGTGGGCCAACAGCCCGGGGCCGCACAAGCCCTTGGCGATGGGCCCGACCTGCTCCGGTCCCGCCGTCCGGATGCGCTGCTCCGGCGGCACCGTGGCCGGGTTGCAGTGCGCGCAGGCGTACGTTTTCTTGACGGTGCGCAGCACCAACAGGCGTGCCGGCTCCAGGTCCAGTTGTTCGGCCGCCTGCGTGCCGATGCAGACGCGCGGCTGGCCGCAGCAGGGACAGCGCTGTTCCGCTTCGGTCAGGTCATAGACCACCTCGCGGCGGGGCAGGTCTGCGGGCAGCGCGGTGCGGCCGTGCAGGTCACGCCGCGCAGGCCGGTCCGCGTCGTCTGCCGGCCGCTTTGGCCGCTGGCGTTCGGAGCGGCGGCCGAAGCGGTGTTGCAGCGCCTGGTCGAGTTTGCTCCGCAGATCCGTATTCTCGGCGCGCAGCCGCGTGACCTCCGCGAGCAGCTCACGGACCATGCGCTGCAGCGCGGCGACGTCGTCGGGCAACGGCGCGTCGGAGGGCTGAGCAGGAGCGTCCATACTCTATCCAACCCCAGCGCAGCTGCGCAGTACCGCGCCCGTTCGGTCAGGGCCGTCCCAGGCGCTTGAAGCGGCGCACCCGCGACAGGTCGATGCCGTCGAGCACCATCTGGAACTGGCCGGCGGTCAGCTCGACGCTGGCGGCATCCGCCGGGGCCTCCGGGAAGTGATAGCGGCCGGCTTCGAGGCGCTGGCACCACAGGCATAAGCCGTGCCCGCCCCAGTCTTCAGACGGTCGGCCGTCCGGTTGCGGAAGATGAACAGGTGGCCCGACAGGGGATCCGCGTTCAGCCGGGACCGTACCAGGTTGAACAAACCATCGAAGCCGAGTCGCATATCGACCGCATCGCGGCAATACCACAGCTGGACGGCTGGCGGGAAGCTAATCATGAGGCGCCTCCCAGAGCGTCCACCACAGCCCGCACCCAGATCAGGTCACTGTCCGGCAGCAGACGCACGATCGCTCCGCAAGGCAACAGCAGCTCCAGCGCTGCACGGGGGGTGGCGACACGCACGGACAGCAGACGCGGGCCAGCGCCTTGCGTGGCATCGGCTCCGGCCAGCCGCCGCTTCCAGGCATAGAAGGAGGCCAGCGCGACACCCTCTTGGGCGCAGAACGCTGCGGCGCTGAGGCCCGAGGCTGGGAAGCGGGCGAGTCGTTCCACCCAGGCCTGACGGGCCGCAGCACGAGAGGGGGGACGGGAGGGAACTTCA
>VBIC01000063.1:510-4402 GCA_005881425.1 Chloroflexota bacterium | reverse complement strand
CGATCAGGTACTTCTCCTGCTGCGCCCAGACCAGCTCGATCAGGCGGCTGAAGCTGACACCCGGCTCGATCTCGATCCCCTCCTGGACCAGCCGCTCGCGGACCGGCTGGGGTAGCTCGTGCGCGTCGGCCAGGTTCAACCGTTCCAGCGCCTCGAGCAGATCGTCGAGGCGTCGGAGGTTGCTGCGGCGTTCGGTCTCGTTGCTATAGGCCCGCGATGTCGAATCCAACCTTTCCTCCTAGAGCTTGATCAGGCCGGATCCGGCCACGACTTCGAGGCCGCGCTCCTCGAGCGCGTCGATGACCCGGTTGAGTCCGATGGCGTAGGTTCACGCCCTCGCGGGCGTCCGCCTCGAGCTGGCGCAGATCCTCGCGATCGATGTGCATGGCGATGATGGTGCTGATGCCATGTTCGTAATAGGTGCGGAAGACGGGCGCGCCTCCGTTGCTGCCCGCGGCCATCTGCACCACCCAGCGGCCGACTGGGTTGTCGGATGAGCCGAGCCACAGCTCCGGTTGAACCAGCGACGCCCGCATCTCGGGAATCGACCGCAGCCCCTCAAGCAGCTCTCCCACAGGAGTGGTGGTCGTGACCCGGCGCGCGACGAAGTCCATGAAGACCCGGCGGCCGATCAGGTCGGCGGCCAGGTGGATGTTCATCAGCGGCATTCGGAGCAGGCGCGCGGCGTCGACCACCCGGTCGTAGTTTGCTGAGTGCAGGGCTCGCTCGATCGGACGTTTGCGGGCAAGCATGGCGTCGTGGGCGATCGGCTGCGGGATCCCGGCTGACACCATCTGCTCCTCGTGGCCTTCGATGACCTGGGGAAAGTCGAGGCGCGCGCGTGATCCGATGGGATGGTGCGCGATCACTCCATCCACGCCGATCATCCTGGCCAGCAGCAGCTCTCCCACGTCGATGTCGATCCCGAAGAGCACCCGCCGCACGTCTCCGTCGAGATAGACCTGGGAATCGGCCGGCGTCTGCTCGCATCCCGCGAGCCGGTCCGCCAGCGACATGATTTCGCTCAGGCGCACTCTGGAGTCCGATTATAGGCAGCGGTGCCTGATAACCCAACGCCTGCCAGCCTGTCAACCTTGCCACGCTCGACCTAGAATGGCATTCCGTTCCCCATGGAAGGATTCGCGCCGACCTTCAAGGAGGCGGTCGGCCGCTGGCGCCGGCGCCATCGCCATCCCCCTGCGGGCGAGACCTGGTTTGCGGTCCATTACCGGGTCGGGTGGCTGGTCGAGCTCCTCTCGACCCTGGAGAGCATCCACCTGATGCGCCAGGGCCTCGACGTCCGTCCCCTCTCCGCCGAACGGCCCGCCCGGCGCAAGAAGGGCGACCCCGCGGCGGCCGAGCCGGGGGACGCCCTCGACGAGGAAGCCGATGCCGGATAATCCGGGGATGCCCTTGACCCGAGCCGCACGGACAGGCTGGCTGGCTGCGATCCTCGGCGCGGCGCTGCTGCCGCTCGACCCTCTGCTCGGGCTGGTGCTGATGAGCCTGGGCCTGCACCGCTCCCGCCGCCGGCGATGAAGGTCTACCTGGGCCGGCCGGTGAGCGGGGAGCTGGGCCCGCGCGCGCTGGAAGCGGTCCAGCTGGCGCATCGGGCGCTGATCGACGCCGGTGCCGACGTCCTCTGCGAGCGGGTGGCCGACCCGGAATACCGCACCGGCGACGACCGGCCGGAGCTGATCGCGGAGATGATGCGCCGCGAGCTGCTGGAGGCGGACGCCGGCTGCCTGGAGGCGTCGGGCCGGTCCACCGGTGTCGGCTTCGAGGCCGGCTGGTTGAGCGGTCGCGGCCGGCCGGTGCTCCTCCTCTACGACGCCGACGCCGCGCCGCCCTCCGCGGTCGCGCGCCGGCCTCCCTTCGAGCAGTGCGTCGCCTTCGGCTATCGCGACCTGATGGAGATCCGTCCGGCGGTGGTCGAGTTCTGCCGCTCGATCGCTCCCCCCGTCGGCCTGCGCGTCAAGGGGTGAGCGGGGCGTTCTCCTAACGCCTGCTCCGTGAGTCCGCCACAGGCATTGTGACCAGAGCCGCAGCCGCCTTCGCCGGTCTCGGCGTGGACCGCGTCCTGGAGCCGCCGGGGGTCCTGCCCCAGGCCGCGCTCCGACTCGATCCGGGCCTCCCTGCCCGGCCGGGAGAGCTGGTCGTGGACTGCGAGCGCCTCCAGGTCGACTCGGTCAGCTTCCGCCAGCTCCGCGAGGAGGGCGGGGACGACCAGGCCGCCATCGGCCGCCGGATCATGGCCGTGGTCCGCGAACGGGGCAAGCTCGAGAACCCCTCAACCGGGTCGGGGGGTGTCCTGATCGGCCGGGCCAGGCGGGCCTCGCGGGCCCGCCGGATCCCTCGCGGCACGCGCATCGTGAGCCTCGTCTCACTGACCCTGACGCCGCTGCACCTGGAGCGGGTGCTCGAGGTCCACCTGGCCACCCACCAGGTGGAGGTGGAGGGCCACGCCATCCTCTGCCGGGCCTTTCCCATCGCGGTCGCCCCCGACGACCTCCCGCTCGGCGTCACCCTCGCCGCCCTGGACGTGAGCAGCGCCCCGGCGCAGCTGGCGCGACTCTGCCGCAGAGGCGACCGGGTGGTGGTGCTCGGAGGCGGGGGCGCCTCGGGACTGCTCTGCCTGGCGCTGGCGCGGGAGCGCGCCCAGGGCGGGACGCTGGTGGCCGTGGACCGCGACCCCGCGATGCTCGACGACGTGCGCCGCGCCGGCCTCGCCCACCACTGTGTCCAGGCGGACGCGACCCGGCCCATCGACTGCGCCAGGGCCGTAGCCCGAGCGACCGGGATCGTGGAGGCGGACGTGGTCGTGAACGTGGTCGACGTCCCGGGCACGGAGATGGCCAGCGTGCTTCTCTGCCGCCCCCGGGGGACGGTGATGCTCTTCAGCATGGCCACCAGCTTCAGTGACGCCGCGCTCAGCGGGGATGGGCTGGGACGTGAGACGCGCATGATGGTCGGGATCGGATACGTCGAGGGACAGGCGGCGCTCGCGATGCGGCTCCTGCGCCGGCACGCCGGCCTGCGCGAGGTCTTCACCCGCCGCTACGGCGCTCGACACTAAACTGGCCGGGTGCCCACCCGCGCCTGCGTCCTGACCGTGAGCACCAAGGGGGCTCGCGGCGAGAGGGTCGACGAGAGCGGCGAGCGGCTGGCCGAGATGCTGCAGCGGCTCCCGGCGGAGATCGTCGGCCGCGCCGTGGTCACCGACGATGAGGAGGAGATCCGGACCCAGGTCCGGCGCTTCCTCGAGGCGGATCCGCACCTGATCGTCCTGACCGGCGGCACGGGGCTGGGACCCAGAGACAAGACGCCGCAGGCGCTCGAGCCGATGCTGGACTACCAGGTGCCCGGGATGGCGGAGGCGATGCGCGCCGCCGGCCTGCGCAAGACTCCCCACGCCATGCTGTCCCGCTCGCTGGCGGGGGTCTGCGGGCGGACCCTGGTGCTCGCCTTGCCGGGCAGCCCGCGGGGGGCGGGCGACAGCCTCGAGGCGATCATGGAGGCGCTCCCCCACGGCCTGCGCACCCTGCGCGGCGAGGTCTCCGACACCCCCGCCGCCCACCGGCCTTCTTAGCTGTTCAGGCTAGGAGGTCATCGCGGAGAGGAACTCCGTCTGAGCCTCGCGGATGGTCGGGCAATCCCCGTGGCGCAGCCGCTCCTCTAACCGGCTGGTCAGCGGATCCGGTCGGCACCGGACCTCCCGGCGGAGGTACACCTCGCAATCTCGATATCGGATGAGCGACTCCGATCGGCGCCCGAGTTGGCAGAGCGCGATCATCTCGACCCTCAGGGCATCCTCCCGAGGTGGACTGATCGCTGACGCGCGGCTCGCGAGCTCGACGGCGTTCAAGAACTCGTGACGGGCCAGCGCCGCTTC
>VBIC01000063.1:0-483 GCA_005881425.1 Chloroflexota bacterium | reverse complement strand
AAATCGTACTGAGCGAAGAAGGGCCCTCTATACAGCCGTACGGCCTCCATGTAGGAACGAGCCGCCTCCGCGTCACCCGCCGGGCGCCGCTGCCGAGCGCGCTGAACCAGGGTTTCCAGTTCGTCCGCGTCGACGTAGGCATCCTTCAACCGGAAATCGGCGCCATAGCTCTCGATGGAGGCGGAGTCCCGAAGCCAGACGCGGAGGTCGCGGACCGCCGCGTGCAGGTTGTTCAAGGCCTTGAAGTCGTCGGGCCACAGCCGCTCGGCAACCTGTTCCTTGATCCCGCTGTGATCGGGAAGGCTGATCAGTAGGGTCAGCAGCCGGCCGGCACGCGCTCTGAGCGGATCGAGGTGGACCGGCCCGGCGAGAGCGCGAACCGCGCCTAGGGCGAAGATTCTCAAGCTGGCCTGAGGCGTCGACAGCGGACCGCCGGACACCAAAGAAGCCTGCTTCACGCGACACCCCACCTCCCCCACGAGC
>VBIC01000011.1:12549-12991 GCA_005881425.1 Chloroflexota bacterium | reverse complement strand
TCTCTCAACGGGACCAAGTCGAGCGCCCTCGGCCGATTCGACGCCGAGACGAGGCAGGTCATGGCCCTGGTCCCGATCAAGAAGGAGATCTGGGGCATCCAGCCCAAGAACCTGGGGCAGCGCTTCGCCTTCGACATCCTCCTCGACGACAGGATTCCGCTGGTCACCATGACCGGGCAGGCGGGGACGGGGAAGACGCTGCTGGCGCTGGCCGCGGGGCTGCACAAGGTCCTCGACCAGCATCGCTATCGACGCCTGCTGGTCACCCGTCCGGTCATCCCCATGGGCAAGGACGTCGGCTACCTCCCGGGCGACAAGGACGAGAAGCTCCGCCCCTGGATGCAGCCGATCTACGACAACCTCGAGTACCTGATGGCCGGGATCTACAAGGAACAGATGGCCGCGGACATGATCCGGAACATCCAGGAGAAGGGGATCTTCG
>VBIC01000011.1:505-12510 GCA_005881425.1 Chloroflexota bacterium | reverse complement strand
CAGCAGTTCATCATCGTGGACGAGGCCCAGAACCTGACCCCTCACGAGGTCAAGACCATCGTCTCCCGGGCCGGCGAGGGGACCAAGATCGTCCTCACCGGGGATCCCAACCAGATCGACCACCCCTACCTGGATTTCCGCAGCAACGGCCTCTGCTACGCGGTAGAAAAGTTCAAGGACAACCCGCTGGCAGGCCACGTGACCCTCACCAAGGGCCAGCGCAGCGAGCTGGCGGAGCAAGCGGCCAAACTCTTGTGAGCGGCCGTCTGCCATAGTCGTCTGGTGGACAGGACGTTCGTCGCGCTGGATCTGGAGACGACGGGCCTGGCGCCGCGGGTGGACCGGATCATCGAGGTCGGCGCGGTGCGCTTTCGGGGGGAAGAGGTCCTGGCCAGCTACGAGTCGCTCGTCCGTCCCGAGGTCGCGATCCCGCCCGCGGTCCAGCAGCTGACAGGCATCTCGGACAGGGACGTGGCCCACGCCCCGGACCCAGAGCACGCGCTCGCCGAGCTGATCGACTTCGTGGGAGACACCCCGGTGGTTGCCCACAGCGGCAGCTTCGACCTGTCCTTCCTCCTGGACGGCCGGGAGGGAGCCGTCTATGAGCTCTTCGACACCCTCGAGCTGGCGCGCATCCTCCTTCCCATGGCTCCCAGCCACAGCCTGCCGCATCTCTCGCGGCAGCTGGGCCTGCGCCATCCTCATCCGCACCGCGCCCTCTCGGACGCCGACGCGGCCCGCCAGCTGTTCCGCTACCTGGGCGAGTTCACCCGAGGGCTGCCGGCCGAGCTGCTGGAGCGGATGCTGGAGGTGACGTCGGGCTGGCTCGACCCGGTGCGCGATTTCCTGGAGGACGTGAGCCGCCGGGGAGCGAGCGGTATCTCGAGCCTGCCGCCGCCCGAGCCTGAGGCCGGTCCCCCGTCCAGGAGCGGCACCCCCCTGATGGACCCGCGGGCGATCCAGTCGCTTCTCGGTCCGCAGGGGCCGATGGCCCAGGAGCTCGACGGCTACGAGCTGCGCGAGGCGCAGTTGCAGATGACGCTGGCCGTCGCCCAGCTGTTCGCCCGCGGCGGCCGGCTGCTGGTCGAGGCCGGCCCGGGCACGGGCAAGTCGCTCGCCTACCTGGTCCCGGCCCTGCACCACGCGGTGGCCCGCAAGGAACGGGTGGTGGTCGCCACCAACACCATCACCCTTCAGGAGCAGCTCTATCGCAAGGACATCCCGTTCCTGCGGCGCTGGCTTCCCTTCGATTTCAAGGCGCTGATGCTCAAGGGACGGAGCAATTACGTCAGCCTGCGCCGCTGGAACCGCTACCTGAACGCGCCCAGCCGGCGGGCGGACGGGAGCTGGTCGCCCGAGGAGGTCAGGTTCAAGCTGCGGATGCTGGTCTGGCTGGCGCAGTCGAGCCATGGTGACCGGTCGGAGATCCGCCTCACCGGGATGGAGGATGTCTTCTGGCTGCGCGCCGCGTCGACCGCGGACGATTGCCTGGCCGGTCACTGTCCCAACTTCCGGGCCCAGCGCTGCTTCTACTGGAACAGCCGCCGCGCCGCCCAGGACGCCGACCTGATCGTCACCAACCATGCCCTGCTCCTGGCCGACGCGCTGGGCAGCGGGAGCGTGCTCCCGCCCTATCAGCATCTGGTCGTCGACGAGGCCCACCAGCTGGAGGAGGCAGCGGTCGAAAGCCTGACCGCCAGGGTGGGAGAGGAGGAGCTGCGCGAGAGCCTGGAGGGCACCCTGACCTGGTTCCGCGCGGCCTGCGGACCTCTCGACGGCGCCGTCCAGGCGCTGGCCGGGAGCCTGCGAGGCCAGGTCGTGGAGACCTTCACCCTGCTTCGATCGGCGCTGCGGACCCTGGCCGTCGGCGACGCCGTCCCCTTGCAGCGCCCCTGGACCGACCCGCGAATCCTGCTCGACGCCGAGCGCCTGCGCTCCAGCGAGCTGGCCCGGGTGGTGGGGCCGGCCGGTCGCCTGGCGCCCGCCTTCGCCGCCTTCCGCGCGGCGCTGGAGGGGGCGGCCTCCCAGCTCACGGTCGAGCCCAATGCCCACGCCGAGCGTGAGCTGGAGCTCTTCCTGGGCCAGCTCGGGGAGCGCGTCGCCCTGGTCGACGAAGCCTTCCACCGGCCCCGGCCCACCCGCCTCTACTGGACGCTGGCCGAGCGCCGGTCGGGGCGCCCGATGGTGCAGGCGGCGCCCACCCAGGCCGGACTGATCCTCCAGGAGCGGGCCCTGGCCGGCAAGCAAACGGTGGTCTTCACCTCCGCCACCCTCGCCGTGGCCGGCTCCTTCACCTACTTCCGGCGCGGCGTGGCCCAGGACGACGACGCCCACGAGATGATCCTGGCGTCGCCCTTCGATTACCTGGCCCAGGCACTCCTCTGCCTGCCCACCGACCTCTACGAGCTCGCCGACCCGCGCTTTCCGGATCAGGTGGCGGAGACCGTGGCCGCGATCGGCCGGGTGCTCGAGGGCCGGACGCTGGTCCTCTTCACCTCACACCTGCAGCTGCGCGACGTGGCCGACCGTCTCAAGATCCTGGCCGCCCCGGATCTCCCCGTCCTGGCCCAGAACTTCGACGGCACCCGCCGCCAGCTGCTGGCTCGCTTCGAGGAGGATCCCCGGGCGATCCTGTTGGGCACGAGCAGCTTCTGGGAAGGCATCGACGTCCCGGGAGATGCGCTTTCCTGCGTGGTCATCGTCCGCCTTCCCTTCCGGGTCCCGACCGATCCCGTCCAGGTGGCGCGCAGCGCCCGCCTGCGCGATCCCTTCACCGAGCTGATGCTGCCCGAAGCCGTGCTCCGTCTCAAGCAGGGGTTCGGCAGGCTGATCCGCCGCCGCTCGGATCGGGGCGCCGCCGTCCTCCTGGACCACAGGATCGCGAACCGCACCTACGGCCAGGCTTTCCTGGACGCCCTGCCCAAAGCCGCCGTGCACGTGGGTGAGGCGGCGGAGACCGCGCCGGCCATCGCCCGCTGGCTCTCCAGGGACGTGCCCCTGCCGGCCGGGGCCTGGCGATGACCGGCGGCGGACGGTTGCGCGTCGGCCTGGCCCAGATGGACGTGAGCCTGGGCGACCGCGAGCGCAACCTGGCCCGGCATCGCGAGTGGGTGGATCGGGCCACCCAGGCCGGCCTGGAGCTTCTCGTCTTCCCCGAGCTGAGCCTCACCGGATACTTCCTCAAGGACCTCGTCCCCGACATGGCGATCACCCTGGAGGCAGCGGAGCTGCGCGAGCTCGAGGCGCTCTCCCGCGACTGCGACCTGGTGGTGGGGGCGGTCCTGGAGGAATCGGATCGCCGCTACTTCAACGCCAGCCTCTATCTCAGCGGAGGAGAGCTGGTCCATGTCCATCGCAAGGTCTACCTGCCGACCTACGGCATGTTCGATGAGCACCGCTATCTGGCCGCGGGCGATCGGATTCGAAGCTTCCCCACCCGCTACGGCCGGGCCGGGATCCTGATCTGCGAGGACATCTGGCACCTTTCCACGGCCTACGTGCTGAGCCTCGAGGGCGTGGACCTGATCATCTGTCCCTCCGCCAGCCCTGGACGGGGCGTGACCACCGACGAGCGGCTGGGCACGGCGGAGTCCTACGGCCTGGTCTGCCGCACCTACGGTCAGTTCCTGACCACCTTCTTCCTCTATTGCAATCGGGTCGGCTACGAGGACGGCGCCAACTTCTGGGGCGGGTCGATGGTCATCGGCCCCAACGGCGACGTGCTGGCGCAGGCCGAGGACGCGGACGAGGCCCTGGCCACCGCCACCCTGGACCTGGGCGAGATCCGGCGCGAGCGCCTGGCCAACCCGCTGCTCAGGGACGAGCGGCTCGAGGTGACCATCACCGAGCTGCGCCGGGTATGGCATGAGCGAACCCGCCGCCCGTACTGACCCTCCGTTCGCCCCGCTGGCCATCAACGTGCCCCTGGTGCGCAAGATTCTGGTCCGCTTCATCCAGAACGAGGTGCGCAAGGTCGGCTTCGAACGGGTGGTGCTGGGACTCAGCGGAGGCGTGGACTCGAGCCTGGCGGCGCGGCTCGCCGCGGAGGCGCTGGGTCCGGCGGCGGTCAAGGCCTTCCTCCTTCCCTACCGGGGCAGCGATCCCCGGAGCCGGGCGGACGCGATGGCGGTGGTGGAGCAGCTCGGCATCTCCTGTCAGGAGATCGACATCAGTCCCCAGATCGACAGCTACTTCGCGCGCTTTCCTGAGGCCGACCAGCGGCGTCGCGGCAACAAGATGGCGCGCGAGCGTATGACCATCCTCTACGACCAGTCCTGGGCCTGGCGCGCGCTCGTGCTCGGCACCAGCAACAAGACCGAGCTGCTGCTCGGCTACGGGACCATCTATGGCGACATGGCCAGCGCCATCAATCCGCTCGGCGACCTCTACAAGACTCAGGTCTGGGAGCTGGCCGAGGGCCTGGGTGTGCCGACTCAGATCGTGCAGAAGGCTCCCACGGCCGACCTCTGGGCGGGCCAGTCGGACGAGACCGAGCTGGGGTTCCAGTACCGGGTCGTGGACCGCCTCCTCTACTACCTGATCGACCGGCGCTACCGGGTCGCTGAGCTGGAGGCCGAAGGCTTCGACCGGCGCTTCGTCGAGCAGGTGGTGCGCACGGTCCGGGACAACCAGTACAAGCGGCGCCTGCCGGTGATCGCCAAGCTCTCCAGCCGGACCATCGATCGCGAGTTCCGCTATCCGCGCGACTGGGGCCACTGAGGTGTCCAGCACGCTCCCGCCGGTCCTCAACGACCCGGGCTGGCGCACCGCGCTCAAGCTCGTCGGGGTTCTCTGGCTGGCCGAGGAAACCATCATCGGTCTGCGCGGACGGCTTAGAGACCGGTCGCTGGCCCGGGACCGGGGCTCGCAGGCGGGGATCATCGTCTCGATGGTGGCCAGCATCTCGATCGCTCCGGCCCTGGCGGCGGCTGTGCCCGGAGCCTCCATCAGCTGGCACCCGCACGGCCTGGCCGCCGCCGGCCTGGCCTTGATGCTGGCCGGCATGAGCTTGCGATGGTACGCGGTGCAGACGCTGGGCCCTTACTTCACCACAACCGTCGCGACCCGGGATGGCCAGCCGGTGGTCGAGCGCGGTCCTTACCACTTCGTGCGCCATCCCTCCTACTCCGGCATCCTGCTGACACTCTCCGGCTACTGCCTGGCCTTCACCAACTGGACCGCACTGCTGGCCGTGGTCCCGGGGGCCGTGGGTCTCGTCTACAGGATCCGGGTCGAGGAGCGGGCGCTGCTGGAGGCGCTCGGCGAGCCCTACGCCGATTACATGCGGCGGACCAAGCGGCTGGTCCCTCACCTGATCTGAAGCGAGTGGGAAAGCTTTATCTCGTCTCCACGCCGATCGGCAACCTGGACGACATCACGCTGCGGGCGCTCCACGTCCTGGAGACGGTCGACCTGATCGCCGCTGAGGACACCCGCCATACCCTGAAGCTGCTGACTCACTTCGGCCTGCGCCGGCCGCTGGTCAGCCTGCACGCTCACAACGAGCAGCGTCAGCTGGCAGCCATCCTGGAGCGGCTCCAGCATCACGACGTTGCGCTGGTCTCCGACGCCGGCACGCCGGCTCTCTCAGACCCTGGGGTCCGGCTGGTCAGCGCCGCGGTGGCGTCGGGCCAGGAGGTCATCCCCGTGCCCGGCCCATCAGCGGTCCTGGCCGCGCTGGTCGCCTCGGGGCTGCCGACCAACCAGTTCACCTTTCTCGGCTTCCTGCCCCGCAGGCGGGGAGAGCTGGAGCGGCTGCTGCGCGAGGCGGCTGAGTCCCGGCGGACCTTCCTCTTCTTCGAGTCGCCCCATCGAATGCTGAAGACATTGGCTATAATGGCTGCCGCCATCGGCCCCCGCTCGGTTGTGGTGGCACGCGAGCTGACCAAGAAGCACGAAGAGTTCTTACGGGGAACGCCCGCGGAGCTGAGCGAGCACTTCCAGCGGGTGCCGCCCCGCGGCGAGCTGACGGTCGTGGTGGCCGGGAGCGAGTGGAGAGAGGCCAGAAAACACGTCGATGGCTAAGTTCTACGTCACCACCGCGATCGTGTACGTCAACGATCGGCCCGCCCTGCACTACGTCTACGAGCTGGTCGCCGCCGACGTGCTGGCGCGCTACCACCGGCTGGCCGGCGACGACACCTTCTTCCTGACCGGGACCGACGAGCACTCGATCAACGTCGAGCGGGCTGCCCGGCAGCAGGGCATGGCGGCCAGGGTCTACAGCGACCAGATGGCCCAGATCTACAAAGACGTGGAGGCCCAGTTCCGCATCTCCTACGACCGCTTCATCCGGACCGAGGATCCCGACCACGTGGCGGGCGTCCAGAAGCTGATCGCGGCCATCCAGGCCAGGGGCGACATCTACAAGGGGACGTACAGCGGCTGGTACTGTCCGTCCTGCGAGGCCTTTTACCAGGAGAGCGAGCTGAACAACGGTTACTGCCGGATCCATCCGGCGATCAAGGCCAGCTGGCTGCAGGAGGACAACTATTTCTTCGCCCTCTCCCGCTACCAGGACCGGCTGCAGCAGCACATCGAAAAGCACCCCCAGTTCATCCAGCCCGAGTCGCGCCGAAACGAGATCCTGGGCTGGCTCAAGGCGGGCCTCAAGGACTTCAGCATCTCGCGCTCCACGATCGCCTGGGGCATCCCGTTTCCCGGTGACGAGCGGCACGTCGTCTACGTCTGGGGCGACGCCCTGGTCAACTACATCACCGGCGTGGGCTACGGCAGCGACGAGGCCGCCTTCAGGCGCTGGTGGCCGGCGGACCTGCACATCATCGGCAAGGACATCACGCGCTTCCATGTCCTCTACTGGCCGGCGATGCTGATGTCGGCCGGCCTGCCCCTGCCCAGACGAGTCTGGGGCCACGGCTGGATGCTCTACCGCGGCGAGCGCACCAGCAAGAGCGCGGGCACGGCGATCGATCCCAACGAGGCGGCCGTCACCTTCGGACCCGAGGCGGTGCGCTACCTGCTCCTGCGCGAGCTCCCTTTCGACCGGGACGGCGAGATCAGCTGGGATGGGATGACCGACCGCTACAACGCCGACCTCGCCAACGACCTCGGCAACTTCGTCTACCGCACGCTGTCCATGATGCAGCGCTACTTCGACGGCAAAGTGCCCCTGCCCGACGGCGACGCAACCCCCCTCGACGCCAGGCTGAGGACGGCCTTCGAGAAGGCGGTGCGAGGGTTCGACCGCCACCTGAAGGACATGGATTTCAGCGGTGCGCTGGCTTTGATCTGGGATGCGGTCAACCGGGGCAACAAGTACATAGAGGAGAGCGCGCCCTGGGTGCTGGCCCGGCAGTCGGACCAGCGGCGGCGGCTCCAGACCGTCATGTACAACCTGGTCGAAGCCATCCGCCTGACCGCCTACCTGGTGTCACCTTTCATGCCCGAGGCCGGGGCCAAGATCGCGGCCCAGGTCAAGGCCGACCTCAAGGCGCCCTGGGCGACGGCGCGGGAGTGGGGGAGGCTGGCGCCGCGCACCCAGACCACGCTCGACAGTCCACTCTTCCCCCGGATCGAGAAGCCGGAGCCGTCCCTGCCCTGATCGACTCGCACGCGCACCTCCTGCACCTGCCCGCGCCGATGACACCGGAGCGGTCCTTGCTGGCCGCAAGGGATGCCGGGGTGGTGGCAGTGCTCAACATCGGGGACGACGATCGTGACAACCAGTCCGGCCTGGATCTCACCGAGCGGATTGCGGGTCTGCGGACGACCATCGGCTGGCATCCACACGCGGCCGGTGAGGCGCTCAGCGGGCAGCGGCTGCGCGCACTGCGCCGGCTGGCAGAGGCGCCGCAGGTGGCGGCGGTGGGGGAGATCGGCCTCGACTACCACTTCACCGAGCACCATCGTGTGAGCGCCGCGGAGCAGAAGCGTGCCTTCCGCCAGATGCTGGGATTGAGCCTGGAGCTGTCCAAGCCCGTAGTCCTGCACACCAGGGATGCCTTCCCCGACATGTTCGCCATCCTCGACGAGTTCCCCGGCTTGCGCGGCGTCTTCCATTGCTTCAGCGGAAACGCCGCGACGGCTCGGGAGGCCGTGGCCCGCGGGTTCTTCGTCTCCTTCGCCGCGACCGTGACCTATCCGGGAGCGCACTCGGTCCAGGGAGCGGCCTGCGTCACGCCTTTAGAGGCGATGCTGGTGGAGACCGACTCGCCTTTCCTGCCGCCCCAGAGCCGGCGGGGCAAGCCCAACGCCCCGGAGTTCATCGCTGAGACCGTGGAGCGGATCGCGTTCCTGTGCGGGCTCGCCGCCCACGACGTGGCCGCGGCGACCGCCCGCAACGCGGTCGCGCTCTTCGGCTTACCGGTCGCCGATTAGCCGCTCCTCCCTCGATCTCTGCTCTCCGGGTACCATCCGGGCGGTCGCACGCCGGTTCGGGGTCCGCTTCCAGCGCCGCCTGGGCCAGAACTTCCTCGCCGACCGGGCCACGCTGGAGCGTATCGCGACCGCCCTCGACCTGAGCCACGACGATCGGGCGGTCGAGGTCGGGCCCGGGCTGGGCGCCATGACGCAGGCTCTCGCCGCACGCGCCCGCTCGGTGGTGGGCGTCGAGGTCGACCCGGCCTGCGTCAGGGCCCTGGGGCTGACCCTCAAGGGCCTCTCCAACGTGCGCATCGTCGAGGGCGACGTGCTCGCCCAGGAGGTGGGCCGGCTCGTCGATCCGCCCTACCGCGTGGCGGGCAACATTCCTTACAACCTGACCGGGGCGCTGCTGGTCCATCTTCTGGAGCAGCTTCCGCCGCCGCGTCGCATCGACGTCGTGGTCCAGCGGGAGGTGGCGCAGCGGATCGCCGCGCCGCCCGGCAGCTGGAGCCTGGCGACGTTGGCGGTACGGGTCTACGGGCGGGCGGAGGTTGCCTTCACCATCCCCCCCGAAGCCTTCTTTCCGGTGCCGGAGGTCGCCTCGGCGCTGCTGCGCATCACTCCCGATCCCGAGCCCGCCCTGCCCCGGGACGAGCTGAAAGCGTTCTTTCGCTTCGCCCGGCCCTTCTTCCAGTCCCGGCGCAAGCAGCTGGCCAACGTGCTGGCCCAGGTCCTGGGCGTGGCCAAGGCGGAGGCAAGGGAGCGCCTGGGCGTTACAGGCATTGACCCCACGCGCCGGGCCGAGACTTTGAGCCTCAGCGAGTGGGCAGCGCTCTTCAGGCGTGAGGGCCCGAATTGGAAACCGGATTGAAATTAGATACGATGGCGGCGCCTTGAGGACTCCGCGGGAGATGATCCTGCCCAAGCCGGGTGGCTTTAGGGCAGTCATCGCCTCCTCCGACTTCCGGCGCATCTGGCTGGCCCAGGTCGCCTCTCAGCTGGCCGACAAGTTCCTCATGTTCTCTCTGCTGATCCTTACCTACAGCATCAGCCGGACCAGCCTGCATGGGGCCATACTCTTCCTCGCCTACACCCTGCCCTCCGTCTTCCTCAGCCCGCTGGCCGGCGTCTACGCGGATCGCCACGACAAGAAGCGCCTCATGTTCGCCACCAACCTGATCCGCGGTGTCCTGATCCTGCTCATCCCGCTCAGCCGCTACACGCCCTACTTCCACTCGGTGACCTGGCACCTGCTCGTGATCACCTTCCTCTTCAGCGCGGTGGGACAGATCTTCGCTCCGGCGGAGGCGGCGGCGATCCCGTTCATCGTCTCGCGGGAGGAGCTGATGACCGCGACCTCCCTCTTCACGAGCACGGTCTTTCTGACCCTGCTGATAGCCGTTCCGGTGTCGACGCTCGCAGTCCGCTTCCTGGGAACGGACTCCCCCTACTGGATCGGGACGCTTCTGTTCTTCCTGGCTGCCTGGCAGGTCGCGTTGCTGCGCACCAAGCTCCAGGCCAGGGGAACCCTCGAGCACGCGCCCGAGCCCGACATCCTGTTCGAGCTGCGCGAGGGTCTCCATTCGATCGCCCGCCGTCCGATGGTGCGCTTCGCGGTGATCCAGCTGAGCCTCACCATCACGGTCGTCTTCTCGGTCTTCGTCCTGGCGCCGCAGTACATGAGCACCGTGCTCCACCTCCGTCCCACCGACGTCTACCTGTTCCTGCTCCCGGCGGTGGTGGGGATGCTCGCCGCCGCCAGCTACCTGGGGCAGTGGGGGAGGCACTACAGCCGGGGCCGGTTGCTGATCGGCGGTCTCCTTTCGGGCGGCCTCACGCTGATCCTGATCGCGGCTGTACCCATGCTCCTGCGGCACTTCGCTCCCCAGCTGCTGCTCGCCTTTCCCGCCGTCTTCGGCTTCATCGGCGGCGTCGCCTTCGGTGTCCTCTTCATCCCCGCCTTCACCGTGCTCCAGGAGCGGACGGAGGCCGAGCTGCGGGGGCGGATCTTCGGGGCCATGTTCACGGTGGTCAACGCCGCCGTGGCCCTGCCCATCCTGCTGGCCGGCGGCCTCGCGGACCTGCTGGGCGTGACCCGCGTCATCCTCGGCATGGGCCTGTTGCTGATAGCCGCCGGTGCCCTATCGATAGTTGCCGGACGCCGTTCTCCGCTCGGTCCTCCCGAGTTGGTTGATGTCTGATGAATCTCAGAAGCGTGGTGGCCGCCGCTGACGACTACCTGAAGTTGGCTTGCCAGTCTAGCCGGCCAGGAACCATTACAATTTTCGCCCGTGATGCCGACAAGCTATCCCTACCACACGGTAAAGCACCGATATTTCGATAAGGATGTCGAGGTTAGGCATCCCGACATAGAGCTTTCTGGTGAAGACTTCCTCATGGGCCTACGGCTCTTGGATGGTCGCTGCGAAGCACAAACCATCGAGACCCTGTTTGCGCCGGGGCGGGAGGTAGCGCTCATCTACGGGAGGTTCGGATATCTCCTGTCTCTGTTGGATAGACTCGGAGGCTGTCATTGGGGCTGTGATCGTGAAAAACACACTGTTACGTACGTTGCCATGCGCGCGGTCAGTGCAAGCCGGGCGGGGGTCCGCTTAATGCAGTTCGGCCTATACGATGAGGCACTGACGCATGCTCGAAGCATAGGCGAAGCGGCCAATCTCTTGATTCTCGTAGGAGCCGACCAAAGGAGCTGCAAAGAATGGACTACTGCTGTTCGACAACGTACGAAGAGCAAACTCTCACCGGCGTCAGTTCGCACGCGGCTGAAGGCCCTAAAGATCTCTTCGCCCATTAACTCTCGGCGTTACGGTGTGTTAAGTGAGCTAATCCATCCAACAGCTCCGGTGTTGCCTCAGGGATATAGCGATGACACGCAGCCCCGCATTGGAGGAATGTTTCAGGATCAAGGCGCTGTCTCTGTATTACATGAACTCAGCCTCTCGGTCAGCCTGGTTACCGCTGCGGCAACTAGGCTATTAGCACCGCCCGTCTCGGTGAGGCGGCGCATCAGGAAAGCAATCATTGAGCTCACCCATGCCACCCTCGCGGTAATAACCCCGCCCTTTCCCGAAGACTGGCCTACGGCGATTCGAATGGCAAGGCAGGCTGCTGAGCCGAAAGCTTTATGAGTTGGCCCGATGCTGGAAGGCACTGTTTGGCTCGCCCAATTCGATAAAATGCCGCGCAGGGCGCATAGCTCAGTTGGTACGAGCGCTTCCATGACAAGGAAGAGGTCATAGGTTCAAATCCTATTGCGCCCACCAAACCTCGCCGCGTGCAAACTGCGGGCGTTTAGGACCCGCAACCTGGCGGAGACCCGAGAGCAAGAAAACCGGGCTCCGTAGATCTACTGGAAGCAGCGCCGGTCTGCCCGGCTCCGCCTGTGCATCATCGATACCTAGGTGTGGGAACTACACCTAGGTATCCGCCTGGACGGCCTCGGACGTTTGACAACATGTTTTCTAAGTCGTAATCTCAATCTGTTCCAGTCCTTCGATGCGTAATTTTGCGCGGTCGATCAGGGGAGGCACCTTTGAGGACTGCTGCGACACAAACGCGATTGTGCTTGTACGCTTTGTTCGTCGCGTCATTCATGTTGCGGGCATGACGGGGAGGTCATCATGGATTACACGCGTCGTGAACTAATCGGCCGCGCGCTACTC
>VBIC01000011.1:0-407 GCA_005881425.1 Chloroflexota bacterium | reverse complement strand
TCCCGACAGCGCCTTTGACCCCAGCTTCCTCTCAGGCCAGATCGTGTCGATGCGGTCGGGTGGACGCCTTACAATCGTAGAAGCAGAGGATCGGATTCGGGCGGCTCAGCTTCGTGGCGGAACCCAGATTTGGAAGCGAGCGGTTTGGGGCGGACAGCTCGACGTCGGGGATTGTCTCTACGCCACAGGCGTATTGGGCTCGGACGGAATCTTTGGCATCGACCGCATGTGGATCGGGATCGAAAGCGTAGTAGCCAAGGCGCTCGATGTTCATGACTGGTCACTCATTCTCGATGTCGGCGGCCAAACAATTGAGTCTGCGGTGATTGATCAGACGCGGATTCAAGACGCCCGCGGCCAGTTCTCCCAAATCCGTGCATCCTCAACACTTCGCGCCGGCGCTGACG
>VBIC01000062.1:3703-7298 GCA_005881425.1 Chloroflexota bacterium | reverse complement strand
GAAGGCCAAGGCCGTCGATCCCGACCAGAAGCGCTTCATCCGGGACCAGGCGCTGCGCGGTTGGGAGATCGTGGACGCGACTGCCAGGCTCTGCGCGATGAACCTGCTCCTGCACGGCATCGGCACGCCGGAGAGTGAGAGCTTCATCCGCGTCGACGACTCACTGCGGTCAGACCCCAGCGACCGCTTCGAGATGGTGCTCACGAATCCACCCTTCGGCAAGAAGTCCTCCTACAAGGTCGTCAACGCCGAAGGCGAGACTGAACGGGAGGACCTGACCTATCTCCGTGACGACTTCTGGGTCAGCACCAGCAACAAGCAGCTCAACTTCCTCCAGCACGTCCACACGCTGCTCACGATCCATGGCCGCGCGGCGATCGTGGTTCCGGACAACGTTCTCTTCGAAGGCGGCGCCGGGGAGGTCGTCAGGCGCAAGCTCCTCCAGCAGTGCGACGTCCACACGCTGCTGCGCCTGCCCACGGGCATCTTCTATGCCGGTGGCGTCAAGGCGAACGTGCTCTTCTTCGACCGCAAGCCTCCCCAGGAGACAGCGTGGACACAGAAGCTGTGGATCTACGACTTCAGGACGAACCAGAACTTCACCCTCAAGACCCGTCAGCTGACTCGGTCCGATCTCGACGACTTCGTCCTCTGCTACAAGCCTGGGGCTCGCCAGGACCGCAAGGAGTCGGAACGCTTCAGGCCGTTCACCCACGACGAGCTGGTCGCCCGCGACAAGGCGTCGCTGGACGTCTTCTGGCTGCGAGACGAATCTCTCGAAGACACGGACAACCTGCCGCCCCCCGAGGTTATCGCCGCCGAGATCGTCGAGGACCTCGAGGCCGCGCTGGCCCAGTTCAGTGCCGTGGCCGCCTCGCTGGCCCGCCGCGGTCAGGACGTCGGCGCCGAGGCCAGCTCCTCCTCGACGTAAACCGGCCGTTTAGCCCCGGGTCAGGGACCTAACGTCTCGTCACGAATGCGCTTGGCTCTGGCGAAGTCATCATCGGTAATCTCACCCTTCCTGAGTATGTCTCGAAGGGCATTGGCCGCATTCACCAGCTTCGGATCGTCGCTTCCAAAGCGCAGGATCTCATCGATCCAGCCGCGAATCTGCTGGCGTCGCGCGGTCTGGGCATCGGTGATACCCGTGCCCTCCGATCCGGGCGCCGTCTTGGGGAATCCGAAGAGCTTGCCAAGGCCATCGAGAATGAGATCGACCTTGTGCAGCAGCTTTCCGGGGCCGCCTGGAAGGCTTACGAAGTTTTCGATGATTTTCTTGACGATCTCGATAATCCCGGGAATGCTGGCGAGGGACGAGAGGCTCCCAAGGTGGTCCCCGGTGAGCGCGGCGTTGGTGGCCGCCATCAACTCGCGGGCCCCGCTGGCGCCGATCAAACGGTTGATCTCCTCGCGCTGGCTGGCAGGCAGCGCCTCGACATGGGTACGGAGCACCTCGGCGGTGCCGGTCATCGCCGCCTTCAGCCCTGCCTCGTAGATAGCGACAACCTTCCGCAGCTCCGTGTCGGCCACGACCTGCCTCAAGTTGGCGCAGAAGGCCGGGCCGACAACGCTAAACTCAGTCAGTAGAGCGTTGAACTCATCTGCCATGGTGATCCCCTAGTTTTGCGTGCCCCGCCTCCCCGGAAGTATCGCCCACCCCATCGCCAGCCGGCTCATCGGGATCGTCATGCGGCGCTTCAGGGGAATCGCTTCGACCCATAAGCCCCCTCCCTCCTTTTGCGGCGAGTGTATACGGAGAAGGTAGACCTGTAAAGTGACTGCCTCGCGAGCGGTCAGGGGAGCAGCAGGTGCAGGTCGCCGAACTCGTGCCAGAGGTAGCCGTGCTCGAGCGCCGCGCGGTAGGAGCGTTCGAGCAGCTCGCGGCCCGCGACCGCCTCCAGCATGAGCAGGTGGGAGGCTCGCGGCTCGTGCCAGCCGGTGAGCAGCCCGTCGACCGTGCGCACGCCCCGGGCCGGTGAGACCAGGAGGTTGGTCCAGCCTTCGCCGGCTGCGACCAGGCCGCCCGCGGCCACGGTCTCCAGGGCGCGGACCACGGTGGTCCCGACCGCGATCACCCGGCCCCCCGTCTCTCGGGTCGACCTAACGCGGCGGGCCGTCTCGTCGGGGACGCGGTAGTACTCGCGAAGCGGGGGCTCGTGGTCCTCCAGAGAGGCGACGCCGGCGTGCAGGGTGAGCGGCGCGACGTCGATGCCGTGGGCGGTCAGCCGGGTGATCATCTCAGTCGTGAAGGGTCGGCCCGCGCTCGGCATCTCCACGCTGCCGGCCTCCGCCGCGTAAACCGTCTGATAGTAAGACGCCGGCCACTCGCGGCTCGCGCTGCCGTAACGGATGGGACGGCCGTGACGCTCGAGGTAGGAGCCGAGGGCGGAGGGCAGGCGCAGCCGTGCCGTCCACAGGCGTGACTCACGCGGCCACTCCTCCTGAGGCCCGCACAGGGGCGGATAGGGTCCCAGGATCTCGGCCGTAGCCTCGGGCAGGGTCAAGATCTCACCCGGCCTGGCGCCGCGGAACGACCTTCCGCCCCTGTCGGCGGGGGTGCGAAGCTCGACCACCCAGGTGTCGCGCGCCGGATCGGGCGGCCCCGACAGGTACGCCGGGGCAGGCTCGCTGAGCACCGGCGTCGACAGGTGAAGCTCCAGCCGGGTGCCGTCCGCCCGAGCGGCCGGTATGGAGGCGGGCAGCGTACGCGAGGTGTTGATCACCAGGAGATCGCCGGGCCGCAAAAAACGCGGCAGCTCGTGGAAGCGGGCGTGGACCAGGCTGAGGTCGTGCCGGGTGGCGACCATCAGGCGGACGTCGTCGCGCGAGCGTCCGCGCGCCTCGGGCGGGTCGTGCGCCTCCAGCTCAGGCGGCAGCTCGAAGTCGAGCGGGCTCGTCAGTTGCTCTGACAGTGCGGTCACCTCGCGCCTCTCGCCCGACTGCGCGCGCTCATGCCAGGTCACGGGCCCGGTAGCGCCCGCTGGGCAGGTCGCCCTCGGTGAGTCGCAGCAACCCCGGGACGCTGGCCTCGGGTGGCGGCCGGTCGGAGACGTCCTCGTCCGGGAACGCTTCCTGCTGCATCCGGGTGTTCATGTCGCCCGGATCGACCCAGTAGACGCGCAGCGCCGGCTGCTCCGCCGCCAGCACCTTGGACCACTGTTCGAGCGCCGCCTTCGCCGAGCCGTATCCGCCCCAGCCCTCGTAGCCCTCGACCGCGGCGTCGGAGGTGACGTTGACCAGCCGGCCGGAATTCGAGGCCAGCAGGTGGGGGAGGGCGAGCTGGGCCAGCCGGAGCGGTGCGAAGACGTTGGCCTTGAAGACTGCTTCCAGGACCTCGAGGGGATAGCCGGCGAGCCCCGGCTGCGGACTGGGACCGAGCAGGCTGGCGTTGTTGACCAGCAGCTCGAGCCTGCCCAGCGAGAGCGCCTCGTCAAGCAGGCGGGTGCGATGGGACTCGTCGGCCACGTCGCCGGCCAGGGCGCGGACGGCGGTGTGGGCCTCGAGCTCGCGGCGGGCGCCGTCGAGCGCATCCTGGCCCCGGGCGTCGATCACCAGATGCCAGCCGCGTGCCGCCAGGGCGCGGGCCAGCGCCAGG
>VBIC01000062.1:0-3682 GCA_005881425.1 Chloroflexota bacterium | reverse complement strand
TATAGAAGTTGAAGTCAACTTCAAGTCAAGGAGCAAATGGCCGCACCCACCGCCGCCGATACCCTGACCGTGGGCGAGGTCGCCGGTCGCAGCGGCTTCGCCCCGTCCGCGCTGCGCTTCTACGAGAGGGCCGGCCTGATCCGCGCCGACAGGACGGGGGGCGGCCAGCGCCGCTACCGCCGCGTCGTGCTGCGCCGCCTGGCCTTCATCCGCGCTGCGCGCCACGTCGGGCTGAGCCTGGACGAGGTCCGCGAAGCGCTGGCCCGCCTCCCCGAATCGCGGACCCCGACCCGGGCGGACTGGGCGGGGCTCTCCTCCTCCTGGCGCCGCCGCCTGGACGCCGAGATCGACGCCCTGCTCGCCCTCCGGGATCGACTGACGTCGTGCATCGGCTGTGGATGCCTCTCTCTCAAGCGCTGCCAGATCTCGAACCCGGACGACGTCGCCGCGCGAAGCGGTCCGGGCGCAGTCTTCCTGCCTCGCCGTCTTCGCGATCCGCTCCCCGCACCCTGAGCGGTGAGGGCGGGTGGCGGCGCTATGCTGCCTGAAGTGGAGATCGCTGATCCGCGCCAGGGCGGCGTGCTGGCCGCGCTGCTGGCCGTCTGCGTGGGCGGCATCGCCGACGTGGGCGAGTTCATCGCCACCCGCCCCGGGCTCTTCACCACCGCGCCCGGCCGCGCCGCCGGTTCGGTGCTGGGTCTGGGGTTGTGGGCCGCGCTGGCCGCCACCACCGCCGGCCGCCTGCGCGGCGCCGGTGGTCCGCGCTCGCGCCGGGCGACCATCGGCCTGGCCGCCGTCATCGCGCTGGGCAACCTCGGACTGACCGCCGTCCACCTGAAGGCCGGGGTGGGCAGCGCCCGCACCATCGCCGCCGGCGTTCTCGGAGTTGCCGCCCTCGCGCTGGCGCTCGTAAGCCTGGGCGCGCCGGCCGTCCGCCGCGCCTGAGCCTCCGCCAGAGTGCTGCAGGTCCGCGGCGCCGCGCCTGAAGACGCGGGCGAGATCACCCGCATCTACAACCAGGGGATCGAGGACCGCCTGGCGACGTTCCAGACCGAGCCCCGTCCGGTGGCGGAGGTCGCCGCCGTCCTGCGGCAGCGAGCGAACAGGTATCCCGCCGTCGTGGTCGAGGACGGCGGCCGCGTGGTCGCCTGGGCCTGGGCCAGCCCCTACCGGGAGCGTCCCTGGTATCAGGGGATAGCCGAGTACTCGGTCTACGTGGAGCGAGGAGAGCGGGGGAGGGGAGCGGGGCGCGCTGCCGTCGCGGAGCTGATCGGGCGCTGCGAGGCGGCCGGTTTCCACAAGCTGGTGGCGCGGGTCTTTCCCGAGAACGAGGCCAGCCGCGCCCTCTGCCGCAGCATGGGCTTTCGCGAGGTCGGGGTCTACCGCCGGCACGCCAGGCTGGACGGCCGCTGGCGCGACTGCCTGATCGTGGAGCGTCTGATCGGGGCGGCGGCCGGCGGGTAGTGGTTCGATCTGAGCTTGTTAATGGTTAACGTATCGGTTAAGTCCCCTCGCCTCGACCGGGTCTTCGGGGCGCTGGCCCATCCGACGCGCCGCGCGGTGCTGGTCAGGCTGGCCAGGGGCGAGGCCACGGTGGGAGAGCTGGCGGCGCCCTTTCGCACCTCCCTGCCCGCCATGACCCGGCACCTCCACGTGCTGGAGGACGCCGGCCTCGTCGCCCGGCAGGTGGACGGCCGCGTGCACCGGCTGCACCTGCTGGCCGATCCGATGCGCGACGCCGCCCGCTGGATGGCGAGCTATGCCAGCTTCTGGAGCGGCCAGTTCGACGCCCTCGACCGGTTCCTGGCCCAGACCGGGCCCAGGCCCAGGCCAGGCCGTCGGTCAAAGGAGGATCGACCGTGACGACTCCCAACCCGACCTCGACCGCCGTGCTCCGCATCACGCGGACCTTCCCCGCCTCACGGGATCGGGTCTTCGAGGCCTTCACCAGGCCCGAGCTGCTCCGGCAGTGGTGGGGACCCGCGGGATTCAGCCTGCCCCAGGCCGAGCTGGAGCTGCGTGTCGGCGGAGGCTATCGCTTCGCGATGCAGCCGCCACAGGGTGACGTGATCTACCTGCGCGGAGTCTTCAAGGAGATCGAGCGCCCGTCGCGCCTGGCCTACACCTGGGTCTGGGAAGCGATGCCGGCGGTGGAGACCCTGGTCACCATCGAGTTCCACGAGGCCGAGGGCGACACCGAGGTGGTGCTGACCCAGGAACCCTTCAAGATGGCGGACGACGTTGCCCGGCACGACCAGGGATGGCGTGGGGGGTTCGACAAGCTGGAGCGAATACTGAGGAGGAAGACAGATGGCAAAGCCTGAGCTCGAGTACCAGGCATACATTCGCACCACGGCGGACCGACTCTGGAAGGCGATCACCGATCCGGTCGAGACACGACGCTATTTCTACGGCCTGGCCGTGACCTCCGACTGGAAGCCAGGATCCTCGCTCAAGCACGTGATGCCGGACGGCAAGTCGACCACCATCGAGGGCAAGGTGCTGGAGGTCGAGCCCGGCCGCAAGCTGGTGCACACCTTCGCCACCACCGGGGTGTCGGACGCTCCGAGCCGGGTGACCTGGGAGATCGAGCCGATGGGACAGGTGACTCTGCTGACCATCACCCACGACGGCTTCGAGGGCGAGACGCAGACCTACAAGTCGGTCGCCCGAGGCTGGAATCCGGTCGTGTCCGGACTCAAGACGCTGCTCGAGACCGGCACCCCGCTGCAGATTCCCATGCCGGCCCAGGTCCCGACGTCGTGACCTGAGCAGGGATCACGACCGACCGCCGTCGTGGAAGGCGGCCAGCGCCCTGGCCTCGTCGTCAAGCTCTCGCCGCACGCTGCGGGGGATGGTGTCGAAGGGCGTGAGCAGCACCCGGCCGCCCTCCTCGCGCCAGGTCCCGGCGACCGCGCCGTCGACCAGGAAGGTGGGGACGGAGTGCGGGGTCCTGGTGTTGAAGACCAGCGGGCGGTAGGCCTCAGGCAGTACCTGCGACCGGCGCGCGTGCGCCAGCAGCGTCGCGTCCCAGGTGGGGAGGAAGCGCACCGGCGCCGGAGTCCGCGCTTGTGGGAGCGGAGCCCGGGGCAGGTCGAGCAGCCGCCCTCCCTCGTGGTCTCGCAGCGAGCGCAGCTCCATCCGCTCCGCCACCGGCTGGAGCCGCGACAGCGGAACGCCCGCCCAGCCGGCCGCCTCCCTCAAGGTGGCCGGGCCGAAGGCGCCGAGGTAGCGGGTCAGCAGGCGGGCCAGGCCTTCCTCCTCAGCGGCGCCGGCGGCGCCGAGCCAGTCCTCGGCGAGGCCGTAGAGGTCGGCGCGGCGCTGCTCCCAGGTGCCCGAGGGCGGGACGCGGACCATCGGCAGCCAGTGCCCCAGCCCGGCCCAGGCGATGGCGGGGATGCCGGCCGCCTCGAGCAGCCGGCGCAGCTCGCTGGCGCGGGCCGGGCCACCGAGGAGTCGCCGGCGCAGGACGGCGGCGGCCTCCTCCATGTGCGGGCCGGCGACCTGATGACGCGCGACGCGGAGGAACCACTCCCGCCGCCCTCCGGCCGTGGCGGCGGCGAACGGCCAGTAGTCCGCAGCCGAGACCAGGTGGATGGTGCTGCGCATCAGCGTCGCCTGCACCGCCTGGCGCCGTTCCAGGGCCCGGGTCAGGGCCCCGCGCTCGAAGCCGCGCAGGCGC
>VBIC01000010.1:25496-25965 GCA_005881425.1 Chloroflexota bacterium | reverse complement strand
GCGAAACCATTCGCGATCATCCAACCGTTTCCCTGGAGATCTGTGATCTTCCGTACGATCCCGGTCTTCGGGTCAAGATGCCAGAGCTTACTGGCGTCAGCGGGGCATCCCGCTGGGCACCCGGAGGTTAGATAGATGCCATCAGCCTGGTAGCTGACCACTCCCACGGCTGGCGGCAGGGACTCCAATGGCATGACACGGTCTTGACCATTGGTCAGGTCGGCCAGGTGGAGTCGCGGCAGATAGATCTGGGGGCCAGCCCCAGGCGTTACCCCGGGCGGTAACACGAAATCCTCATAGGCATAATGGGTGCCGTCTGGTGACAGCTGGGACGCGGGCACCGGAAGCCAGCGTCGCAGCGTGCGGTCATATGTTGGGCCCCCGTCGCCGATCAAGACCGGCTGCGCAACCGTCTGCCAAAGTCCGCCCCTGTTAGGGTCAGCGAGCGGGACGATCTGGGCTCCTGGGT
>VBIC01000010.1:18233-25430 GCA_005881425.1 Chloroflexota bacterium | reverse complement strand
AGGAGAACTCTGCCACCGCGAGTTGGCATGCCAGCGTTCCCTCAGAGGGCGAAGCAGTGCCCAATGTCGGGCCTGGGCACGGCCAAGGACTTGAGACGGAGGAGGCGTTGGGGGCCGGCGGTTTCGTCGCCTGCGATACCGCTGCATTCGTTGGGCCGCACGCGCTCATCACGACGGGGAGGGTCACGAGGACCCAGATGCCGATCCGCTTCACAATCGTTCGAACGCCCTGGGCTGCGTTAGGTTTCGGATGTCTGCGACAGTAAAAGCCTCGCCACGGTGGTCATGACTCTCTGCCGGCTCTCCATCTGGCTGCCAACCCGGACCCTGTCGCACCACCCCGGTTTACAATGCCCCGCGATGACATCCGCCGTCGACGTTGTCATCGTGGGCGCGGGGCAGGCGGGCCTGTCGCTCAGCCATGAGCTGGCCGCCGCGGGCGTCGACCAGGTCGTGCTCGAGCGCGGCCGGGTCGGCGAGACCTGGCGGGGGCGGTGGGACAGCTTCTGCCTGGTCATTCCCAACTGGACGGTGCGCCTGCCGGGCGGCTCTTACCGGGGAGACGATCCCGACGGCTTCATGCCCAAGCGCGAGATCGTGGACCACCTGGTCGGCTACGCCCGGAGCTTTCAGGCGCCGGTGCGCGAAGGCGTGAACGTATCGGCCCTGGAGCCGGTGGAGGACGGCGGATTCCGCCTGCGCACGTCGGCGGGTGAGCTCCGGGCCAGGGAGGTGGTCCTGGCCTCGGGCGGCTACCAGAGGCCGCACCGGCCGCCGGCGGCGGCCCAGCTGCCCGGGTCGGCCCACGTCATCGACGCTGAGGCCTATACGAGCCCCGACGCGCTCCCCCCGGGAATGGTGCTGGTCGTCGGCAGCGGCCAGACGGGCTGCCAGCTGGCCGAGGAAATCCGGCAGGCGGGGCGCGAGGTCTCGCTGGCCTGCGGCCGGGCTCCCTGGGTGCCGCGCCGGCTCGAGGGCCGCGACACGATCGCCTGGCTCAACGAGACTCCCTTCTTCGACGCCACGCTGGCCGACCTGCCCAACCCGAGCGCACGGCTCCTCGCCAACCCGCAGATGAGCGGGCGCGGCGGCGGCCACGACCTGCACTACCGCACGCTGAGGGCGCGGGGCGTCCAGCTCCTGGGTCACTTCGCGGGCGTGTCCGAGGGCAGGCTCCGCTTTGCGTCCGACCTGGCCGAGTCGGTGGCCTACGGCGACGCCCGCTATGCGGATGTTTGCGAAGCCATCCGCAAAACCTGCCTGTCGAGAGGCGTTCGCGTACCCGAGATGCCGCCGCCTGCGCCGTTCGACGCGGCCGCGCCGCAGACGCTTGAGCTGCGCGAGTTGGGGGCCGTCATCTTCACCTCCGGCTTCCGTCCCGATTACTCGCGCTGGGTCGGGTTCCCGCAGGCGTTCGACGACATGGGATTTCCGCTCCAGCGGGAAGGCTCGAGCACTTCCGTCCGGGGCCTGCATTTCATGGGCGTGCACTTCCAGCGCAAGCGCAAGTCCGCCACCTTCCTGGGCGTGGGCGAGGACGCGACCGTACTGGCGGAGAGGATCCTGGCCGGGGTCCGGCGCTAGGCGGCGCCGCCCGCGCCCGGGTCAAGCGGCCGCGGTGCCGAGGAAGTTCGCGCCCTCCAGCTGCCGGATGCCGTACCCGGCGGGGAGCGCATCCCTCGCCGCCTCGAGGGAGGGCGCGTCGAGGGCCTCGAAGACGACGAGGGGCCGCTGCTCCAGCGTCCTTGGCATCCCTTTCAGGACCTGCGACTCGTAGCCTTCGACGTCGATCTTGACCAGGCGGACGTCGGCCGGCCCGCCGAGCTCCGCGAGCACCGCGTCCAGGGTGCGCACGGGGACCTGAAAGGCGTGGCCGCCGGTGGGTCGCAGCATGGTCGCGTCCCGAGGCCGAGGGCCGAGCGTGGGGTCGACGTCGTAGAGGCGGGCCGTGCCTTCAGCGGCGCCCAGCGCGCAGGGGACGGCGCGCACGTTGGTCAGCCGGTTGAGCCGGATGTTGCGCTGCAGATACTCGAAGCGGACGGGGTGGGCTTCGATCGCGATCACCCGCCCGCGATCTCCGAGCCGGCGCGCGGCGCGGACCGTGATGAAGCCGACGTTGGCGCCGACGTCGACGAAGGTGCCGCCGCTCAGCGTCCCGAGGAGCGCGACCAGGGCCGGTTCGTAGGTGCGGTCCGCTGCCAGGAAGAAGGGCCCGGGCCCGGGCGGGCATTCGAAGATTCCCTCTTGGCAGCGGAGCCGGTAGGAGCCGAGCCAGCGCGAGGGATCGGGGACCGGGTGACCGATCCGCCGAGCCAGGCTGCCGAAGGGGAACAGAGTGTACAGAGCGAGCCGAGCCGCCACCGCCAGCCGGTCCTGCGCCCTGTCCCCGTAGCCGACGCAGCGCAGCCCGGTCCCAACGCCTGCCAGCACCGGAGGTAGGTTAACGTACGAGGATCGCCGTCAATCGAGGTGGCCCGTGCTGATCGAGATTCCCGATCCCTCACTGGTCCTCCTGATCGGGCCGTCGGGCGCAGGCAAGACGACCTTTGCCCGGCGGCACTTCCGCGCCACCGAGGTCCTGGCCTCGGACGCCTTTCGGGCCCTGGTCTCCGACGACGAGGGTGTGAAGGACGCCGACAGCGACGCCTTCCAGGCGCTGCGCTTCGTGGCCGCCAAGCGATTGCGGCGCGGCCGCCTGACCGTGATCGACGCCACCAACGTCCGTCCCCGCTCTCGCAGGCCGTTTGTGGCCCTGGCGCTGGTCAGGGACCTGCCCGTGATCGCGGTCGTCTTCGACCTGCCCCAGGCCGTGCGCCAGGCGCGCAACCTGGCCCACCGCGCGCTCCCGGCGGAGGTCCTGGAGCAGCAGGCTCGAGGCGCCGGCGATTCTCTTCCGGTTCTGAGGCAGGAGGGCGTCTCGCAGGTCTACGTGCTGGATTCGGAGCAGGCGGTCGAGGAAGCGATCGTGCGCCGCAGGCCGATCGCGGTCAGGCCCGCGATTGCGCCCGGCACGCCGGCAGGGACGGCTTCGGTTCGGCAGCTGGAGCTGCTCGAGCCGTAGACTGGCAGCCGCGATGAAGATCGGCCTCAGCATCCCCGACTTCACCTGGCCGGGCGGACCGCAACGGCTCGGTCCGACGCTGGCGGCCATCGGCCGGACCGCGGACGCGGCCGGCTTCGATTCGATCTGGGTGATGGATCATTTCTTCCAGATCGGCATGTACGGCCCGCCGGAGCGGGAGATGCTGGAAGGCTACAGCGCGCTCGCGTTCCTCGCCGGACAGACCTCGCGGGCCCGGCTGGGCACCATGGTCACGGGCGTCATCTACCGCCATCCGGGCATCCTGGCCAAGACGGTGACCACGCTCGACGTGCTCTCCGGCGGCAGGGCATGGCTGGGGATCGGGGCAGCCTGGAACGAGTCTGAGAGCCGCGGACTTGGAGTCCCCTTCCCGCCCCTCGCGGAACGCTTCGAGCGGCTGGAGGAGACGCTGCAGATCTGCCTGCGGATGTGGAGCGGCGACGAAACGCCTCATACCGGCAGCCACTACCGGCTGGAGCGGCCCTTGAACTCTCCGCAGGCGCTCACCCGGCCGCATCCGCCAATCCTGATCGGAGGCGGCGGCGAGAAGAAGACCCTGCGGCTCGTCGCCAGGTATGCGGACGCGTGCAACCTCTTCCCCGGACCGCAGGTCGCCCACAAGCTGGAGGTGCTTCGCGCCCACTGCCAGGCGGAGGGCCGGAACTATGACGACATCCTGAAGACCGCGATGTTTCAGTTCGACGTCGGGGAGAAGGGTGAGAACGTGGACAAGGTCATCGGCGCGCTGCGCTGGCTCAGCGGACTCGGAATCCAGACCGTGATCGGGTCGGTCAAGAACGTCCACGCTGTGACGCCACTCGAGGTGATCGGCGAGAAGGTGATCCCGGCGGTCGCAGGCCTGGAGCCCGCGCCGGCCGTCCGCTAGCGCAAAGTTTCCTGATCTGAGCCGGTTATTCGCCTTGTGGAACCGGCGCGGCCCTGGCCGCTGGCGGAGCCTGCCCGGCCCGGCCCGGAGCAGTGGGACGAGGCCGGCGAGTTCAAGGCCCAGGTCCGGGCGCACTACGACAGGCTGGCTTTCGGCCGCGACCGCTGGTACCGGCGCAACGCCGCCTACCATGCCTACCTGGAGCGCGCCCTGCAGGCTCTGGTCCCGGCCGGTCGCTCCGTCCTGGAGCTGGGCTGCGCCACCGGCAGCCTGCTGGCGGCGCTGCGGCCGGCTCGAGGCCTCGGCATCGATCTCAGCCCGGCCATGGCCGAGCTGGCCCGCCGCGCTCACCCCCAGCTGGCCTTCCAGGTGCAGGACGCCGAGACCTTCGATGCCGGCGGCACTTTCGACTTCATCCTCGCCTCCGACCTGGTCGGCGAGCTGCTCGACATCGCCGCCATGCTGGAACGGGTCCAGGCGCACTGCCACGACGGCACACGTCTCATCCTGACCTTTCACAATCCGGCCCTGGAGGGACTGCTGCGCGTGGCGCAGCGTGCCGGCCTGACCATGCCGCCGGCCCGCCAGAACTGGATCGGGCCTTCGGACCTGGCCGGCATGCTCGAGCTGGCTGACTTCGCGGTCGAGAGCGCGCGCACCGGCCTCCTGCTCCCGGCCCTCCTGCCGCGGCTTTCCCGGATCGCCGACGGACCGCTGTCGCGCGCGCCCGGACTGAGCTATGCCAACGTGGTCAACCTGGTGCTGGCCCGCCCGCTGCGGCCCCGGCCGCGGGTCTGGCCGCTCAGCTGCACCGTCGTGGTGCCCTGCCGGAACGAGGTCCTCAACGTCGAGGCGGTGGTCTCCCGCATGCCGTCGATGGGCACGCACACCGAGATCCTCTTCGTCGACGGCGCCTCCAGCGACGGGACCTGCGAGCGCATCGACGAGGTGCGGCGGCGCGTCCGGGGCATCAGGGACGTCAGGCTGATCCACCAGGTCCCGAGCCCCGCGTCGGCGCCCAATCCGGCCGCGCTGGCGCCCTCCGCGCCGGAGTCCCCCGTCGCGATGCTCAGGCTGGGCAAGGGTGATGCGGTTCGTAAGGGCTTCGAGGCTGCGCGCGGGGACGTGCTCATGATCCTGGACGCCGACCTCACCGTCCCGCCCGAGGACCTGCCCCGCTTCTTCGACGCCATCGCCAGCGGCAAGGCGGAGTTCGTCAACGGCACCCGGCTCGTCTACCCGATGGAGGAGCGGGCGATGAAGTTCGTCAACTACCTGGGCAACAAGCTCTTCAGCAGCCTCTTCACCTGGCTGCTGGGCCAGCGGATTCGCGACACGCTGTGCGGGACCAAGGCGCTTCGGCGCGAGGACTACGCTCGGATCAGCGCGGGCAGGGCGTCGTTCGGGGACTTCGACCCCTTCGGCGACTTCGACCTTCTCTTCGGCGCCGCGCGCCTGGGCCTGCGCATCGTCGACGTGCCGGTCCGCTACCGGCGCCGGCGCGCCGGCGTGAGCAAGGTCCGCGTGGTTCGGCACGGCCTGCTCCTCCTCGCGATGTCGGCGGTCGCCTTTCGCCGCTTCAAGCTGGCCCGCTGGTCGCGCGCATGGCGCTGAGTCCCAGGCCGGACGGATGCCCGGTCTGCGATTCGACGCGGCGGTCGGCGGTCGCCCTCGAGAATCAGCTCCAGGTGGTCCGCTGTGGCCACTGCGGCCATGCCTACGTCTGGCCGGTTCCGTCCGCGGCGGCGCTTTCCGCCATCTACGCGGGCGAATACTATCTGGGAGCCCACGGGTCGCTGGGCTTCCGCGACTACGGCGGGCTGGCCGCGGCCCGCCGGCGGATGTTCTCGCGCCACCTCGACCGGATCGAGCGGCTGCGGCCCGTTGGCCGGGTGCTCGACGTGGGCTGCGCCACGGGCGACTTCCTGATGTCGGCCCGGGCTCGCGGCTGGGACCCGATCGGCGTGGACCCGTCGCCGGCCGCCGCGCAGGCGCGCGCCGCGGGACTGCCGATCCGGGGGAAGACGATCCAGGACGCCGACCTGCGTCCGCGGAGCGTCGACCTGGTCACCTTCTGGGACGTCCTCGAGCACCTGCCCGACCCGGTCGCCGACCTGCGCCGCGCCGGCAGCCTGCTTGGCCCCGGCGGGATGGTGGCCTTGACCGTCCCCGACGCCGGCGGCGCGGTCGCCCGCCTGAGCGGCCGGCGCTGGTTCGGCTACAAGACCGCCGGTGAGCACCTGCACTTCTTCACCGGCTCGACCCTGAGCCGGGCCCTTCGGGCGGCCGGCTTCGATCTGGTCCAGCGGCGTCCGGTCGCCTGGAGCTGCAGCCTGGGCTTCCTCGGCGACCGGGCCGGACTCTATCTCGGTCTGCCGGGGCGGCTCCTGAACCAGGCCCTGCAGACCAGCCTGCTCGCCGGTGTGGTCGTGGACGTGCCGATGGTCAATCAGTTCGTGCTGGCGCGGCCCACAGCTGGGCCCGGCCTGGACCTGCGGCGCAGCGCATGACGCCGCGCAGCTTTCGCCTCCCCGGCCCGCGCCTGTGGGTTTTCCTCGCCTGCCTGGCGCTGGCCCTCAACCAGCTGCGCGCGACGCTCGAAACCTGGGGCAAGTTCATCCTGGCGCACCCCGGCTTCGCCGATTTCGGGAGCTATTACGTCTACGCCCGCGTCGCGTGGCATCACGGTTTGAGCCACCTGTACGACAGCGCGGCCCAGCGGCAGGAATGGCTTTCGCTGGGCGGCGCCAACGCCATCCCCTGGTTCCCGCCGATCTACCCGCCGCCCCTGGCCTGGGTGGTTCCCGCCGATCTACCCGCCGCCCCTGGCCTGGGTGGTCGTGCCCTTCACCCTGTGGCCCTACCCCGTGGCCTTCGCCGCCTGGAGCCTGCTCCTGCTGAGCCTGCTGCTGCTCACCTGGAGGCTGCTGGCAGGCGCCGCGCCACGGCTGTGGCGGTGGAGCGCGCTGGCGGCCACCCTGGCGCTCTTCCCGGTGCTCTTCGCGCTGGTGCTGGGCCAGGTGCTGATCCTCGAGCTGGCCGCCGTGGCGGGCGCCTGGTGGATGCTCAGCCGCGGCCGCCAGGTCGCGGCCGGCCTCCTGCTCACCGCCATCGTCTTCAAACCGCAGGTCGCCTTCCTGGTCCCGCTCACGCTGCTCGTCGCCGGACGGCGGCGGGCCGTTGCCGCCTGGGCCGCGGGATCGGCCGCCGTCGCCTCACTCTGCCTGCT
>VBIC01000010.1:1205-18208 GCA_005881425.1 Chloroflexota bacterium | reverse complement strand
TCCCGGGGCTGCAGGTCTACGCTCTCCACCTGCTCCACGCCGCGGGCGCGCAGCAGGAGTTCGGCGTGCCCACCCAGTTCACCCTGCAGGGCCTTCTCGGCAGCGGCCTCGCGGTCCGGATCACCGAGGTCCTGATCTGCGGGCTGGCGCTGGCAGTGGCCTACCGGCACCGCCACGAAGGCGTGACCATGGCGCTGGCGGCGGCGCTGGTGGGCTCGATGCTGGCCACGCCCTACCTGCACGACCAGGACCTGAGCGTTCTGCTCCTGGCCGGGGCGATCGCCTGGCAGGGGCCCCTCCAACCCTGGCAGCGCCGGCTGTCGCTGGCCGGCTACGCGGTGCTCCTGGCTGTCTCCTACTGGGGCTTCGGCTCCGGGGGCACGGTCCTGGGACCGGTCCTGGTCCTGCTGGAGGCCGCCTGGCTTGCCTGCGGATGGTGGCGCGACGCCGGCCTGGCTGAGGCTAGACTAGCGGCGGAGAGGGCATGGCCGTTACCGCCGAGCCGCAGGAGGACCTGGGAACGCCGTCGGTGACGGTCCCCGAGACCTTCAACGTCGCCGATTGGCTCAGCGACCGGCACCTGCGCGAGGGCCGGGGCGATCGGACGGCGATCCTGTGCGGCGACGAGGCCGTGACCTACGCCCAGGTGGCGGAGCGTTCCGGCCGGGTCGGAAACGCCCTGCTCCAGCTGGGCGTGCGCCCCGAGGAGCGCGTCATGCTCCTGCTCCTCGACGGTCCGGCCTTCGTCTACAGCTTCCTGGGCGCGATCAAGATCGGAGCCGTCCCCATTCCCACCAACACCCTGCTCAAGCCGCAGGACTATCGTTACATGCTCAACGACTCGCGGGCCAGGGTGGCCATCGTCAGCGAGCCGCTGCTCGCCCGCCTGCAGGAGATTCCCAGGGCCGACCTGCCCCACCTGCGGGAGCTGGTGGTCGCGGGCGCGGCACCGGCCGGGCTGCGGTCGTTCGACGAGCTGCTCCTGGGCGATCCCCGGCTGACCCCGGCATCCACCAGCCGGGACGACGCCGCCTTCTGGCTCTACTCCTCCGGGACGACCGGCTTTCCCAAGGGAGCCGTCCACCTCCAGCACGACATCGTGCACACCGTCGAGCTGTACGCGAGGCCGATCCTCCAGGTCAGCGAGCGCGACCGGACCTTCTCGGTGGCCAAGCTGTTCTTCGCCTACGGGCTGGGCAACGCGCTCACCTTTCCCTTCGCGGTGGGCGCCACCACCATCCTCTGGCCCGGGCCGCCGACGGCGCCCGACGTCTACGCCACGATCGAGCGCTTCAAGCCCACCCTCTTCTACTCGGTTCCCACCAACTACGGCCAGCTCCTGGCCCACCAGCGCCAGGGCGGTCCCGACTTCGACCTCTCCAGCCTGCGGCTCGCGGTCTCCGCCGGTGAGGCGCTGCCCAGGTCCCTGTACGAGCGCTTCCGGTCCAGGTTCGGGGTCGAGATCCTGGACGGCATCGGGTCGACCGAGATCCTGCACATCTTCATCTCCAACCGCCCGGGGCTAGCGCGGCCCGGGTCCAGCGGCCAGCTGGTGCCGGGCTACGAAGCGAAGCTGCTCGACGAGAGCGGGGCGCCGGTCGGGGAGGGCGAGATCGGCAACCTGCTGATCAAGGGCGACAGCGCCTGCGCCTACTACTGGAACAAGCACGAGCGGACGAAGGACACGATCGAGGGCCACTGGATCCGGACCGGCGACAAGTATTCCCGGGACGCCGACGGCTATTACTGGTACGCGGGACGCCAGGACGACATGCTCAAGGTGGGCGGAATCTGGGTCAGCCCGGTGGAGATCGAGAACACCCTGCTCGAGCACCCGGCGGTCCAGGAGGCGGGCGTGGTCGGCCGTGAGGACCAGGACCGGCTGCTCAAGCCGGCGGCGTACGTCGTCCTGAAGGCCGGCGTCGAGTCCTCGGCAGGCCTGGCCCGCGAGCTGCAGGACTTCGTCCGCTCCAGGATCGCCGAGTACAAGCGGCCGCGCTGGGTGGAGTTCGTGGCCGAGCTGCCCAAGACCGCGACCGGCAAGATCCAGCGCTACAAGCTGCGCTCCGGCCGGGCCTGAACTGCCGTCTTGTGCTCCTCTCATCTCGCCGGGCTAGGCTTGTCTGAGGATGCGGCGGTGGACGTGGCTCAGGCGGGTGATCCCGGCCGGGATGGGCGGCCTGCTGGCGCTTTCGGCGGTCGCCTCATCGACCGTGGAGCTGAGGACCGTACCCGAGGTCAGCACGCCTCCCCTGGTTGGTTTCTCCTTCAGCCCCTGGGCCGTGTCCTGGGCTTCCGGGCAGACGCCGACCCAGGCTCTGGGCACGCTGCTGGAGCGCCTGCACCCTGACGTAGTGCGGCTCCCGGTCTACTGGAGCGAGGTCGAGCCCAGCCCAGGCCAGTTCGACTTCACGACCCTGGACGACCTGCTGGCGACGGTTACGGACTACGACCAGACGGCGCAGCGGCCGGCGCGCGTGCTCCTGGTGGTCGGCGCCCGCAACATCAATTATCCGGAGCTACGCCTACCCGGCTGGCTGAGTGCGTCGGCCGGTGAGCACCTGTCCACGCTCTACCGGTCCTCCGCCTACCAGGAGTACCTGAGGACGAGCTTCTCCCGGCTGGCCTCCATCCCCATCCTCTACGCCTGGCAGATCGAGAACGAGCCCCTCGACAACGTCAGCACCGACCGCGACGACCCGGTCGCCCTCTCGGGTCGGATCGTGAGCGCGGAGATGAGCCTGCTGCGCTCGATCGACCGGCAGCACCCGGCCGTGGTGACGACCTACAACTCCTCGCACCTGGCGCTGGATGAGAAGGGGGCCAGCCCGCTGGCCTGGCTCTACGCTCTCTTTTCCGGACCCAAGCCTGCGGGCCACCCGTCGCGGGCGCTCCAGCTGGGCGACGTGCTCGGCCTGGACGTCTACGTGGTGACGCCCAGCACCCCGCTCAGCGAGGACAGCGCAATCGAGCGCATCGGCTGGAAGGCCGAGACGATCGAATACTGGGCGCAGAAGGCGCGTGCCTCCGGACGGTCGCTCTGGCTGACCGAGATGCAGGCCGGCCCCTGGGCCAACGCTCCCGGTTTCACGACGACCGACCTGGTCTTGAGCGCGGACCTCTACCGCGATCGGGGAGCGAGCCTGGTGCTGCTCTGGGGCGTCGAGGGCTGGTTGCACTCCGACCAGTGGATGAGGGCCGGACTGCGGGCCGTCGGCATCCTGCGCGCGACCTCGGACCCGGCCTGCGCCTTCTCCACCAGACATCCCTGCTGAGCCCGCTGGCGTGCCGGGCCAGCCTTCACCGGGAGGGCGAGTCCTCTCGATCGTGCGATAGAATGGCGCCCGATTTGATCATGCTGGCCTAAGGGAGGGATGCTGGTGTCGAGGGGCATGATGGCCGCCGCCGCGCTGGTGCTGAGCCTGGCGTCGAGCTCCTGCGGCAGTACGGACGACCAGAGGGTCTTCGTGCTTCCCAGCGGCAGCGCCTCTACCGCCGCCTCGGCCGTGCCCGGGACCGGCTCCCCCGCGCCCGGGACTGCGCCCGGGACGCCTGGCGCCGGCCCCTCCAGCGTGCCCGCGACTCCCCTGGCCGACGGCCGCCGGATCGTCATCGACAGCCCGGACCCCGGCTCCACCGTCGGCGCCCCGGTCGAGGTCCTGGGAACGGCCAGCGTCGCCAACGGCACCGTGGTCGCGGTGGTGCTCGACGCCGCTGGCGCCGAGCTGGGCCGGGCCACGACCACAGCCTCGGCGGCCGCGCCCGACTTCGGCCACTACGACGTCCAGGTCTCCTTCAGCGGCGCCGCCTCCGGCTCGCGCGGGACGATCAAAGTCTACGGGGTGCGGTCGGACGGCCAGACCCCGACCTGGTTCTACTTCATCTCCGTCCGCTTCGCCTGACGCCGTCTCAGGGGGCGATCCGCCTCAGCAAGGCCAGCCCTGGCTGGGTGGCGATCACCTCGTAACCCTGGCCCCGGACTGACTCGAGCTGGGCCCCAAAGGCCGCCGGATCGTGGCTGGTGGCGGCCATGTCCAGGGCCACGTAGTCGGCGTCAGCCAGCCCTTCGTACTCGATGCCGTAGACACGCTGCCGCTGGTCGAGGTGCGGTGTCAGGTCGTTCTCGGCGGCGACGCTGGCCTGCGCCGGAATCTTGGCCAGGGCCGGCGCGAACGCCGTGTAGCGGGCCTCGGGGAGGAACTCCCTGGGATCGAACCTGCGGTCGAAGGGAAGGTTGCCGTAAGCGTAGGAGAAGGCCAGCGAGCTGAGCAGGACGGCCGCCGAAACCAGGGTTCGAAGGCGGACCGGGACGCGGGCCAGTCCCAGGATCGCGGTCCCCAGGACGAGCGGAACCAGGGGCGCCGAGTACTGGCTGGTGAAAGAGAACTGCGGCTCGTATCGAGACAGCAGCAGGTAGCCCAGCGTGGGCAGGAGGAGCAGGATTCCCCAGCCGCTTGCGGCGGGCAGGCCGAGGACCGGTCCCAGCAGGGCGGCGACGAAGGCCGCCTTCCGGGGCTGGATCAGGGTCTGGAACAGGAGCCGGGGCCGGGTCAGCGCGTTGCCCAGGATCTGGAGCGGGCTGGCGCCGAGCTGGCCGTATCGGCTCTGGAAATAGGCGAAGCCGCGGCCTCCGTTGAAGGCGGGGATGGCCGCGTAGAGGATGGTCAGGAAGGATGCCAGGCTGGCCACGACCAGGAGCAGCCCCAGCCGCCAGCTGCCCCTGGCGAGCGTGACGTAGAGGCCGAACCCAATCCCGACCAGGGCCATCTCCTCCTTGACCAGGGCGGCCGCGCCGAGGGAGAGCAGGAACCAGACGGTCTGCTTGCGCTCCAGGAAATGAAGCGCCAGCCCTAAAGGCAGGATGGCCAGGGCCGTCTCGTGGAAGTCGTAGAGGTTGATGTGGGCCACCGGCAAAAAGAGCAGGTAGGCCGCCACCCAGAGCAGGGGCTGCCCCGTGTCCGGGAACGTGGCCCTGGCCAGCAGGTAGATGGGGACGGCGCCGAGCGCGATCAAGGCGGTCTGCACCACGAGCAGGGTCTGCGGATGAGGGAAGAGAGCGTAGACGGGAAGGATGGCGAAGAAGATGGGACTGAAGTGGTCGCCGAAGTAGGAGTGGGGTTGAGGCAGCCCGAGGCTCATGGTGGACTCCCACCAGCGGCCGTGCACCGTGTTCCAGAAGACCTGGTCGTAGAGGCCGAGGTCGAAGCCGAAGGAATGGTAGGTGGCGTGCCGCAGCAGGGAGAGCAGGCTGTAGAGGGCGAAATAGAGGGCGATCAGCAGGGCGGCGAGGGGACGCTCGAGTCGGGTGAGGCTGCTAGGAGACGGTGACGTCGAAGTTGACGGCACGATCGCCGCTGGGGAGGATGATTGGATCGGGCTGGTCGCTCAGGAAGAGCTGGGCGGCCACGTGGAAGCTGCCGGCAGCGTGAGGCACGAAGTGGACGGTCAGGGTCTCGCCGTCACCGGGGTCGAGGGTCACCGCGAAGCGCACGCTGTCGCTGCCCGGATCGACGGTGGCGGATGGCCGGGTGGTGGTGAGCTCGAAGCTGCTGGGCAGTCCCGGGAAGGTGACGGTGACGCTGGTGATCCGGACGGCGCCCGCGTTATGCACCTGCAGGTCCCAGCTGGCGTCATCGCCGAGCCGCAGGTCCCTGACGTAGAGCAGCTGCGGCTGGACCGCCAGATCGCTGGGAGTGGCCTCGCGGACCGATGCCGGCGCAGTCAGAGTGGTCCCTTGCGAGGTCGCGCTGGTCTTCATGGTGATAGAGCTGGTGGAGCGGCCGACCGAGAGGCTGAGCTGGATCTCCGAGTCCCCGCTGCGGACCGGCATCAGGTTGACGGTCAGGTCTTCCGATTTCCCCGGGGCCAGCGCCCGGGCGAAGAAGATCGCCGGGCCGCTGATCTGGGCGCTCGGTCCGGCGCCGATGATTCGCCAGCTGGAGCTGAGGCCATGGAGCCGCAGGGTCATGCCATCGAGCTGGCGGGGGTCCGTGTTCTGGACCGTGAGCAGCATGCTGATCGGCCCGCCGACCACCTTGTCATCGCTGGACCAGGATCCCTTCACGCTGACGCTGTAGGGCACCATCGCGTTGCCCAGCGAACGGCCGGTGCTCCGGACCGACGACCAGCCCAGGGTGGCGAGCGCCAGCACAGCGATCAGCGCCGCCGGTACCAGCGCGTAGGGCCAGCGCCTGCGCCGCGGCCCTTCCGGCTGTCCCCCTACCCACTCGATCGGCTCGTCCATGGCGTGTCCCTGCCTTCGTTTCCCAGTCTAGGGCTCCCGATCGGGGACGTCACGGCCGATCGGCATACCAGTGCAACGAGGCCCCGGCAGGAAGCCTTTGGCGCAGGCGTTACAGGACCATGGCCGCGGCAGGGCGCTCGATCTCGATCCTTATTCCAACCCACAACGCCGGCCGTGCCTTCGGCACGGTCCTCCACCGGATCATGGGGCAGGGCCGCTCCCCGCTCGAGATCCTGGTGCTCGACACAGGATCGACCGACGGCACCAGGCATATCGTGGCCCAGTTCCCGGCCGCCCGGGTGGTGGAGGTGGCCGGCGCGGCTGGGGTCAGGGTCTGGAACCGGGGGGTCGAGCTGGCTGAAGGTGAGCTGGCCGTCTTCCTCAGCGCGGACGCCGTCCCGGCCGACGGCGACTGGCTGGATCGCCTCACCGAGCCCCTCGACGACCAGGGGGTGGGCGCCGCCTACGGCCGGCAGCGCACCCACCCGGGCCGGGATCCCATCGGGGCCCTTCGCCTGGGCCGTCGCTTCGCCGAAGACGCGCAGTGGCGGCGGGCGCGATTCGGCGACCCCGTGACCCTGAACACGCTCCAGTTCTCGATCGCCAACTGCGTCGTCCGCCGCAGCGTCTGGCGCGGGATCCGCTTCAACGAACGCCTGCCCCTGGGGGCCGACCTGGAGTGGGCGCGCCAGGTGCTCCTGGCCAGCTTCACCGTCGCCTACGTCCCGGGTGCGATCGTCGAGCGCCGGCGCCCGGACGGCCTGCAGGCTGTCTTCCACGAGGCGGTCTTGAGCGGATGGACAGACGCCGTCCACGACCCCGCGGCCGGCAGCGTGCGTCAGCCGGGGGACCGGCTGATCGGCGCCGCCGCCTGGGACCTGCTGCGCCGATGGCGCTGGGACCAGCTGCCGCGGCTGGCGCTGGAGGACGCCGCCCACCGCTACGGGTACCGGCTGGGAAGGCGCCTGCACCGCCTGCCGCCGTCGGTGCGGGCGCGCTTCGGCCCTGAGCTGGAGGCACCGGCCCCGCACCCGGAGCGGATGGACTCGGAGCGGGCAGCCTGATGATGGAGCGAGCGTCTGGGCTCGAAGAGAGCGCTCCCGTATAATCGCCTCACCGCCGTGAAGGGACCTGCCATACCCGGTCGCGGGAGTGTCACGGTCGTGGTGCTCGCCGCGGGGAAAGGCTTGCGGATGAAGTCCCGGATTCCCAAGGTCCTGCATCCGGTTGCCGGCCGGCCCATGCTGCTCTGGTGCCTGAGCGCGGCCCGGGCGCTCGATCCGGCGCGGCTGCTCGTGGTCAGCAATCCCGATCACGACGGGGTCAGGTCGGCCATGGACGGACGGGTGCATACGGTGCCCCAGGCCGAGGCGCTCGGTACCGGGCATGCGCTGGCCCAGGTCTCTTCAGAGCACCGGACGCCGGGCCCCGTGGTCGTCCTCTACGGGGACACGCCGCTCCTGCGCGGCTCTACGCTGCAGAGCATGCTCGACGCCCACCTGGCCAGCGGTGCGGTGGTGACCCTGCTCACGGCCGAGGTGGCCGATCCGCAGGGCTACGGCCGGGTCGTGCGTTCCCCGGCCGGCGCCTTCCGGGCCATCGTCGAGGAGAAGGACGCGAGCGAGGCGCAGCGCCGCCTCCGCGAGGTCAACACCGGCGTCTACTGCTTTCGGGGCCGCGACCTGTGGCCGGCACTATCGCGGTTGGAGAATCGAAACCAAGCCGGCGAGTACTACCTGACCGACGTCGTGCGGCTGATCAAGGGCAAGGTCCATACCGTCCCGGTCGGTGACGAGCAGGAGGTCCTGGGGATCAACGACCGGGTGCAGCTCGCGGAAGCCGAGGCGGCGATGCGGCGGCGGATCCTCGAGACCCTGATGCGCGCCGGCGTGACGGTCACCGACCCGCGCACCACCTTCGTCGACGCGGACGTGGAGGTGGGACAGGACACGGTGATCCATCCTTTCAGCACCATCACCGGCCGCAGCGTGATCGGCGAGGACTGCGTGATCGGGCCCTTCGCCCAGCTGCGAGACTCGCGGATTGGCCACGGTTCGCGGATCGAGCGCGCCCACCTGGAGCAGAGCACGGTCGGCACCAACGTGGCGGTCGGTCCGTTCAGCCGTCTGCGTCCGGGCACCGAGCTGGCCGAAGGCGTGCGGGTCGGCACCCACACCGAGCTCAAGAACGCCCGGATCGGGGCGGGCAGCGCCGTGCCTCATTTCAGCTACATAGGCGACGCGGTCATCGGCGCCAACGTCAACATCGGCGCCGGCACCATCACCGCCAACTGGGACGGCTTCGAGAAGCATCCAACCGAGATCGGCGACCGGGCCTACGTGTCCTGTGACACCATCTTCATAGCTCCCGTCCGGATCGGCAGCGACGCGACCACGGCAGCCGATACGGTGGTCGTGCGCGACGTGCCGTCCGGGAGTCTCGCGATCGCCCGGCCAGAGATGCGGATCGTGGAGGGCTACACCGCGCGCCGCCGGGCGCGCCGCAAGGCCCGCACCCAGGAGGTGGGGAAACATGGCGCAGCCGAGAGTCGGTGATCGCGTCGACATGCGCGTCCAGCCGGGCGAGAGCGCGCCCCGCCAGCCTGGTGAGCTCAAGCTCCTGGCCGGGGATGCCCACCCGCAGCTGGCTCAGCGGATCGCCGAGGCGCTCGGCCAGCCGGTGAGCGCGATGCGGATCACCCGCTTCGCGGACGGTGAGTACGACGTCAAGATCGCACAGAGCGTCCGCGGCGCCGACGTTTTCCTGATCCAGCCCACCTGCCAGCCGGTTTCGGAGAACCTGATCCAGCTCTTCATCATCCTGGACGCCCTCCGGCGGGCCTCGGCCGGCCGGATCACGGCCGTCATTCCCTACTACGGGTACGCTCGCAAGGAGAAGAAGACGCAGGCCCGCGATCCGATCTCAGCCAAGCTGATGGCGGACGTCATCACCCTGGCCGGGGCCAACCGGGTGATCGCCCTGGACCTGCATGCGGATGCCATCCAGGGCTTTTTCGACATCCCGGTCGACCACCTGACCGCGGAGAAGCTGGAGGTCGACTACATCAAGCGCCTCCACCTCGACAATGCCGTCATCATGTCGCCCGACATCGGCGGCGCCAAGCGCGCCGGCGCCGTGGCCCGGCTGCTCGACCTGGAGCTGGCCTTCGTCTACAAGCGACGGCCCAAGGACGACGTCGTGGCCGAACAGCGGGTGGTCGGCGACGTCGAGGGCCGGGACGTCGTGGTCATCGACGACCTCATCTCCACCGGCGGCACCCTGGTGGGCGTGGGTCACGCCCTCAAGCGGGAAGGCGCCCGCTCCATCCGGGTGCTGGCCACCCACGGCGTCCTGGCGGGGAACGCCGTCGACAAGCTGATGGCGGCGCCCATCGACGAGATCGTGATCACCGACTCCATACCGCTGGCGCCGGACAAGCAGCATCCCCGGCTCAGGGTGCTCTCGGTCGCCCCACTCCTGGCGGAGGCGATTCGACGGGTGCACGAAGACCGCTCCATCAGCGAGCTCTTCGTTTAGCCGGATCCAAAAGTCTCCATGGACACCACCGCCTGGTTCGAGCTGGTGATCATAGTGATCGCGCTCGTGCTGGCGGCGTTCGCGGCCTCGGCCGAGACCTCGCTGACCTCGATCAGCCGGGTACGCCTGCGCCATCTGTGCGAGGAGGGTAACCCGCGGGCGATCAAGATCGACAACCTGCACAAGGATCCGAACGGCTACCTGTCGACCATCCTGATCATCAACACGGTGGCGATCATCGTGGCCTCCTCGGCGGCGACCCTGCTGGCGCTACACCTCTACCAGGACCGCGTGGCCGAGTGGCTGGTGAGCCTGCTCCTCTCGCTGATCGTGCTCATGGTCTGTGAGATCGCGCCCAAGACGCTCGCCCTGCAGCGGGCTGAGCGGGTGGCCCTCAGCCTGGCGCCCCTGGTGGGGGTCGCCACCACCGTGATGCGGCCCATGGTCAGCATCCTCACCGGCATCACCAACCTCGTCGTCCGGCCGCTGGGGGGCAAGATCCCGGTGCGCGGGCCCTTCGTGACCGAGGAGGAGCTGAAGATGCTGGTCGAAGTCGGGGAGGAGGAGGGCGTCCTCGAGGAGCGCGAGCGGGAGATGATCCACGGGATCTTCGAAATGGGCGACATGCGCGTGCGCGAGATCATGGTGCCTCGGACCGACCTGGTAGCAATCGACGTCAGCCGGCCGGTCCAGGAGGCGGTTGACCTGGTGGTCAAGCACGGGCACACCCGGATCCCTCTCTACGACGGCAGCATCGACAACATCGTGGGCGTGCTCTACGCCAAGGACCTGCTCAAGGCGGTGGTGCAAGGAAACCCCGGAAGCCTCCGCGAGATCGCGCGCAAGCCCTATTTCACGCCAGAGTCCAACAAGGTGCAGGACGTGCTGCGCGACCTGCGCAAGAACCGGGTGCACATGGCGATCGTGGTCGATGAGTACGGCGGCACGGCCGGGGCGGTCACCATCGAGGACATCATCGAGGAGATCGTGGGTCCGATCCAGGACGAGTACGACGTGGGCGAGGAGGACGAGATCCAGTTCATCAGTCCCAATGAGGTCGTGCTCGACGGCCGGGTCAGCGTCGACGACGTCAACGACCTGCTCAAGCTCCAGATCGAGGCCGAGGACTTCGACACCATAGGCGGCTACGTCCAGAGCCAGCTGGGCGCGAGCCCTCGGGCCGGCGCTACCCTGCAGCTGGGCCAGGCGCTGATGAAGGTGGAGGCGGTCCGGGGCAGCCGCATCAAGAAGGTGCGGATCCAGAGCGAGGCGCCCTTCCAGATTCCTGCGGCGGAGCAGGGCCAGCCGACCTTGAGCAGCAGCCCCAGGCAGGAACCCGGAGCCATCCGGCGTCCCTAGGGGTGGCCGAGCCCTCCAGGACGGCCACGGCATCCTTCTCCTTCGAGGAGACGGTCGTGGCCTGCGACGTCTGCGGGGCGGTCGAATTCCGGCCGGTCTCGCGCCAGGCCGTGGTCGTGGAATGTCGGCGCTGCGGCTATCGCTTCGTCAATCCGCGCCCATCGCAGGCGGAGATCGTGGCCGCCTACTCCGATCCCCACTTCTACGACGCCTGGATCGAGGACGACGCCGGGCGGATCCGCATGTGGAGCAAGCGCCTGGACCTGGTGCGAAAGGAGGCGACCGGCCGGACTCTGCTCGACGTGGGCGCCGGGATCGGTACTTTCCTGGCGCTGGCTCGAGATCGGGCCGGCTGGAGCGTGGCCGGCACCGAGGTTTCTTCTGCCGCGGTCGCCATCGCCCGGCAGCGCTACGGTCTGGAGCTGATGCGGGGCCAGGCGGAATCGCTTCCCCTGCCCCGGGCGGCGTTCGACACCGTAACCCTCTGGCACGTGCTGGAGCACGTGCCCTCGCCCTCGCGGCTGCTCGACGTCTGCCACGCCGCGCTCGCGCCCGGCGGACGACTGGTCATCGCCTGCCCCAACGACGACGACACCTCGCAGGTCGAGCCCAGGGTCAAGGCCTGGCTGAAGCGGCGGCTCGGCCGGCCGGCGGCCCTGGCGGTGCGCTACGAGCGCCTCCGCCCGGGCGGCGAGATCCACCTCAGCCACTTCACCACGCCGGTCCTGCGCCGGTTGCTCCAGGATCACGGCTTCCGGATGGTCAGCGTCACGGTCGACGACCACTACCCGGCCCCGAGCTGGAAGACCACGACCAGGATTGCGGTCTACCGCGCTATCGCTCGGCTGACGGGCCGCAACTTCGGTGTTGCCATGCTCGTGGTCGCTCATTATCGCGCTCCCGTTGGGACGGGATAACCAAGGGCTGCAACCCCAAGGGCACCAATTGCGAGATTCCCCATGCGGTCCGCCGGACGGCTACTTTAGCTATACTCGCCGGCGTGTCGAGTTCCCCTTTCTCGGCTACGACCTGCGGTCCCAGCGGAAACCGCCGTTTGATCCTAACGCCTGGTCGATCGAACAGTTCGTCCGACGTTCGGCTGGGATGGTCGAGGCCGGCTCACGGGTTCTCGATGCTGGCGCAGGCGACGCGCCATACCGGATTTATTTCGAGCACGCGCGATACGTTGCCGTGGACTTTGCGGCGACGGACTATCACGGGTTTCAGGGGCTCGATGCCATCTGCTCGGTCGAGGCGCTCCCCTTTCCTGACGGCTCGTTCGACGCTGTCCTCTGCACCGAGGTGCTCGAGCACGTACCCGACCCTGCCCAGGTCCTGCGCGAGTTCAAGCGAGTGACGAGGCCTGGAGGACGCGTCTTCATCACGGTTCCCCAGTCGTGGGAGATCCATGAAGCCCCTTACGACTTTTACCGGTACACCTCCTATGGCCTGAGATCGCTGATCACGCGCTCCGGCCTCGAGGTCGCCGAGCTGGACGCACGCGGAGGCTTCTTCACGATGCTTGCGCAACGCATGCGTCATGTCCCGCTCTATCTGACGTCCGTGCCGGTTCTCCGCACCGGGTTCGGCAAGCGCGTACTCAGAATTGTCTTCATGCGCATGTTGGTCCGCCTGCTCACGTGGCTCGATCAGCTCGACCGGACCAAGATCGACACCATAGGCTACTCGTGCGTGGCGGTGAATCCGACGTCAGGTTCATAAGCCGACCTTGACGTGACGTCGAGCAGGTGCTGCTCGACCTGCGAGACCTGGCGTTCGAGCGTGAAAGACGTGCGCACCGTTCGGGCGGCACGGGTGGCCATTTTTGATGCCCGCCCCGGATCAGAGAGCATGGTGCCGAGCTTGGCGGCGAGGTCAGCTGGATCCCCCGCTTCGAAGACCAGCGCATTTTCGCCATCACGCACGATCTCTGCAGAGCCGCCCCGAAGCGTGGACACCACGGGAATCACCGACGCCATGGCTTCAAGGAGCGTCAGCGAGAAAGGCTCGGCCCATTCGGACGTGAAGGCGAGCACGTCGTGGGATCCGTAGATGTCGGGCAGCTCAGACCGAGGTTTGGGACCGATGGTTATCGCGTCGCGTAGGTGATGTGACTCAATTTCGCTCTCGAGCGACGCCGCGAACGCCGGGTTTCGCACCGAGCCGGCGATGGTCAGCCTTGCCTGTTCGTGTCCCACGGACTGACGCAGCAAGGCGAGGCCGCGAATCAACGTCAGCACCCCTTTCTCAGGGACTAGCTGGCCTACGTAGAGAATTCGCTCGGGTTGTGATCCGCGCCCGGCGATGTGGGGGTCGCGCTCCGGGAAGTGCGCCGGATCGATGCCATGGTAGATCACGGTCTCGCGAGCGAAGCGGACGCCCCCTTCGGCATATTGGTCGCGGAGGGCGCGGCTGCAGTAAACGCCGTCCGCCAGGCGAAGGGCGGCGGCGCTGCCGGTGAGCCATTGCTGCACGGCCGAGCGAACCAGGCGTCTCGCGCCGCACTGTGATGCATGCGCGGAGGCAAGGCCTTCCACCCAGAGGTCGGACAGGTAGTAGACCGTCGGCATTTTCTCTGCCTCGATGAGACTCGCCGCTCCGAGGTGGAGTCCATTCCAGATCACCACGACATCAGGCGAGAAGCGCGCGATCTCCTCCCGCAGCGTTTTCACGTTCCAGCTCTGGATTCGCGCACTCTCGAAAGCCGCCCCAAGGCCGTGCTTGCGGAAAGCCGGGTCGGCCCAGGAAGTCCTCAGCCGCAGCGCCCTCACAACGTCCGCCTCGTCGTCTCTGACATCGAATCGGCGCCAGTCACTGGTCACCACGCGAACATCGTGGCCGCGCCCGCGAAGCCCTTCGGTGACGTCGCGGCAGGCTTGTTCGTAACCACCGATCGAGGCTGGCGGATAGAGGTTCGTGATCGTAAGGATGTTCACCCTGATCCGCGCCCCAGCGGGCTGAGCCGCCTCACCCGGAGCAGCGCGGCATCGAGCACGCCGCGCGCCACCCGCCGCTCGTCCTCCCCCAGGATGCCGAGCGCCAGGACGAGCACGATCGCGAGTACGCCGCCGAACAGGAGGGCCACGATCAGCTCCAGCAGCGTGCTGACGATTCCGGCCGCGAGGAGGGCGTAGGCCAAGACCACGACACCCATCGCGGCCGGGCGAAGGACCACCGACCGAACCACCTCGAAGACGCCCACTCCGACCAGCACCCGCTGCACGATCAGGACGAAGGCCAGGCCCTGCACCACGCTGTTGGCGAGGAACGCATAGGCGGCACCGATGGCGCCGAAGCGCGGCACGAGCACGATCGTGAGTGTGAGGTTGATGACCGCGTAGACCACTCCCGCGGTCGCGGTCCAGTGCGGATGCCCGGTCGCGTCCGCGATCAGGGCCGGGACACCGGTGAGCAAGGTAAGACCGTAGCCCACGGCGAGAGCAGCCAGGATGCCGGCGCTGGCGGCCGCGAACGAGGGGCCGAGCCAGGCGGAAAGGAGCGGTCGCGAAAGGACCGCGAGCAGGACGACCAGGGGCAGCACCAGCGTGACCATCAGCTTCTGGGCGCTGAGGTAGAGGCGGCGCAACCGGACCTGGTCGCCGACCGCGTGCATCTCCGAGGCGGCGGGGAAGAAGACGGTGGAGAAGGACGCCTGGACCAGGGCCATCTTCTGCGTGATCGTCACGGGCACCGCGTAGTAGGTGACCTGGGCGATGGGCAGGAAGGCGGCCACGATCACACGGTCGAGCTGGAAGGTCAGCAGCGAGGCCAGCTGGCTGACGAACTTCATGGCCCCGAAGCCGGCCAGCTGACGCAGCGCCCAGCGATCGAAACGGGGGCGGATGTCGACTCCCGGAAGCAGCCGGCGGGCCACGACCAGGAAAAGCACCAGGCCGAGCAAGTTGACCGCCAGCGTGCCGGTCGCCACGCCCCGCAGGCCGAAGCCCAGCTTGACCGCCCCGATCTGGGCCGCAGCCGAGAGCGTGGAGAGGAAGATGGTCCGCCCGGCGTAGACGTCGAGCCGCTGCAGCCCTTGGGGCACGGCGGTGAAGAGCGTCAATCCCAGGTTGGCGGCAAAGCCGACTGCGGTCAGGTCGAGGACGAAGCGCGCGTCGGCGCGTAGCCCTGGAGGAAGGTGGAGGATGCCGTCTACGGCCAGCGGCGCCAGCGCCAGCAGCGCTAGGCCGCCCAGGAGCCCGAGGCCGAGGAAGAGGCTGAACGCGGTGCCCATGATCTTGCTGAACGGGCGCTGGTCCGGGTTGAGGGCGTGGATGGCGATGGCCCGCACCACGGCTGGTGTAAGCCCGAGGTCGAGCAGCGCCGCGTAGCCGAGCAGCAGGCTGGCCAGGGCGAAGACTCCGTAGGCGGAGACGCCCAGGCCGTGGACCAGGATGGGCACGCTGACGACGAGCAGCAGTGCCGACCAGGCATAGCTGGCGGACGTCATCAGCAGGTTGCCGCCCATGCGCCTACCGGTCACCCGCGGCCTGGACTCGTCGACGGGAGCTTCACCGGCGGGCTGGATCGGCTCCTCCGCCATCAGGCCAACCGACCCAGCTGCGCCGTCTCCTCGAGGACCGCCTCCAGGCGCCGGCCCGCGCGCTCCCAGCTCCAGTGTTGCTCGACCCATTCCCGTCCGCGCCGCCCGAGCCGTGCGGCCAGGCCGGGATCGCCCGTCAGGCGAGCGATCCCGGCCGCGATCCCGTCCGGCTCGGGATCGACCAGGAAGCCGGTCTCCCCGTGCAGCACCGAGTCGCGGTAGCCCGCCTCCTCGATTGCCAACACCGGCGTGGCGCAGGCCATCGACTCCAGGGCGGTCAGCCCGAACGGCTCCAGCCGTGCGGCGCAGACGGTGACCAGGCTTCGCTGGTAGCGCTCGACCAGGCTCGCCTCGTCGAGGCGCTCTTCGACGTGGAGGCTGACCCCGCCGGCGGAGGCCAGGCTCTTGAGCGACGCCGACTCCGACCGGGCCGGAACGATCACCCGGAGCGCGGGGCGGCGATCCGCGGGAAGGCGGGCCAGCGCTCCGATTACCAGGTCGTGTCCCTTGGCCCGGGCCGGCCCGCCCACGGAGAGGACTTCGAAGCGACGGTCTCCCGCAGCGGGCTGGAAGCGGGCTGCGTCGACGCCGAGGGGGCAGACGCGCGCCGTGCGCGCGTAGGCGGCCCAGACCCGCTCCCTGGAGTAGACGGAGTTGACCGCGATCATCGAGGCGGAGCTTGCGCTGCGCAGGTCGGCGGCGCCAAGCCGGGGCAGGACAAAGCGGTCCTCGAGCACGCGCAGCGCTCCCAGGGGCGGCCGGCTCTGTGCCAGGCGGTGCCGGTGCTGGGTCAGGGCAGGCAGCTCGAACCGGACTCGCAGCACCTCCTGACAGTAGTACAGGCTCGGCGTCTCACCCAGCCAGCGCAGCAGGTAGGGCGCCTGGGTCATGGGATCGGTGTGGGCCATGACCACCTCGTATCCGCGGGAGCGGATGTCTTCGGCCATGCGCCGGTGCACTGCCTGCAGCGGTCGGAAGAGGACGTAGGAGCGCGGCGCGTTGTGCCCCTGGCGCAGCCGACGGTCGAGCAGTCCGGCCAGGGGACGGAACGGATAGCGGTAAACCGAGTGGACTAGCGGCGCCAGGTCGAAGGCCCGCCCGGCGGCTACGTCGAGCTGATAGAGGTCGACCTCGTGCCTCTGGGCCAGGTAGCGACCCAGGTCGAAGGCGGCGCGCCGGGCGCCGCCGGGTGGAAGGCTCTCGAAGACGGCGATCCGCACCCTCTCAGCCCGGCGCGGAGCGGGAGGCGGTCTCGTGGAGCAGGCGCTCCAGCCGGCTTCCTCCGCGTTCCCATCCCCAGCTGGCGACGGCGTGGCGCCGCCC
>VBIC01000010.1:0-1155 GCA_005881425.1 Chloroflexota bacterium | reverse complement strand
ACGTGGCTCTGGCTCGACCAGGATCCCGGTGCGCCCCTCGAGGACCGTTTCCCGGAACCCGCCCTCGCGGATGGCGATGACCGGTGTGCCCGAGGCCATCGACTCCAGCGGGCTGAGGCCGAGTGGCTCCAGCCGCGCGGCGCAGACGGTGGCCAGAGCTCCGCGATAGCGTTCCAGCATCGCGGCGTCGTCCAGCGCCGACTCGAGGATCAGTTCGACGTCGCGCTCCTCAGCCAGCCGGCGAAGCGCGTCGGCGCCGCTCGTCCAGGTCGCGATGCGCAGCGCGGGCCGCGGCGTCTCGCGCGGGACGCGGGCGAGCGCTTCGATGACCAGGTCGTGTCCCTTGGCCTTACTCGCGATGCCCACGGAGAGTAGCTCGCAGCGCCGCTGGCCTGCCTGGGGCGTGAATCGCTGCGCATCGACGCCGGGGTAGCATACCGTCGCGTTGCGCCCGTAGGCCGCCCAGATCCGCTCCCGCGAGAAGAGGGAGTTGGCCGCGATCGCCGTCGCCGCGCGCGTGCTCCGCTGATCGTCCCGGTCCAGGCGCGACAACGTCCAAATGTACTCGGCCTCCCGCAGACGCCCCAAGCGCAGGCCTCGGAGCCCCCGGCGGTTCTCCTCGAGGTTGTGCTGCTCCAGGAATCGCCGAAACGGTTCCTGGCAGAAGTACACAGTGGGCACCGAGCGGATCCAGCGGAGCAGGCGGGGGGCCTGCGTGTATGAATCGATGTGGGCGAGCACCACGTCATAACCGCGCCCCGCGACGTCGTCCGCCATCTGCCGGTGCACCCGTTGCAGCGGACCGAACACGGTGTAGAACCGGGGTGTCACCTTGCCCCGCGCGATCTGCGCGTCGAGCGCGCCGCGCACGGGTGAGAACCGGTAGGTGAACGTCTGCCGGGCCAAAGGCGCCAGGTCGAACGCCTCGGTTGGTGTCGTCGAGAGCCGGTAGAGGTCGATCTCGTGCCGGGCCGCCAGGTACCGGCCGTGCTCGTAGGCGGCTCGCTTGGCGCCTCCCGGCGGGAGGTTCTCGTAGATCGCGATCCGCATGCTGCTGGCTCATTCTATGGATGCCGAACTAATATGCGCCGGTGGCACGGGAGCGGCCGCTGGTGGGATTCGACGTGACGCCGCTGCAGAACGCGCACCGCGTGC
>VBIC01000139.1 GCA_005881425.1 Chloroflexota bacterium | reverse complement strand
TAGGAGCCCGGCCATCGGCTCCAGGCCGCAGGCCTGGCGCAGGGCCCGCTCGATGTAGACCCTGGTCATCCGCTTGCGCCAGTAGTGCGACAGGTCGGCGTTGTCGAGTGGACGCGAAGGTTTGTCCGCGCGCTCGGCGACGGAGGCGATCAGGTCGCCGTCGGGGCGCGCTCCCTGCAGCGGACTGAGGTAATCGCTGATGTCCACCGGGTGAGATCCCACCGCGCCCAGGGCGCCGCGGGCCCTGGCGACGACGCCATCCTCCCACCAGCAGGCCACGGCCACGCCCAGGATCGGAAAGTCGAAGGACCCTCGGCGGCGCAGCTTCCAGTAGGCGCTGGTCAGGCGGCGGTCCACCGGAGCCAGCTCCAGGGCGGTGATCACCTCTTCCGGTCGCCGCGTGGTGTAGGCGATCCCGTCGTCGCGGTAAAGCTCTGACACCCTCAGCCGCCGCGCCCCCGACGGTCCCTCGAGCGTGACCTCCGCCTCGAGCGCGACCGCGACCGGGGCCGAATCCGAGGAGGAGATGGCCCAGCAGCGGGGCGAGCTGCGGGCCACCAGGCATATGTCGCCGTCCCTTTTCAGGCAGTAGCCGACCGCCCTGCGCCAGTGCTCGGTCTGGTTGTAGTAGTTGCAGCGCGGATCGACCATCAGGTTGCCGCCGATGGTGCCCATCATCCGGATCTGGGGCGTGGAGACGTCGGCGCAGGCCTGGGCAAGGGCTCTCAATCCATCCGTCAGGGCGGGGTGCGACGCGACCTGGTCCAGGGTCGCGCCGGCGCCGATGCGCAGCCCGCTCCGATCGTCCCCCTCGATCGCGCGCAGCTCCGGGATCCCGCCCAGGCTGACCAGCATGGTGGCGTCGAACTGCCGCCGCTTCAGGTTGGGCAGAAGGTCGGTGCCGCCGGCCAGGAGCATGGCGCCCGGCTGGGTGGCAACAGTCTCCACCGCCTCGCGCACCGACGCGGGCCGCGCGTAGCGCAGCCGCGGCAGTCTCAGCATCAGCGCGCCTTCCACTCGTCCGGTACGTCGGCCCGGATCGGAGGCGGGAAGCTGAAGGCCGGGATGGCCGCCGGACCCACCCGGGGAGCGTGGCCGCGCGCCTTTTCGGCCAGGGCGCGCAGGACCCGGTCCGGCGTGATCGGGATCTCGTCGATCCGGACGCCGAGAGCGTTGTGGACGGCGTTGGCCACCGCCGGGATCACGGGCAGGAGCGGTCCCTGTCCGGCCTCCTTGGCGCCGAAGGGACCCTCCGGGTCGATGGTCTCGATCAGGTAGGTGTGCATCACCGGGGTCTCGAGCGTGGTCGGGCTCTTGTACTCGAGCATGGAGGGGAACTTGTGCAGGCCGAGCCGGAAGGTCTGCTCCTCCATCAGCGCTTCGCCGAGCGCCATGTAGACGCTGCCCTCCACCTGTCCCTCGACCAGCACCGGATTGATGGCGCGGCCGATGTCGTGGGCGATCCAGACCTCGGGCACGCGGACCTCGCCGGTGCGCGGGTCGCAGTCGACCTCGACCACGGCCGCCGAGTAGGAGTAGGCGGGGCTGGGTCCGACTCCCGAGCCCTTGTAGGGACCGGCGAGCCGGGGCGGGGTGTAGCTGCCGGTGGCGGAGACGACACCGTCCTCGGCTTCGGCGGCCTGGACCGCCTGGGCGAATGGGATTCCCTCCTCCTGGCGCTCGCGGCGGAAGATCCGCCGGTCGCGCGCCCTCAGCTCCTCCGGCTCGCAGCCCATCACCCGGGCCGCAGCCGCAAAGAGCCGGGCCATCACCCGCTCCGCGGCGACCCGGGCCGCGTTGCCGGCCATGAAGGTGACTCGAGACGAATAGCTGCCCAGGTCGATGGGGGTCAGGTCGGTATCGGCTGTGGTCAGCTGGACGTCCTCGAGCGCTATCCCCAGGACCTCGGCCACGATCGCCGCCAGCACGTGGTCGGAGCCCTGGCCGATGTCGATCGCGCCGCAGAAGAGGGCCACCCCGCCGTTGCGGTCGAGCTTGAGCTGGACCTCGGAGTGCGGCATGTCGTTCCAGTAGATCGCGGTGCCCGCCCCGCTCAGATAGGAGCTGACCGCGAATCCCAGGCCGCGGCCTGGCGGCATCGATTTCCAGCGCGCGAGGAAGCGCGATTCCTCGGCCACGCGCTCGATGCACTCCTTCAGACCGCAGCTGGTGATCCGCAGCCAGTTGACGGTCCTGCTGTTCGCCCGCGGCAGGTTGCGCAGCCGGAGCGTGACCGGGTCGATGCCGAGGTCCTCGGCCAGCCGGTCCATGTGCACCTCCAGGGCGAAGCGCGGCTGGGGCGTCCCATGCCCGCGCTTGGGTCCGCAGGGCGGCTTGTTGGTGAAGAGGCGGACCCCTTCGAAACGGTAGGCCGGGATGGCGTAGGTGGCCGGCTGCAGGGCGCCGGTGTAGTAGGTGCTGGCGACACCGTAGCTGCCGTAGGCCCCGCCGTCGAGGAAGGTCGTGAACTGCATCGAGGCGATCCGTCCGTCCCGGTCCACGCCGGTGCGGACCTTCATCAGCACCGGGTGCCGTCCGCGATGCGCGTAGAAGACCTCCTCCCGGGTCAGCGTGATCTTGACCGGCCGCCCCGTCACCATGGCCAGCCTGGCCGCGACCAGCTCGTGGGAGAAGATGTCGCTCTTGCCGCCGAACCCGCCGCCGTTGGGGGTGGCGATCACCCGGATCCGGCTCATGGGCAGGCCCAGCACCTTGCCCAGCGCGCGGTGCACGTAATGAGGCGTCTGGGTCGAGGACCAGAGCGTGAGCTTTCCGTCCTGCCCGTAATGCCCGACCGCGGCGTGCTGCTCCATCGGGAGATGGGTGTTGCCCTCGAAGAAGACCATGTCCTCGCGCTGGTGGGAGGCATGAGAGAGGGCCGCCTCGGTGTCGCCGAACTCGAGCGCCACCGCCTTGTGCACGTTGCTGCGGCCGTGGATCGGCTCGCCCTGGCCCCGGATCGCCTCCTCGATGCTCATGTAGCGGTGCAGGTCCTCGAAGCGCACCTCGATCAGGGCCAGCGCCTCCTCCGCGACCCACTCGTCGGCGGCGGCCACGGCCGCGATCGGATCTCCGACGTAGCGCACCTTCTCGCGCGCCAGCGCCTCCTCGTCCTGGGGTCCTCCCCCGTCAGCACGGCGAAGACGCCGGGAAGGGCGCGGGCCCGGCTGACGTCGAGGCTCAGGATGCGTGCGTGCGGGTTGGGACTGCGGAGCAGGCGCCCGTAGAGCATCCGCGGCAGCGCCAGGTCGTCGGCGAAGCGGGTCTGCCCGCTGACCTTGGCCATGGCATCGGGCTTGGTCAGGGACCGGCCGATGATCGCGAAGTCTTCGCCGTCAGCCGGCGCCATCACGCATCCGCAGCGCGGCCAGCTCGACCGCCTCGAAGATCTTGACGTAGCCGGTGCAGCGGCAGAGCACGCCGGAGAGCGCCTGCCGGATCGCCTCGCGCGTGGGCGATGGATCCCGGTCGAGCAGGGCCCGCGCCGTCAGCAGCATCGCCGGCGTGCAGTAGCCGCACTGGGCGGCGCCAAGCTCGGCGAACGCCACCTGGAGGGGATGGGGCCGGCCTGCCTCGGCCATACCCTCGATCGTGGTGATGGCCCGCTCCTGAAGGTCGAGGGGGAGGGCCAGGCAGGAGAGGAAGGGCTTGCCGTCGACCAGCACCCCGCATGTCGAGCACTCGCCCAGCTCGCAGCCGTGCTTGGTACCGGTGAGCCCGAGGTCCTCCCGCAGCACCTCGAGCAGCGTCTTGTAGGGGAAGGTCATGACCTCGTAGTTCTCCCCGTTGACGCGCAGGCGCACGGGGACCCGGGTTGCGGTCATCGCGTCCTCATGCTAGCGAGTCGCCGGGATCAGATCGGTAGGGTTGGCACCTGGATCTCGATCCCGGCCCTTGAGGGTGACGGGGCATCGAGCACCGGCGTGCGGATGCATTCCTCGGGCGCGACCTCGGGGCGGAGCCCGCTGAAGATGGGGAAGCGCAGGTTGCCCCGCGCGTCCCACTCGCTGAACTTGACGCTGACCGCGACCTGAGGCTCGACCCAGACCATCCCCTCGCCGCTCCAGCGGCCGTCGGCCACAGGTTGCGCCGCCGCCAGACCGTCGAGCAGGCGGCGAAGGCGGAAGCCCGTCCCGGCGTCGAATCCGCCTCCCACCCGGCCCACGGGGCGGAAGCCGTGCCCGTCGAAGCTTCCCACCACGAGCGCCTCGATCAGGTGCTGGCCTCGGCCGGGGGTGAAGCCCATGACCACGAAGTCCTCGCGCCGCACCGCCAGGACCAGCAGCCAGTCGGGATGGCGCCGGCCTGGATGGTATCGCCCGTCCAGCCGCTTGGCGACGATCCCTTCCAGGCCTCGGTCGCGAGCGGCGTCGTAGAGCGCGATCCCCTCCTTGAGGATGGGCTCGGGCAGGTAGATCCGGCCCCCGCCGAAGACCGTTTCCTTGAGGAGGGTGCGTCGCCGCTGCAACGGCTCGCGGAGCAGGGAGCGGCCGCCGCGCGCGAGCAGGTCGTAGATCACGTAGGTCACGGGATGCCGGTTGGCCCCCGCTTCCACATTCGAGGGCCGGTCGGCGTGGGCGCGCTCCGCCAGCGCGACCGGGTCCGGGCGTCCGTGGGCATCGCCGACGATCAGCTCACCGTCGACGACGGTGTCCATCGGCAGCATCTGGTCCAGCGCCTGGATCTCGGGGTACTGCGGGGTCAGGTCGCGAAGGCCGCGCCCCCAGACCCTGACGCCCCCGGGCTTGCGGACCGCGAGCGCCCGGACGCCGTCCCAGGCGACCTCGAACTGGTGCAGGGCTGAGTCGAAAGGCTCGGCCGCGACCATGGCCAGCATGGGCCGGAGCCTGTCCGGTGCCAGGTCGCCCAGCGGAAGGTCGAGCTCGACCGAACGCGACGACCGCGGCATGCCGCGGCCTAGGGTACTACGGCGGCCGGGCCCGTGAGCGGCGAGTTTACCGGCCGGCGGCGGCCGGCGCGATCAGGCAGTCCGCCGGCGGGCGGCGGGACGGGCGGCCGCGGTCTTGGCGGCGACCTTGACCCGGCTCTTCGAAGCCGCCGCGCGGGCGGGCTCCGCCGCTCGGCCCCGGCGGGTGGCCTCGACCGAAGCCTTGAGCGCTGCCATCAGGTCCATCACCGGAGCGGGCGCGGCCGGAGCCGGCGCCGCCAGCGGCTGCCCCTCGAGCTTGCGCTCCAGCAGCTGCTGGAAGGCGGCCTTGTACTCGTCGGTGTAGCGCTCGGGCTTGAAGGCGTCGCTCAGGTTCTCGATCAGCGAGGTGGCCATCTGGACTTCCCTGTCGCTGATCTTGACCGTCTGCTCGGGCAGGTTCAGCTCGTCCGCGGAGCGGATCTCGTCCGGCCAGTTGAGGGTGTTGCAGAGGATCGCCTTGCCCTCCGCCTGGATCAGGGCCAGGTGCTCGCGATCCCGCAGCGCGATCTTGGCGACGGCCACCTTGTTCGTCTCCTCGAGCGCCCGCTTGAGCAGGTAGAAGGGCTTGACCCCCACCTCCTCCGGCTCCAGGTAGTAGGCCGACTTGAGGTAGAGGCCCATGGGCACCTCGGCCCGGTCGACGAACTCCACGATGTCGATGGTCCGGGTGGTTTTCAGCGGCAGCTGGTCCAGGTCGGAGTCGTCCATGATCACGTACTTGTCCTTGGAGACCTCGTAGCCTTTGAGCACGTCCGAGAAGCCCACCACGTGGTCGTCGACCGGACAGTGGCGCTGCTGCTTGATCGGCTGCTGGCAGTGCGGGCACAGCTGCCGGAAGGAGACGGTCGAGTGAGCCTCGGTGGCGACGTACATGCGCACCGGGATCGCCACCATCCCGAAGCTGATCGCACCCCGCCACATGGAGCGGGCCATCTGGTTTCCTCCTTGGAAGTGAGACTGGGCTCCGATTATAGCGCCGTTGCCGCCTGGATACGATCGGATGTTTGGACTCGCAGGGCGAAGCCGGGCGCCCTGCCCTCATGCTTGAAGTAGGCGAAGACGTCCCGGCCGTCCCTGGCGTAGGCCTCGAAGCGGCTGCTCCAGGCGTCGAGCGCCGTCCTCGTATACGTCTGCCGCCGCATCCGGAAGTAGAGGAAGGCGCCGCGTCCGATCGGGCCCGGGTCTTCCTCGCCGTCGGCGTGGCAGACCGCTCCGCCCGCCGACTCGATCAGCCGGCTCACCAGCTCGACGTGCCAGGAGGGATGGCGGAACTGGAAAGCTGCCTTCCAGCCCGAGGGTAACCGCTCCAGGAAGGGTTCGAGCCGGTCCTGCTGGTACTCATGCGTGGCCGGGAACTGGAAGAGCACCGGGCCCAGCCGCTCACCGAAGCCCTCAATCCGCTCGGCGAACCGGCCGACGTCGTTGCGCATCATGCGCTCCTTGCTGGCGTGCGTCACCCAGCGGGAGGCCTTGACCGCGAAGCGGAAGCCGGGCGGGACGGCCGCGACCCAGGCGGCGATCACCTCCTCTTTGGGGTTGCCGTAGAAGGTGGTATTGATCTCGATGGTCTCCAGGCGGCTGGCGTAATAGGCGAGCGCGTCCTTGGGGCTCAGCTTCCTGGGATAGAAGGCGCCCTTCGCCGCCGGGTAGGAGAGTCCGGACGCTCCGGCGTATATCCGGCCCTCCCGGGAGCGGTCGGGGTCAGACGTTGGGCACGCCTTTGATCAGCTGCATGAACTCGGCCCGCGTCTTGGGATCCGTCTGGAAGCTGCCCAGCATGCAGCTGGTGACGGCGCGGCTGTTCTGCTT
>VBIC01000222.1:1479-1839 GCA_005881425.1 Chloroflexota bacterium | reverse complement strand
GAAGGGTGCGAGCCCTCCGCTAGATGGAAAGGCGGACCCGGCCCCGCCCCACGCGACTGTTTCTCACTCTCTGCGCGGCGCTGCTGCTGCTCGCGATGGTCAGTCAGCAGCCGTGGGCGGCCGGAGCGCGCGGGTTCGCGAAAGGCGCGCTGGCGCCGCTCGAGGGACTGCTGACCGCAGCCGGAGACCGCACGTCGCAGCTGACATCTGCGTTTGGTGACAGCTCCCAGCTGCGTGCGGAGAACGCGCGGCTGAAGGCGCAGAACGCGGACCTGCAGCGCCAGGTCGCGCAGCTGCAGGCGCTGGGCCTCGACAACCAGGCGCTGCGCCAGGCCCTCGATTTCGAGCGTTCCTACGGGC
>VBIC01000222.1:532-1463 GCA_005881425.1 Chloroflexota bacterium | reverse complement strand
CCGACGGGTTCAGCCTCACGCTCGAGATCGATCGCGGCACGAGCGATGGCATCAAGCCCGGGATGGTCGTGGTCAGCGGCGCCGGGGTGGTGGGACGAGTCAGCGAGGCCGGCCCGCACGCGGCGATCGTCGAGACGCTCGCCGATCCGCAGAGCCGGGTCAGCGCTTTCCTCTCGCGGTCGGCGCTCGAGGGCACGGTCGCGGGTGGGCCCGACGCGCTGCAGATGGAGATCAACCCGCGCTTCGGCGTGACTCCCGCTGACGGCGAGTGGGCGATCACCAGCGGGGTCGGCGGGGGATATCCGCGGGGCCTTGTCGTAGGGCTCGTCACGTCGGTGACGCATCGAGACTCGGCGACCACCAGCAGCGCGCGGCTGATGTGGGTCAACGACCCATCGGTCCTCAGCGTCGTCATGGTCATCAAGGACTTCATGGCGTCATGAGCGGCGTGCTCATCTCCGCGCTGATGCTCGTGCTGGCCCTCGTGCAGGTGACCTGGGCGCCGCACCTTCAGCTGTACGGTGCATTTCCGAACTTGGTCCTGGCCGCGGTGGTGTGCATGACGTGGTTGCGAGGTCCGCGCGCCGGGCTCGTGTGGGCCTGCGTCGGCGGCCTGCTCCTGGACCTCACGGCGCCCGGGCCGCTGGGCCCGCACGCCCTGGCGCTCCTGGTCGGCGCGTACGCGGTGGGCTTCTGGGTCCGCAACGTTTCCCACGCGAGCCTGATCCAGCCGGCAGTGGCGGCGGCGACCGCATCGGGACTGTACTCGCTGGTCCTCATCGCCGCCGACGACACGCTCGGGCTGCCGCTGCCTCCGCTCGGGCTTGCGTTCCAGCTGGCCGCTGCCGCGTGCGTTTACAACGCCGTGCTCGTCACTGTTTCAGTCGCGACGCTGCGACGAATCGGCGCGCGCCGGGCTGAGCCCGCGTGA
>VBIC01000222.1:0-460 GCA_005881425.1 Chloroflexota bacterium | reverse complement strand
CGCCGAGCTGCAGGTCACCGAAGGCTCAAGCCTCGCCGCGCTCGCGCACGAGAACTCGGTGCATCGGATCGTCCTCGAGGCGGACCGCGGGATCATCTACGACCGGCACGGCGTCGCGCTGGTCCAGAACTCGCCCGCCTGGAACCTCGAGCTGATCCCGGCCGCGCTGCCCTTCACCACCGGTGCGCGCCAGGCGGAGATCGCGGAGCTGGCGGCACTGAGCGGCGTCTCGCCGGTGACGCTCACCATCGCCGTAGACGAAGCGGATCCATACGGCAGCCTCCAGGTCGGGCCGAATCTAACCGAGGCGCAGGAGCTGGCGCTGGCGGAGCGCCTCCCCGGGCTGCCAGGCGTCAGCATCGCGCGCCATTCGGTGCGCACGTATCTCTACCCGACGATCCTCGGCCACGTCGTCGGTTACGTCGGTCCGATCGACTCGACCGAGCTGAAGATGTTGAGG
>VBIC01000138.1 GCA_005881425.1 Chloroflexota bacterium | reverse complement strand
TCTAAGGCACACCCGCCCGGCAGTGGCCAGCAGCTATGCGTACATCACGCCGTTGGTGGCATTGGGGCTTGGCCTGGGCTTGGCAGGAGAGCGGGTGTCGTGGCTGGTGGCGGTCGCCATGCCGCTTATGCTGGTCGGAGTGGGCGTAATTTTGACTCGACCCAATCCCGGCGGGAAAAACCGTACCTAGTTGGATCAGCTCGTTGGCACGCTCCCAAAGTAGCCGCCAGGTACAGGCCGTTGGGCTTAGCCGGCGGCGCGAGAGAAACCCGGCCGGCGAACGTTGCTCTGGTGAGGAGCGCTTGTCATGGCCCTGGAGCAGCGGGAGTTCTTCAACGACCAGGCGATCGAGAAGTTCGAGGGCTGGGTCGGGGAGAACGACGTCGACCGGGCGGTCTGTCTGGGGAGCGGCTGGCGGCTCCAGCCCTACCTGCCGCTGCACGACACGCGGCACGTGGACCGGGTCTACTGCTGGGATGGGATCGGGCGGGCGCAGTTCGTCCAGGTCAAGACCGCGCTGGGGCCCCAGAGGGACGGTGAGTTCACCTGGCGTGTCCGGGCTGAGACATTCACCGCCTACCGCAACTTCAAGGTAGTGCTGGTGGGCGCGGACCCTGAAAGCCTTCGGATGACGTGGTGCTGGCCACTCGACTCGCGGGTGATCAAGAAGTACGGCAGGCTCTACCGAAACCCGAAGACCGGGACTCTCGAGTACGACCTGAGGGCGGCGTCGCGAGCTCGCGACCGCATGGCCGTGTACCGGATGGCGCCCGAGGACCTGTGGGAGCGGTTTGCGCCGCCTCCGGCGCTCCGGCTGAAGCCGCCGGTGGGCAGCCGCTTTCCGGCGATGCGGGTCGAGGAGGGAGCGTACTTCGAGTACGCGTTCGTGGCTGACATGATCGCCGGCGGCTCCGGTCGGCTGATGTGCTACCGGCCGGCGGTCGACGTCGCCGGCCGGGACCTGCTGGTCCAGCTCGACAACACCTGGCGGGCGCTGTCGATCCAGGTCAAGGGGACCGCCCGGCTGGCGGAGGATTCCGACGTGGTGCATTGCGCGGTCGCCCGGGAGACTTTCGTGCCCCGCGACGATTTCTGGCTGGCCTTCCAGTTCTACGACCGGATAGGGGTGGGGCGTTTCAGGGAATGCTGGCTGGTGCCGTCTGAGGAGTTCCTTCGCACAAAGCGTGCATGAACTTTCGAGCCCACCTGGATCCGGTCCGTGACGCGTGGCGGGCTTATCGCCATCCGGTCGAGGCGCAGGGCGAGGTCGTGCGCCAGGCGCTCCTAGGCCTGAAGTGGTAGCGGTCGTGGCTGGCCGTTAGACGCCAGCCCCAGGGTCGCCATGCCCTCGAGGGCAGCCACCAATCGCCGGCCTCGGGTTTGTCAGGCTCACCAGTTTGCAGCGAAACGGTCGGTTTCAGCGTATATAGAGAGTGAGGACCAAGTTTGAGGAGGTCGGCAGATCGGCAAAAGCAGCGACGAACGCCAGCCGTTTGAGTCCGCGCTGGCTCCCCTGTTACGCCCCGCTTACCAGTTGGCCTTCGGAATGCTGCAAAGCCGTGAAGAGGCGGAGGATGCCGTCCAGGAGGCCGCCATGCGCGCCTGGATGAAACGAGCGAATTTGCGAGAAGGTAGTGAGCTCAGGCCGTGGTTCCTGGCTATCGTGGCCAACCAGTGCCGAACCGTGGTACGTGGACGGTGGTGGACTGTGCTCAAGCGGCCGGAGCTGCCCTCGCCGGCTGCCGGGACGGAACCAGCGCTGGACGAGGTCGTGCAGGGGATTGTGCTTCGGAATGCGATCAGACGGTTGCCTCACCGGCAGCGTTTGGTGATCGTGCTCCATTTCTACCTCGATCTGACGTTTGACGAAGTGGCTGCCGTCACCCGCGAGTCGACCGCTGCCGTGAAGTCGCGGATTTACCGAGCTGCTCGGGAGCTTGCTCCCCTTGTCTCAGCTCGAGAGGGGTTCGGCCTGGATGGAAGAGCTTCGCTATCGAATTCATAAGGCGTTTGACGTCGCGCCAATGGCGGCTGATTTCCCGGCGCGGGCGTTAGCGTCACTGCAGCGAGCCGGGCATGGCTCTGGCGACCGGTGGCCAGTTCACGTCCTGAGTGGGCTTGCCGTGGTACTGGCCATCGTTCTGGTCGGTGCGGCAGCGCTGGGGATTCATGAATTGCGCCTGAGCGGCGAGCGAGGGGCCGTATCAACTGGCCCGGTCCTGCAAGCGTGCAGCGTCGATAAGATCGACCTCGCAGTCAGCGTGCAACGGCGGTCCGGCACGCGGTTCAGTTTCTTGACCGTAACGCCAATCAACCGGGGAGGCCCCTGTCAGCTGCGCCTTCCGCTGACGGTCAAGCTGGCGGATCCTACCGGTGCCGCCCTAAACATCAAAGGCAACGAGGCGTCAACGATCCTTCAGGGCGCTCTCCCCAAGGATCACCCCATTGTGGCGTATTCCTGGGCGAACTGGTGTGGGACATCGCCAGCGATCGTGGAGACGATGCCGTCGCGTCGCCAAAGCTATCCGGTCGCACCCGGGGCGGCGCCCCCATGTTCTGATTCAATCGGCGAGGTCGGTACGCCCTCCGTACTGGAGCCCGCCATCCTCCTGGACTCGCCCAGCAGCGCCCGGGCGCCGCTCGGAGTCGCGTCGACTTTCTCCCTGCTGGCGCAGTGCGGTCTGCAGGTCGTCGACTTTGACGCAAGCTATTGGGACCTGGTTGCGGGACAGAGCATTGCCGCCATCAACATGAGGGGGATGATGACGTTAGTCAACGAGAACGGTGCGCGGTTTCAGTCCTCCGGTACCACTCTGTACTTCAGCAGGCACGTCGGCAGCCTGATCGTAGACCCGAACTCTCTCCTGTGCGATTGATGCAAGCCTAGCAACAAATAGTCGCGCTGCTTGACATCCTTCTTGAACGGAGGTACCTGGTTGCACAGGAGGATTGGCGTTTCAATACAGCTCCAGCCAGCGGGCGGAGCGCTTGAGGAGGTGGTAGAGGTAAAACTAGGCAACCCACCCTAAGTGTCACGCGACCTCGGACCATCGGCAATGTCGTGCCTGAAGGGGGACGCCAATGGAACGCTTTACGCGTCGTCGTTTGATCGTGCCGGCTCTTCTGGCCGCCTCCCTCGCTGTCCTTTCCGCGCTGCCGGTGTCGGCATGGACCCAGGAGGTCAACGAATTCGACACCGGCGGAACATCGAATTGCGGGACGAAGCAGAGCGAGCCTTGTCTTTTCTGGCAGCAGCCGCACTATACCGTCGTGACCCTGAATGCATATCTCGACCCGTCGCTGAATCTCAATTACTACGATTTCCACCCCGTGTTGACCAATCTCATCTTCCCGAACTACAACACCGACCCGGCGTACAACCCAAGTTTCAGAGCCTGCACGAGCAGTGTCACCTGCGGGCCGCTCGGGTACAGCATGGGAACGGCGCCGACCTGCGGCGCGTATGCGACGACCTATCTAGCATGGCAGACGCCTTGGTTCGATCCCAATCACAACGGCGGTGAGTGGAACGCCTATCTGCAGACCGGCGGGGGATCCCAATTGACACTCTTCAATGGCGCGGTGACCTGGAACAGCAACTTCGACTGGAGTTTCAAGTGTTCCGGCTTTGACAGCTCACGGTAGCTGCCTCAATCCTGATTGCCGGCGCCCTAGTTCTCGCGCGGGCCGACGCTCCCCAGCCGACGGGCTCGTCGCTCCTGGGAGCGGGGCCCATCAACGTCGTGGCCCACTACGACCGGGTGTCGTTCAATACCGCGGCCGCCATGTGCAGGGCAGACCTGGTGGCTGAAGCCACGGTCGTAAGTGTCGGGCTAGGCCACTGGAATACGGCAAATGGGACTCGTCCGAGCAACATCGATCGACGGACGGTGTTGACGCGGGGCTACTCCATCGTGACCCCGGTGTCATTTACCGGGGTTCAAACACTCCTCGATCATCGCAGCAAGAGGAGCAACGAATTCGTGACCCTGGGAGGGGTGGTTGGAGCGGACAGAATTCGCACGCTGGACTACCCCAGTCTCCACGCGGCCGGCCGCTACCTGCTGGTCCTGGTGCCGACCTTGGACGTGACCGTAGGCGCCCTGACCGAAAGTAGGCTCACTGTAATCGACGCGTTTCCGGTTGACCCGCGGGGTCTCGTCCACTTGCAGGAGCAGACTATCGAACAAGGCCAGGTATCGGGTACGGCGATCACGATTCCGCAGTCATCGCTTGCCACGATGGAAGGGATTCCGGCGGCGCCATAGCCGGAATCCCTGGTGGGGGATAAAGGGCGGGCGTTCAGGTCGACCGGGCGGCAGGCTGGGGCTGGTGGAGGCGTCCGTTCGGAGGAATGGCCAGGAGGGAGTCGCCGTACTCGCGCACCAATCGCCAGCCTCCCTCGTGGGTCAGGCGGTGGAAGCCGCGGAGTAGGTAGACATTTTCCAGGTTGGTCTCGCCGTCCTGGGTCCGGTGCTGGAGGTGGTGCGCCTGGGTCCAGTCGATGGGCCGGTCGCCACCGGGGAAGCCGCAGCCGCCGTCCCGCACCCGATCGTCGCGACACTCCGGCTCGGGCTGGACCTTCCCGCAAGAGTACAGCACCCCTCTCCGTTTATAGGAGTGCCTAGGTTGATCGGGCACAGGGATGCCTAGGGTGACGGAAAGCCTACACAGGCAGAGGAGCTCCCACCAATGAAGCGCGCCCTCGCGACCCTGCAACAGGACGGAGAGACGTTTCCGAAGAAGCGCCTGCTGGTCGCCCTCGCGGCCGCCGCCGTCGTCTTCGGCGCCGTCTACGCCGTCGCCGCCAGCCTGAACCTCACGACCGACACGCTCGGAGCCGGAACGGCGACCGTGGCCGCCTGCCAGAGCGCGACGCTGACCGCCAGCTACGCACCGAGCTACTCCGCGGCGCTCCCCGGCTACACCGCGGGCACGGTCACCGTGAGCGGCTTGCAAGCGAGCTGCTACGGCAAGAACTACCGGATCACCCTGTCCGGCGCTGGGAACGCCTCGCTCGGCGAGGTCACCGGGACGACGCCCACTACCGGGTCCAGCTTCAGTGGCGCCTTACCCGGCTCGAGCGCTGCGGCCGTGACCGGCATCGCCGTTGTCATCGAGGGCTAGCGCTTCCCCGCTCCTCGACGCCCCGGCTCGAGCCACCGCGCCCCTGCGGGCGCGCCCGCGGCGCGCGCTCACCTGGCGGCCTGCCTCCACGCTCTGGCTCGGGCTCCTTGCGGCCGTGGCCGTCGGAGCCGCGTCCTCGGTCGCACTCACGACCGACAGCCTCGGCGCCAACGCGATGGCCGTCTCCCGCTGCACCGCCGCGGGCTTGAGCGTGATCGAGAACCTCTCGGGGTCGAATGCCGTCAGCGTGACCGTCGGCAACCTGCCCGCCGGCTGCGCTGGAGCCACGTTGTCGCTGACTCTGAATAATGGCAGCGCCTCGAGCTCCGGGTCGGCCACGGTGCCGGCCGGGGGAGGGACCGTCACCGTCACGCTGGCGGCCGGCGTCGCGGTGACCTCCGGGGAGGAGTCCGACCTGGTCATGGCGGGGCCCTGAGCGCATGCGATGGCTGTCGCTCCTTCCGCTTCTCGGCCTCGTCCTGGGCGGCGTCAGCGCACTGGCGGCGCCGCTGCCCTTCTCGCCCAAGTCCTTCACCCCGTACCAGACCTGCACGGTCACTGCCACCCCTTCGAGCACGAGCAACGTCATCGACTCCTACGTGCGGCAGGACCAGCCGAACACCAACTTCGGCACGGCCGCGACGCTGAGCGTCCAGTCCTCGGGCACGGCCAACCGCCGCGCGTACATCCAGTTCCGCCTTTCCGCCTGCCCGCGCGCGATTCCGACCAGCGCGACGGTGAGATTGGCCACCCTCCGCCTCTACATGACCGCGCTCCCCTCGTTGTGCCGAACCGAGGACGTCTTCGCGGTCACCGCCGCCTGGACGGAAACCGGGATCACCTGGAATACCCAGCCCGTGGGGACGGCGATCAACAACCCGCCAGCGGCGTCGCGCACGACCTCGTTCAACGTGGGTACCGCCGTGGGCTGCCAGTACGGGGCAGCGAACACCTACGTCGCCGCCACGGTGACCAGTGACGTGCAGGCGTTCGTTTCAGGGGGGCAGGCCAATAACGGCTGGATGATCCGCGATGACAGCGAGGGATCGGCAACTGCGTACACCACCACGTACACGGCCAAGAACGCGGGGACCCTGGCGCAGGCTCCCCAGCTCGTCATCACCTACGTGGACGTGCCATGAGGCGGAGGATCGTCAACGTCCTGACGCTGGCCGCGGTCCTCGCCGTCCTCGCCGGCTGGGCGATCTTCCTCCGCCCTCCCACCCTTGGCGGCCCCACGACCTACGTCGTGGTGCGAGGCAGTTCGATGCTGCCGCTCTATCGGGGCGGCGACCTCGTCCTCGTCCACCAGGCCCCCACCTATCGCGCCGGCGAGGTGGTGGCCTATCGCGTTCCCACCGGAGAATTTGGCGCCGGTCACATCGTCATCCATCGAATCATCGGGGGTGAGGGCACCGACGGCTTCGTCGTCCGCGGCGACAACAATCCCACGCCGGATCCCTGGCGGCCAAGGCAGGGCGACATGGTGGGCTCGGCCTGGTTACATTTCGCCGGTCTGGGCCGAACCGTGGTCTTCCTCCATCAGCCGGTGATCATGGCCGGGCTGGCCGCCGCGATCACGGTCGCCCTGATCCTCGCGCCCAGCCGGAAACGCGGTCCCTCGGGCGTGCGTCTGGCCGCTTGACGTCCGTATCCGCGGCGTGAAGGGGTAGCCGCCTAGGTCGAGCGGGCGGCGGCCTCGATTGGTCGCGGCGTCGCAGCGGCCGCTATCGGCTGGCCTGGGGCGCGGCCGGTCGGAGGCGGGATGGCCTGGAGCGAGTCGCCGTCCTCGCGCACCAAGCGCCAGCCTCCCTCGTGGGTCAGGTGATGGTGGAAGCCGCAGAGTAGGAAGACGTTCTCGAGGTTGGTCTCGCCATCCTGGGTCCAGTGCTGGAGGTGGTGCGCCTGAGTCCAGTCGATGGGGCGGTCGCATGTTGGGAAGCGGCAGCCGCCGTCGCGCACCGCCAGCGCCCGGGCCAGCCCGGTGGGGATGGAGCGGGTGGCTCGGCCGACGTCGATCGGGAGGCCCTTGTCGTTGAGGGCGATCACGCGCAGCGAGGCGTCGCAGGACAGCCGCTGCGCCGTCGCCGCGGGCACGATCCCGGCCCAGGTGAGGTTGCAGCCCTCGGTCCCAGGCAGGCCGGCGAGCGCCGCGGCGCTGACGGTGATCGAGAGCTGCGTCTTCTGGCGGCCGGTCTGCGGCAGGGTTCCGCTCTCCAGCTGGCGCCGGCAGAGCTCGACCAGCGCGTCGGCCCGGCGCTGTTCAGCCAGCCTCGCGTCGCCGGGAACCGGATGCATCAGCGGATCGAGCGCGGTCTGGAGCATGGCTCCGCCTTCGGGATCCAGCCGGCCCTCGACGAAGAAGAAGCCTTCGAACGACTGGCTGACGTGGAGGAAGCGCTGGTCGTAGGCTCGGTTGGCGTCGGCCAGGGCGCCGTCCGGGTCGACCGAAGCGGGCCGCCCACTTCAAGAGGTCGCCCTCAGCCTTGCGCACAGGCTCGGCGCCCACCTGCTGCGTCACTCTTGCGATCAGGGCGGCATGCTGGTATCCGATCTCGCCGCTGTGGAAGGCCTGATCGGTGCCAGGTAACTGACTGAGTTGGCGGGCGACGTTCAGCCGCTCGGCGGCGGCGCCGGCGCTCATCCGGCACCTGGTCTTGAGCCAGGAGACGGCGGTGGGCGCTCCCTCGGCGGCGTACTCGCGGTTGGTGGCGAACCTGCCCGCAGCCTGGATGAAGGCAGCCTCCAGCCGATCCTGCTGCCGGCGGCAGGCGGTCAGAGCCTCGCCGAGAGCGGGCGTCGGCGCCTCGGCGAGATAGCCGGCGAGGATGTCGACTGCTGTCGCCAGCGCCTCGACCGGATCCCGCCGCAATGCCTCGCACATTTGTCAAAGACAAGTATGCAAGCTTGTTGTGACAGCTGTCTGTCAAAGGCCGTAATGGATTTCGTAATGGAGCGGCCTTATTCTGAGGATGCCGGACCAGCCTCATTAGAGGAGCCGGCGGAGGGCAAGACCTCAGCCTGACGGCAGGGCAATCGGCCCCAGGGGCCGAACGTCCCCGCAGGCGTCGATCCGACAAGCCGCCTTTGTTCGTCCGAACACGCCCGAATTTCCGAGGAGGTGATCGATGTGGCTCTCGTCGAGATGGCGGAGGCGACTGACGGCGACGGCGGCGATCCAATCCTGGCGCGACTGTACGAGCTGCTGGTGAGGACGAGTGACGGGGAGTTGCGAGATCCGCGGAAGGGCGAGTGGGCGAGATGGGCGACGGCGAGCGAGATGGAGAAGTGGGTGAAGGGCGATCCGCTCGGCGACTG
>VBIC01000221.1:299-1596 GCA_005881425.1 Chloroflexota bacterium | reverse complement strand
ACGCCCGCGGGTACAAGGTCGTCTACACGCCATGGGCCGAGACGCCGGCGGAGTGCGTCAGCACGTTCGCCCGGCTGGCCCGACAGCGCATGCGTTGGGCGGAGGGCCACACCTACAACGTCCGCAAATGGTTCTTGGCCATCATGCGGTCGCCCCACGTCACCCCGCTCGAGAAGCTCGAGTTCCTCTACGACTCGACCTACTACCTGCAGGCCGGGCTGTTCCTGGTCGGCTCCATCAGCTGGCTCGTCTCCGAGGTCGTGTTCCAGACCCACGTGCCGGGATGGACCGCGCTGCTCGGATGGTCGCTCCTCTTCTCGAACATATTCGCGCTGCCCATCCTCGAAGAGGCGCCGGCCCGCGACGTGCAGGGAGTCTTCGGCGCCGTCGTCCTTTCGTTCGCGCTCGTCCCCTTCCAGGCGTGGGCGGCGCTGAAGGGCCTGATCAGCAAGGACGAAGGTCCATGGTTTCGCACCCCGAAGACGGGACGGGTCACGGACAACGTGCGCCACCTCCGGCGGCTGTACATGCTCCGCAGGTGGCTCGGGGGCAGGCGCAGCGCCGGACAACAGCTCTGGGTGCCTCCGACCACCCCCGTGGCCGCCTCGCCCGCCCGGCGCTCATCGTTGCGCAGGCGCTGGCTCGGGTGGATGGCGATCGGCTTGCTGGCGCTGATCTTCGGCGCTCTCGCCGCGGCCTCGACCCACGCACCGACGGTCAGCGCCGCGGGGAACCCCCTCTACCTCCATGGCACCGGCACCGCGCCCGGCTGCACCGCGAGCACCATGGACGCGAACGTCGGCACCCGGGCAACGCCCTGCGCGATCCAGTCGGCGGCGGGGGGCGTCACCACCACCTGGGCGTGGACCGGGCTGCCGGCGCAGACGGTCGCGGCCGGGGTATGGACCTTCACGATGTACTGGTCGGGCGGCTCGGGTGCCACCAGCGACTCGGTCAGCATCACTTCCGGCGTCTCCGCCACGGCAAGCTGCGCGGGCTTCGTCGCGATCATCCCGAACGTGGGAAGCACATGGTCGACGACCTATGGCGGCAACACGGCCAACACCACGAGCCCTGTGACCGTGAGCACGAGCGCGAGCCAGCTGCCGCTGGTGATTCCGCCCGGCGGCTCGCTGTGCCTGTCGGTCACCCTGACCCACAACACCGGCGGCAAGCCGTCGATGCTGTACGACGGCACGGCCGGGACGGCGAACACCGGTCTGGTGCCGCCGAGCATCGTCGTCCCCGAGGGACTCCTCGGTTTCGCCGGCCTGGCGCTGTTCGTCCCGCTGCTCGC
>VBIC01000221.1:0-200 GCA_005881425.1 Chloroflexota bacterium | reverse complement strand
ATTTGACGAGCTGCTCACCGCCTGGGCGATGGGGCTCGGCGCCAACAACCCGCTCCAGGCGATCGTGCCCGCGGAATCGAGGATGGTGGTGAGCCTCCTGGGACTGGCGGGCGTCCACGCCGCCGCGTCCGGCAGCCACCTCGTGGTCTGGGATGCGTCCGGCTCGATGCACACGCTGTTCATCTCCTGGAACTGCATCG
>VBIC01000009.1:1120-15790 GCA_005881425.1 Chloroflexota bacterium | reverse complement strand
AGGATCCGGCCCGAGGGGCTTCGCTGGAGCACGTCGATCCCCACCAGCCGGTCGCCGAGGTCCTCGTCGTTGGCCCGGAGCACGGCCGCGGCGTCCGCCGCGCTGAGGGGACCGACCTGCCAGCCAGGAGCGCGGTCCAGCGGGTCGCTGATGCCGCGCAGGTAGCTGATCTTCGCCGCGGGCTTCAGGCCTTTGTTCCAGTGGATGAATCCGTACTCGCTGTCGCTGCTGTGCCCACCGTTGGACGACTCGTAGAGCGCGTCGATCAGCCCGCCGCCCGAGGTCAATACCTGGCCGCGGGTGGCGTCGACGGCGGCGTCGGTCGCCGGCCGCTGCCCGCTCAGCCCGCCATAGGCCTGGTCGAACTCGTTGCCCTCCAGGTCGAAGTCGGCGCCTGGGGATACGATCTTGCGCAGGGCGTAGGTGCGGGCGGCGACGGCCTGAGCCCGGAGCGCCTCCTCGCTCCAGTAGGCGGGCATCTCGGCGGGCACCACTCCCTTCAGGTAGTCCTCGACCGGGAGCACGTCGACGGGCAGGATCCTGGCGCCGCCCTTGACCAGGATCCGTAGCGTGCCGGCATAGCGGCGCTGCTCGCTCCCGCTGCGGAAGTCGCCGTCCAGCGCCTGCGCCAGGTTGGTCCGGATCCCAGCCGGACTCAGGGCGTGCACCGTGACCGGACCGCTCAGGGCGACCGGCGTCCCCTGAGCGCCTGCCGCGGTCTGGACGAAGGCGACCGCCTGGCCATCGCTGTTGGCGCTGAATCCGAGCAGGTCGCCCGGCCCCACCTGGAGCGGGATGCCCTCGAGCGCCAGCGGTCCGGCGATTTCCGGAACGGGTCCGAACAGACGCGCCCAGGGACGCAAGAGGTCGAGCGGCCCGTGCGTCAGCGCGATCCGGACCAGGCCTGAGGTGTCGCGCTGCTCGATCCGGGTGCCCTGGTAGTAGGCGGAGAGGATGGTGCGGTAATTCTGCCCGGACTGCGCGCGGCCTCGCGCTCCCCACTGCGACATGCCCAGGCCGTGGCCGTTGCCCTTGCCGCGGAAGAGGAAGCCGCCGAGGTGGAAGGACAGGGGCGCTCCCACCGGCAGGCTGGCCGAGCGCGTCTGCAACCGCGTGGTCAGCGTGAAGTCCCCGACCTGCGACGGGGCCAGCGTGACCAGGGCCAGGCGGGCGACGGCGTTGGGGGCGACCGCGCTCGCGAGCGGGCGCTGATCGTCGCTCAGGGTCTGGCCGGCGCCGCTCTTCCAGGTCAGGTGGACGGGGTCCGAGGCCTGCCAGGTCGAGGGGGTCGCGTTGCGGACGCTCAGCTGGAGCCGGACGATGCCGCCCAGCGGCGGCTGGTCGGGGAGCACGGAGCCCGAGACCAGGACGGCGCCGGAGTCGGCGCCCAGGACCGGCCGGGGCGAGAGCGAGAGGAGGAGGGCGACCGCCAGTCCGATCTCAAGCCGCGCGGGCCGCAAGTCAACTATTATCGCAAGGTCATCGGCCTGCCCAAGCAAGCGCGCCGCGTGGCGCTGCTGGCGCTCCTAACGCTGTCGGCGTCATGCACCCCCTCGGCCAGTCCCAGCGCATCAGCTTCCCCGAGCGGCAGGCCATCGACCGCCCCGATCAGCCTGCGGCTGATGGAGGCCGAGGACGCGCAGACCCTGGACCCGGCGCTGATCGACGACCCCACCTCGCTCGCCATCGGCGGCGAGCTGTTCCAGGGCCTGACCCGGCTGGACGCCTCGCTCCGGCCTGCGCCCGACCTGGCCCAGCGCTGGGACCTGTCCGACGGCGGGCGCACCTACACCTTTCACCTGCGGACAGCCCGCTATCACTCCGGCGCGCCGGTCCACGCCCAGGACGCCGTCGCCGACTGGACCCGCGCGCTTGCGGCCCAGACGGCGAGCCCGCTCACCACCTTCTTCGGACCGCTCGGTGCGCATTATCCAGGCGACACTCTGACCACGGTCCAGGCGCTGGACGCGACGACGCTGCGCGTGACCCTGCTCCAGGCCGACAGCGAGTTCCTGACCCTGCTCGCCCTCCCGCCCTACTGGCTCTACGATCCGGCCGGCACGGCGCAGCCGCCCTCGGGCAGCGGACCCTACGTGCTCGACAGCTGGCAGCGAGGAAGGAGCCTGACACTGCGTTCCGCCGCGGGCGCGGCGCCGCCGCGGGTGCGGTCGGTCTCGATCGCCATCGAGCCGGATTCGGCGCAGGCCGACGTGGTGCACGGGCTGACCGGGCCGCAACTGCTCGACTTCGCACGCACGCCCCACGACCTGGCCGCCATCCACCGGATCCCCACCGGGCGAACGACCTGGCTGGGCTTCAACAGCGTGGCGGGCAGCGGCTACAGCCAGGGGGAGCGCCTCGCCATCGCCCACGCCGTCGACCGCCGCAGGCTGACCGACGTCGCCTTCTTCGGCTCCTTTCTGGCCGAGCCGGCAACCGATCTCCTGCCACCGGGGATCCCTGGCCACGTCGAGCGCACGCTGCCGGCGCTGGATCCAGCGGTAGCGCGCAAGGGGCTGGACGATGCGGGGTTCGTCGGACCGATCGACCTCTTCTTCTCGACCAGCGGCACCGTCCTCCGGGTGGCCCGCGACCTCCAGGACCAGATCAGCCTGGCCACCGGCCGGACGGTCAACCTGCATCCCACCGGCGACTTCTTCAACCAGGCGGCGCTGGACCAGCTTCCGGTGATCATCGACACCTGGAGCGCCGACGTGCCCCACCCCGCCGACTTCCTGGAGCACATGCTGCGCAGCGGCGCCCAGTTCAACGACCTGCACGTCGACGATCCGGCGGTCGAAGCCGCGCTGGACCGGGGCCGGGTCGCACCGCGCCTCGACGACGCGCTGGCGGCCTACCAGGCAGCGGTTGCCTCGGTCACCGACGACGGCCGGATGATCCCCCTCTACAGCGCGACCGAGCCCTACCTGGTCCGGGCCGGGCTCAGGCCGGCTTTCATCGGCAGCGTCGTGCCCTATCGGTGGGAGGACATAGCCGGGCAATAGCGTCTAGCATGTCATCGATGTCGGAGCGCGCCGCCCACCGCACCGCCGTGACCCGGGTCGGCGACGAGGCCCGAAGCCGCGAAGAGGACCGGCTCGCGGCGGAGGAGCCGCTCGAGGTCCGCCTCGACGGCGAGGCGCTGACGGTGATGATGCGGACGCCGGGGGCGGACCGCGAGCTGGCCCTGGGATTCCTCTTCGGCGAAGGCATCATCGCCAGGAGCGGGGACGTCCGGGAGATCCGCACCATCCCCAACGGAGAGCATCCTCACCTGGAGAACGTGCTCGACGTCGTGCTCGGCCCCGGCGCGCCAGGCAAGGACTCGCGCTGGCAGCGCCATTTCTTCGCGGCCTCCAGCTGCGGGCTGTGCGGGGTGAGCAGCATCGACGCCGTGCACCGCCAGGCGCCGCCGATCGAAGCTGACGACCTGCGCCTGGCGCCCGAGGTGATCTTCAGCCTGGAGGCGAAGCTGCGGGCGGAGCAGGCGGTCTTCGCCCTCACCGGTGGGCTGCACGCGGCCGGCCTCTTCACCGCCAGAGGCGACCTGATCGTGGCGCGCGAGGACGTCGGGCGGCACAACGCCGTCGACAAGGTGATCGGGCACGCGCTGGAGCGGGGACTGGTCCCGCTGCGGGAGCACGTCCTGATGGTCAGCGGGCGGACCTCCTTCGAGATCGTGCAGAAGGCGCTTCAGGCCAGGGTCCCTGTGATCGCCGCCGTCTCCGCTCCCTCGAGCCTGGCCCGCGACCTGGCGCAGGCCTCGAACCAGACGCTGATCGGGTTCCTGCGGGGCCGGCGCCTCAACGTCTACTCGGGGCGCGCGCGAGTGGAATCGCAGGAGGTCCCGCCGCCCGGCCCTTGACAGGGCGCCGCTCAGGGCGCTCACTGTAACCAGCTGATCCGGGGCCGCGTTGCCACGTCATCTCGAGCGGAAAAGGAGAGGGAATGCAGATGGTCAAGCGATTCTTTCCGGCGGCCGGCGTCATCGCGCTGATCTCGATCGCCCTGGCGGGCACGGCGACTGCCGGTCCCGGCGGGTTCGGCAACGGAGGGCGCTTCACGTTCAACGACCTGAGCGCCAACGCGAACTTCGTCGACAGCGATGGCTTCTTCATCGGCTTCGTCAACGTCGACCGCGGCGCTCAGAGCTTCCGGCTTCGAGGCGGCGGGGTGATGGAGTTCAACGCGACGGTGCTCAACGTCGGCACGCCTGCCGGCAACGGCTGCTGGATCATCCCTGACTCTGCCTTCGCCGTCGCCGGCGACCTGTCCAGCGCCTCAGTGAACCTGACAGCCGATGCCGGCATGGCCTGCCCCGGCTTGCCGGTCAGCGGCGCCGCCGGCGGCCGTCCCGGCCTGCAAAGCGTGATCGGATTCGGCCCTGGCGGCGGTGGGCTCACCTCGGTCACCGTCGACATGCACTGGACGGGCTCGGGCGGGCTGTGGGAGAACCACAGCTCCGGGACCAGCCGCTGCGGCTCCTACAACAACGCGAACCAGGGGACCTTCGACTTCGAGTTCGCTCCCGCGAGCGGATCGATAGACGTGATGGGGAGCGTCAGCGACCCCTTCGCCCAGATCGGGCACTCGACCATGAACGAGACCGCCAACGGCACGGCGAGCGGCGCCTGCAACCCACTCGGCTTCTAGCTCGGCCGGGGGAGGGCGGCCTGACGGCCGCCCTTCCGGCTTCCCCGCCCCGGCTTGCCCTCGATAGGATGAAGCCAAAGGCTCGATCATCAAGGAGGCATGACCTTGGCGACGGAGAAGCAGCGGGCAGCCGCCCGCAAGAACATCAAGAAGGCCGCGACGGCCGCGAAGCGCAAGAAGACGATCAGTCATCTGCCCCGCAAGACACGCACCGCGCTGGGCAAGCAGGCCAACAAGGTCAAGCGCCAGAAGGCCGGGAAGTGAGCTAGACCCGAGCCGCGATCTCGGGCTTGACCTTCTCCACGAACTCCTCCAGCCGGCCGCGGCCCTCGCTTGGCCAGCTGACCACCAGGTAGGAGAAGCCGGCTCGCTCCAGGGCATCGACCTGCCGGCGCACGCGGTCCCAGGGCTGCGAGAGGGAGAGCGAGGTGGAGCGGACTATGGAGGCTGGATCGCGCCCCGCCTGCCGAGCGGCCTCGTCGACCACCCGCGACTTGCGCTCCAGGCTGTCCGCGGAGCCGAAGGCGTGCCAGGCGTCGGCCTGCCGGCCGACGATCGGCAGCATCAGCTGCTCGCCGCTGGCGCCGATCCAGATCGGCGGGTGCGGCTTCTGGACCGGACGCGGCCGGTAGGTGGCGCGGTCGAGATGGTAGTGACGGCCCTTGAAGGAGGCGCCGTCGCGAGTCATCAGGGTGCGCATCACCTGGACCGCCTCCTCCAGGCGCTCGGCGCGCTCGCGCACCGGTGGAAACGGGATCCCGAGCTCGGCGTGCTCAGCCTGGTGCCAAGCCGCCCCCATACCGATCTCCAGCCGGCCGCCCGAGACGTGGTCGACGGTGATCGCCTCCGCGGCCAGCACCGAGGGATGCCGGTAGGTGACGCCGGTGACCAGCGCCCCGAGCCGGATCCGCGATGTGGCCGCGGCCAGTCCCGCGAGCAGGGTCCAGCCTTCCAGGCAGGGCCCTTTCCGGTCGCCGTAGAGGGGCGTGAAATGGTCGAACACCCAGGCTCCCTCGAAACCGGCCTGCTCGCCGAAGCGGACCCGCTCCAGCAGCTCCTCCCAGGTGAGCTGATGCTGGGAGACGTCCAGCCCCAGGCGAATTGGCGGCATCCGACAAGTGTAAAGCCCTTGACTTATGGGTCCGGCCGGAGTATCTGTTGAGGCGCCGATTTTAACCAAACGTTGATCGGGTTTTCGCCGGCGTGGGTGGAGGGCGACGCCAGGCCAGACGGCGGATCTCAGACAGTCAGAGGGAGGAGCAATGAAGCAGCCACGTATGTTGACGCGCCTGTTCGGCGCTGCCATGGTGCCGGCGATCACCCTGGGCCTGGGGGTGGTGGGGACCTCGATCGTGCCCGCCGCCGCGAGCTCGACGGTCGCCCAGACCGGGTGCCAGCTGAACTCGGCGAACGGAGCCATCCAGCACGTGATCAACGTGGTGTTCGACAACACCCATTTCAACCGTGACGCTCCCAACGTCGCCTCGGACCTGGAGCAGATGCCTCACCTGCTCAACTTTCTGAGCGCCAACGGGACCCTGTTCGCCAACGACCACACGATTCTCATCTCGCACACCGCCGGCGGCATCCTTTCCAGCCTGACCGGCCTCTACCCGGACCGGCAGGGACAGACGGTCTCCAACAGCTACGACTACTTCAAGCCCGACCACAATCCGACCTTCACCTCGTCCTTCAAGTACTGGACCGACGTGGTCGACGCGACCAACGACCCATTGCCCAACATGGTCAACGGGGACAGCGGCCTGCCCAAGACCACCCCGGCTCCCTGGGTGCCCTACACCCGGGCCGGCTGCGACTTCGGCGGCGTCGGCACCGCCAACATCGAGCTGGAGAACACCAGCACCAGCCCTTCCGGCGACATGACGCGGGTGTTCGGCCCCGGCTCGCCCGAATGGAACGAGGCCAGATTCGGGACCGGTCCCGCCCAGACCGATTTCGTGGGCATCGCGATCCACTGCGCCAGCAGTGACTCGAGCAAGTGCGCCGGCAACGCGCACGCCAAGCCCGACACGCTCCTGGACGAGCCCGGCGGCTACCTCGGCTACCAGGCGCTCTACGGCGCGAAGTACGTCGACCCGGCGATCACCGGCGGAAACGCGTGCGTGAACGACACGGCGGGCCAGCCGGTCCGGGACCCGGCCGGCAACTGCGGCTTTCCAGGCTTTGACGCCATGCTGGCCAAGAACAGCCTCGGATACGTGGCGCAGATGCAGGAGTCCGGCGTCCCGATCACCTACGCCTACATCTCGGATGCCCACGACAACCACAACCTGGCTCGAGCGTCGGGACCCGGCGAGGCCGACTACGTCGCCCAGCTGAAGGCGTACGACGACGCGTTCGCGGCCTTCTTCGCCCGGCTGGCCGCCGACGGGATCGACCAGAGCAACACGCTCTTCGTTTTCACCGCCGACGAAGGCGACCATTTCGCCGGTGGCATAGGGACGCCGCAGGCTGATGGCTCGCTCGGCTACACCCACGCCGCCTGCACCAACCTCAGCGCCTGCCCCGCCGACCAGATCGGTGAGGTGCTGACCAACCTCAAGGGCCTGCTGCCGGCCGGCGAGCCGGCCTTCGACATCCACTTCGACTCCTCGCCGACCGTGTACGTGAACGGACAGCCGGGACGAACCGACGCCTCGGTGCGCATGCTGGAGCGCGACATGGGTAACCTGACCTCCGTGGATCCGTACGTCCGGGACAGCGCCGGCCAGGCGCAGACCGTTTCGCTGGCCGCGGCCCTGGCCGATCCGGTCGAGGAGCGAGCCCTCCACATGATCAACGCGGATCCGAACCGCACGCCCACCTTCACCATGTTCGGCAACCCCGACTTCTTCTTCCAGACCTTCGCTCCGAACTGTGGCGCCAACCCCTGCGTCAATCCGAAATTCGCCTGGAACCACGGCGACATCCAGGCCGAGATCGGGACCACCTGGTCAGGCCTTGTCGGGCCGGGAATCAAGCAGGGAGGGATCGACGCCCAGACCTGGACCGACCATACCAACCTGCGGCCGACGATCCTGACTCTCCTCGGCTTGAAGGACGACTACAGCCCGGACGGGCGCGTCCTGATCGAGGCGCTCACCACCGACGCGACGCCGCTGAGCCTGATCCAGCATCGTGAGACCGTGCGCCGGCTGAGCGCGATGTACGAGCAGGTCAACGCCTCCTTCGGCCCCTTCTCCATGGACACCCTGACTGCCTCGACGAGGGCGCTCAAGAGCAGCGACGAGAGCGTCTACGGCTCGATCGAAGGCTCGATCGACAGCCTGACCAGCCAGCGGGACAGCCTGGCGGGACAGATGAAGGCGGCTCTGAACGCGGCCGCGTTCGACGGGCAGCCGCTGGACGAACAGCAGGCCAAGGACATGATCGCCCAGGGCCAGGCGCTCCTGGACCAGGCGGCAGCGCTGGCCGCCGGCTGAGACCGAATTCGAATTGAGAGGCCGGCCCGCGAGGCCGGCCTCTTCCTATGCTGGGGGCGTGAGGCGACCAGCCTGGACCGCGCGCCTTCCGCGCCCGCGGGGGGCGCTCGCGGCGGTCGCCCCGGCGCTGCTGCTGGTGGCGATCGCGCTGGCCGACTCGCCGCCCAGGGTGCAGGCTTCGACCAGGCCCACGCCTCCGCTGCGGGTCGAGACGGTGGCGCCCCGGATGGCGGTCGCGGTCGCGCCGACGCCGTCCGCGCCGGCGCAACCGTCCGTGATCTTCTCGGTCGCCACCAGGGACCGGGTCCTGGCCCTCACCTTCGACCTCGACATGTCACCCTCGATGGCCGCTGCCCTGCGCAGCGGCACGGTACGGTCCTGGGTCGACCGGGACGCGCTGGCCCAGCTGCGGGCGCGCAACGTCCCCGCCACCCTCTTCATGACCGGGCTCTGGGCGCAAGCCTATCCCGGGCTGGCCCGGGAGCTGGCCCAGTCGGGCCAGTTCGAGATCGGCAATCACAGCTACTCGCACCCCGCCTTCCACCTTCCCTGCTACGGCCTCTGGGGAAGCCCGGTGGCGGGGCTGGCGTCGGAGGTGGACCGGGCCCAGCAGGCGATCCACGCGGTGACCGGGGTCGCGCCTTCGTACTTCCGGTTCCCCGGCGGATGCCTGGATCAGCGGGTGGTCTCCATGGTCCACGCGCACGGGCTCACGCCGGTGCAGTGGAGCCTGAACTCCCTCGACGCCTTCAACGGCAGCTCGGTCCAGATCGCCCGGACGGTGATCGGGGGAGTCCATCCCGGCGACATCGTGATCATGCACCTGATGGGCGGACCGAATGCGCCCGCCTCGGGCGCTGCCCTGCGCCTCATCCTTCCGGCGCTGCAGGCTCAGGGCTACCGGTTCGTCACCGTGGGCCAGCTCCTCGGCCTGGGTCAGGGGCTCCAGCCGGCCGGATTCCGCGGCGTCATCGAGGCCGCGGCGCCGCCGCCCCCGCCGGCCGCCCGGGCCGGACGGCCCTACTGGGTCTGGACGCCGTGGGGGTGGCAGTCACTCTCCCACCCGCCGGTCTGCCGCTGGCAGCTCAACGCCCGCAAGGCCTGGGTCTGCGCCTGACAGACAGCTGTCACCAGCCGCACCTATACTCGCTGCGACCATCATGAAGACCAGGCCGCCGCGCAGCCTCTTCGCCTGCCAGGAATGCGGCAACCAGTCGGCCAAATGGCTCGGCCGCTGTCCCGAATGCGGCAACTGGAATACCTACGTGGAGGAGGCGGTCCGGGCCCCGGCGCCGCGCTCGCGCCCGGGCGGGCGAACCGCCGGCGTCGCCCGCCCGCTGCCGTTGAGCGAGGTCCAGTTCGCCAGCGCCAACCGGCTGCCGCTGCGGATGCGCGAGCTGCACCAGGTCCTGGGCGGTGGCATCGTCCCCGGCTCCCTCGTCCTGGTCGGCGGCGACCCGGGGATCGGCAAGTCCACCCTCCTGCTGCAGCTGGCCGACGAGGTCGCCCGCACCTTCGGCCCGGTGGTCTATGTTTCGGGCGAGGAGTCGGTGCAGCAGCTCAAGCTGCGGGCGCAGCGCCTGGGCATCCCCGGCGATCGCCTCCTGGTGCTGGCCGAGAACGACCTGGAGTCGATCATCGAGCAGGTGATGCAGCTGCGGCCGATGCTGGCGGTGATCGATTCCATCCAGGCCGTCTACCTGGAGGGCGTCAGCTCGGCCCCGGGCAGCGTCAGCCAGGTGCGGGAATGCGCCGGGCGGCTGATGCTGATGGCCAAGAGCACCCACATCCCGACCTTTTTGGTGGGCCACGTCAACAAGGAGGGGGCGATCGCGGGACCGCGCGTCCTGGAGCACGTGGTGGACACCGTCCTCTACCTCGAAGGTGAGCGCCACCACAGCTTTCGCATCCTGCGCAGCCAGAAGAACCGCTTCGGCTCGACCGACGAGATCGGGATCTTCGAGATGCTGGACAGCGGGATGCGCGAGGTGCGCGATCCCGCCCGGGCCTTCCTCCAGGACGGCTCCCTGGGCGCCACCGGCAACGTCGTCCACGTCGCGCTGGAGGGAACCAGGCCGCTGCTGGTGGAGCTGCAGAGCCTGGTCAGCCCGACGGCTTTCGGGCTGCCCCGGCGCTCCGCCAACGGCGTCGAGCTGAACCGGCTGCACATGCTGCTCGCCATCCTCGAGAAGCGGGCCAGGATCGGGTTGGGGGAACACGACGTCTTCGTCAACGCCGCCGGAGGGGTCCGGCTGGGCGAGCCCGCGGCGGACCTGGCCCTGGCCCTGGCGATTGCCTCCAACCGCAAGGATCGCCCGGTCGGCGCCGATACGGTCGCCGTGGGCGAGCTGGGGCTGAGCGGCGAGATCCGGCGCGTGCCGCAGCTGGAACGGCGGCTGCTGGAGGCCTCCCGTCTGGGATTCCGCCGCGCCCTGATCCCGGCCCAGGGCGAGGTCCGGGCCGAAGGCCTGTCGGGAATGCGCCTGCACCGCCTGGAATCGATCTCGGCCGCGATCGAGCTGTGCTTTAATTGAGGCCGTAGTGGCGATCATCGCTCTCCGGCCGCTGCTTCTCGGACACCTCGAACAAGGAGGTGAGATGCATGCGCGTAGAGAGAGTCTTCCGCTTGCTGGGGCTGGTGCTTGGCTTTATTGCGGGCTTCGAGTACGCCCGATTCATCATTACGGAAGCGGGGATCCACGACTATCAGCTGCGGGCGATCCTGGTCCTGTTGACCGTACTCGCAGGAGCGCTCTTCGGCTTCTTCGGGCTGCCCTACGTCACGACCAAGCCCTTCTTCTGGCTCGAAGATAAGCTGAACGTAACGCCGCTGCCGGACCTGGTGGCGGCGACCGTGGGGCTGGTGGTCGGGCTGCTGCTCGCGGCCATGGTCGGGCTCTTCCTGGCGCGCTTGCCCTGGTACCTGGGCTTCGTCATCTCCCTGGTGGTGGCGGTCGTCTTCTCCTACTGGGGGGTCACGATCGGACTCAACCGCCGCAACGAGATGGTGGCCCTGATCCTGGGCCCGGCTCGGGCGGCGGGAGCCGGGATGGGCGCCAGGCGGCACAGCGGGGAAACGCTGCTGGACACCAGCGTCATCATCGACGGCCGGATCACCGACATCGCCCAGACCGGATTCCTGGAGGGGCGCCTGCTCGTCCCGCACTTCGTCCTCGCCGAGCTGCAGTACATCGCCGACTCCAGCGACCCGCTGCGCCGCAACCGCGGCCGGCGCGGGCTGGAGGTGCTCAACATCCTGCAGAAGGAGCCGCTGGTGGACATCGAGTTCATCGATGAGGACGTGCCGGAGGTCAACGAGGTCGACGCCAAGCTGATCCGGCTGGCCCGCAAGCGCGAGGCCGCGATCATGACCAACGACTACAACCTGAACCGGGTGGCGCAGCTGGAAGGGGTGCGCATCCTCAACCTCAACAACCTGGCCAACGCCCTCAAGCCGGTGGTGATCCCGGGGGAGGAGATGGAGGTGCTGGTGATCAAAGAGGGCAAGGAGCAGAACCAGGGCGTGGGCTACCTCGACGACGGCACCATGATCGTGGTCGAGAACGGCCGGCGCTTCATCAACCAGACGGTCTCGGTGGTGGTGACCTCGGTGCTGCAGACCTCGGCCGGACGGATGATCTTCGTGGCCCCGGCCGGCGAGGGCGGGGTGGAGCGGCGCCCGCCGCGTCCGCTGCGCCGGGTCCAGGGCGGAGGCAGCGGCCGGTAGCGATCCAGCCCGACGCGGCGCGCCTTAGCCTCGAGTCGGATCCGGCGCGGGCCTGGCTGCCGGTGCTGGAGAAGGCGCTCGCGGCGGCCGGGGAGGCGCGCATGGTCGTGATCGAGGACCCGGAGCGGCCGGCCCAGGACGGCGAGCTGTCCGCCCTGCTCGAGGCCGCGGCCGGCGCCCACGCAGCCGTGCCCGCCATGGCGGTACGAGATACCTACAAGCGCGTGCGTGGCGGCGTGGTGGTCGAGACCGTTCCCCGTGAGGGGCTGGTCGAGCTGCTCGGGCCCTGGATCTTCGAGCGCGGCGCGCTGGAGGGGGCGATGGCCCGGGTCCGCGTCCGTGGCAGCGGCCAGCCATGCCGCAGCGCGGTCGATCTCTGCCGTTTGGCGGGTGTTTCAGTCCGCCTCCTGCGATGGCCGGCGACGGCGTAGGCGCGGTCGTCCTCGCCGCAGGCGAAGGCCGGCGCATGGGAGCGGGACGGAACAAGGCCCTGCTGCCGCTCGGCGGCCGGCCGATGCTGGCCTGGTCGCTGGCGCTGTTCGACGGCGCCCCGGAGGTGGGCCTGGTGGTCCTGGTGGTCGCGGAGGGGGAGCGATCGACGTTCGAGCGGCTGATCGGGGAGGGCGCCGGGCGGAAGGTGAAGGAGATCGTCTCGGGCGGCGCGACGCGGCAGCAGTCGGAGTGGAACGGGCTGGGGGCGGCGCGCCGCTGGATGGGCGAGGACGGTATCGTCCTGGTGCACGACGCGGCCCGGCCCTTTGCGCCCGCGGCTCTGCTGCCGGCGCTCATCGGCGCGGCCCAGGAGGCAGGAGGCGCGATCCTGGCGACGCCGGCGTCCACCGGTGTCGTGGCGGCCGCGGCAGGTGTGGTCACGGCCTTTCCTTCCGACCTGTGGGCGGCCCAGACGCCCCAGGCGTTCGTGCTCCGCGGCATCCTTCGGGCGCACGAGGAGGCCCGGGCGGCGGGCTTTGCCGCCACCGACTCCGCCGCGGTCTACGAGCGGTACGGCGGGACGGTCCGGGTGGTCGAGGGGAGCGCCGATAACGTCAAGGTCACGACGCCGGAGGACCTGGCGCTGGCCGAGGCTATCGCCCGCCGGCGGCCGGCCTGATGGTGCGACGCTGCAGCACGCCGTAAGCCGCCAGCACGGCGCCGGCGAGGGAGACGGCGGCGGCGGCCAGCGTGGCGAGCAGCAGCAGGAGGTTGAGCGGCGCCAGCGCGTTCAGCGTCAGCGCCACGGCCAGCGCGCCCGCGAGCAGGAAGACGACGGCGGCCAGGCAGATCGTAGCCAGGGTGATGCGCACGCTGCGCAGCGATCCCGCCCGGGAGCGCGAGTAAAGGAGGGTCATTACGAAGTCGGCGGCCGGCAGGAGTCGGGCCTGGAGCCCGGCCGGCGGGGGAAGCGGCTCGGCCCGGTCCAGGTTCCCCGAAAGCCGAAGGTGGACCTGGTGGAGGCGGCGGAGGATGCCCTCGGGCGGCTGTCCCACGACGGTGTAACGAAGGAAGGGCCCGTATACTCGCCCCTGTGCGGGTGGGGATCGGCTTCGACGTCCACCGACTGGTGGTCGGCCGGCGGCTGGTGCTGGGCGGGGTGGAGCTGCCCTGGGACCTCGGCCTGCAGGGCCACAGTGACGCCGACGTCATCTGCCACGCGCTGATCGACGCCGTCTGCGGCGCCGCGGGCCTGGGCGACGTCGGCACCCTCTTCCCTGACAGCGACGAGCGCTACAGGGACGCGCCGAGCATCGAGCTGCTGAAGGAGGCCGTCGGGCGCAGCCAGGCCGCCGGCTTCAGCGTCGAGAACGCCGACGTCACGCTGCTGGCGCAGGCCCCGCGGCTGAGCCCCTACCGCGAGCAGATCAGGCGCAGCCTGGCTGCGGCGCTTGCGGTCGAGCCGGGCGCGGTGAACGTCAAGGCCACCACCACCGATCACCTTGGCGTCATAGGCACGGGTGAGGCGCTCGCCGCCCAGGCGGTGGTCCTGCTGCGGCCCAGCGGATGAGCTTGCTGGGCGAGTGGTTGGTTCGCTGAGGCCGGCTTGACCGTCAGACGTCCGCCGGACCTGATCTACGGGCGCAATCCCGTGCTGGAGGCCTTCCGCGCCGGCCGAGGCGTCCGGCGCTTGATGATCGCCTCCGGGCTGCGGGCGGAGCCGCGACTGAAGGAACTCCTGGAGCTGGCGCGCAGCCGCGAGGTGCCCGTGGAGGAGGCTGATCGCAAACGCCTGGACGACATCGCTCATTCAGAGGCGCACCAGGGGGTGGTCGCCTACGTCACCCGCCGGCAGTACTGGGAGCTCGAGGCCCTGGCCGAGGCGGCGCTCGGTGAGCGCCGGGACCCGGTCCTCCTGATGCTCGACAGCCTGCAGGACCCGCAGAACCTGGGCAGCCTCAGCCGCACCGCGGAGGCCGCCGGCGTCGGAGGCATCGTCCTCTCCCACAACCGCTCGCCCGAGATCACTCCCGCGGTGGTCAAGGCCTCGGCCGGGGCGGCGGAGCACCTGCGCTACGCGCGCGTGGCCAACCTGGCCCAGGCGCTGGAGACGCTGAAAGCCAGGGGCTTCTGGGCGGTCGGGCTGGCGGGGGAGGCCGCGACGGCATACACGTCGTTCGACTACCGCCGGCCGCTGGTCCTGCTGATCGGCGCCGAGGGCGAGGGCTTGCACCAGCTCCTGCGCAAGCGGTGCGACGCCCTGGTCCGGATCCCGATGCTGGGCCGGGTGGAATCACTCAACGCGGCGGTGGCCGGGTCGATCCTGCTCTACGAGGTGCTGCGCCAGCGCGGCGCTTGATCCGGCCGTCACCGGTCTGAAATCATGCGGGGTACGATCGTGCGGTGGACCGGCTG
>VBIC01000009.1:0-1022 GCA_005881425.1 Chloroflexota bacterium | reverse complement strand
TCATGGCCGACTACGCCGCGCTGACTCACCAGCGGGTGACGGTCGTCTTCGACTCCCACCGCAGGCCCGGTGGCGACGAGTCCAGTGAGATGCTCAGCGGCGTGGAGGTGATCTTCTCCGGGCGCAAGAGCTCCGCGGACCACGTGATCGAACGGCTGATCTACCTGGCGAAGCCGGGGGAGGAGGTCACAATCGCCACCTCCGACTCCATGCAGCGCGGCCTGGCGCTGGGCAAGGGGGTGAAGACGATCTCGGCGCTGCTGCTGAAGGCGCAGGTCGAGGCGGTGATCAGCCGGCGCAACCTGGAGATCCACGACCGCAAGTCGCGCTCCGACATGTCCCGCCGGCTGGAGGACCGGCTCGACCCGCTGACCCGCGAGCGCCTGGACCGGATGCGGCGCGGCGAGGACCCGAGTGCCGGCGCCCAGGGTCCCGGCGGCGAGGATCCGGCCGGCGGCGAGTGATCCAGACGGTCCGCGGCCCGATCCAGCCCCAGGACCTGGGGGTGACGCTGGCCCACGAGCACCTGCTGCTCGACCTGCGGGTGCTCTGGGACGAGCCGGAGAGCGAGGAGCGACGGCTGCTGGCGACGGTGCCGATCACCGCCACGGCGCGTGCCGACTGGGTGAGCAATCCCTACGAGTCCCTGGACAACCTGCTGCTGGACGACGAGGAGGCCGCGGCCGCCGAGGTGGCGCTCTTCGCCCAGGCGGGCGGGCGCAGCCTGATCGACCTGACCGTGGCGGGAATCGCCCCCAACCCGCTGGCCCTGCGCCGGATCTCGCAGCGGACCGGCGTCCAGATAGTGGCCGGGACGGGCGTCTACCGGGCAGTCGCCCATCCGGAGTGGGTGTCGACGTCCTCCGTTGACGATCTTGCCGCGCGCTTCGTTGGCGCGATCCGGGAGGGGATCGACGGCACCGAGGTGCGTGCCGGGGTGCTGGGCGAGCTGGGGACTTCCTCTCCCATCGAGGCGAGCGAGGTCAAGGTCTTGCGGGCGGCGGCACGGGCGCACTTCGAGA
>VBIC01000008.1:13049-18658 GCA_005881425.1 Chloroflexota bacterium | reverse complement strand
CGTGATCGGGCGCACACGGCCGCTCGTCACCGACTCCTCCATAGCGACCTCGGTCGCGGACTCGCAGAGGTGGGCCAGGTCGGCGCCAGAGAAGCCGTCGGTCCGGGCGGCGATCGCCTTGCGGTCAACCCCGGAGGCCGGCTTCTCCTTCAGATGATGTTCGAGGATGGCGACGCGGGCGGGCTCGTCCGGCGGGAGGACGAGCGCCATCCGGTCGAAGCGCCCGGGACGCATCAGCGCGGTGTCGACGTCCCAGGGATGGTTGGTGGCCCCCAGCATGAAGACGCCCGCGTTGTCGGCGCCGACCCCGTCCATCTCGGCCAGCAGCTGGTTGACCACGTTGCGCATCGAACCGGCCGCCTGCAGGTTGGCCCGCTTCTGTCCGATGGCGTCGAGCTCGTCGAAGAAGACGACGCAGGGGGCGCTGCGGCGCGCATGCTGGAAGATCTCGTGCAGGCGCCGCTCGCTGTTCCCGAACCACATGTCGAGCACGTCGGACAGCCCGATGCCCAGAAAGCGCGCGCCCAGCTCGCCGGCCGCGGCGCGGGCGAGGAAGGTCTTGCCGCAGCCCGGCGGTCCGTAGAGAAGAAGACCGCCCCGCAGCGACTTGCCGTACGCCTTGCGCAGCTCCGGGTTGCGCATCGGCTCCAGGAAGGCGACGTTGAGGCGGCGCTTGACGTGCTCCATGCCGCCGACGTCCTTGAGCCGCAGGTTCGGCCACTCGACCTCCCACCATGGGGTGGCCTCGTCAGGACCGCCGGCGCGCTCGGGGACCCGGATGGGAGCGTCGTCGGGACGCGCAGCGTCCCCACCCCGACCCTCGCCCAGGGCATCGAAGAGCTGGCGGTAGCCACGAGCGCGAACCGCATCCCCGAGCTTGTCCGCGGCGGCGGCCGCACCCTCGAGCGCCTGCAGGTTGGCAGGCTCACGCGCGAGGATTGCGGTGTAGTGCTCGAGCGCCGCCTGTTCACCACCCGACTGCATCAGGAGAGACGCCAGGTGCAGGCGCAGCGGCACCGACCCCGGGTCCTTCTGCAGGGCCTCGGTGAGGGCAGCGAGCAGGGCGGGATCGGCAGCCATGGGGATGGCAAGCATCCTACCCAAGACCGGGGAGGGCGGTGACGGCGCGCCGGCACGGACCGCCGCCCGGCACCGCCGGGGGTGGGACCCCGCTCAGCATCGCCGCGGGCGAGGGCACGGCCCTGCCGCTCGCCACCTTCATCGCCCTCGGCCTTCCGACCGGGGCGCTCGGCGTCGCCTGGCCGGCGATCCGCTCCTCCTTCGACGCGCCGCTGGGCGGGCTGGGCCTGCTGCTCGGGCTCGGCTCGCTGGCGTCGCTGGCGACCACCGTCCTCACCGGCTTCCTCAGCCGGCGCCTGGGACCGAACGGCCTGGTAGCCGTCGCCTGCGCCGGCTCGGCGCTGACCCTGCTGGCCCTGGCGGCGGCGCCGGCCTGGTGGCTGGCAGTCCTCGCCTGGGTCCTGTGGGCCGCGCTCACCGGCCCGCTGGATGCCGGGATCAACGCCAACCTCGCCCTCCATCGCGGCATCCGATTGATGGGCTGGCTGCACGCCAGCTGGGCAATGGGCGCCGCTCTCGGTCCGGTGCTGATCGGAGCCGCCCTGCTGCTCTCAGGGTCATGGCGTCCCGCCTATGCGGCGGCGGCGGTCGCCTGGGCCGTCCTGGGGATGGCGACGCTCCGCGGGCGGCCGTATCGATCCGAGGAGACGTTCGAGACCGGCAACACCCCCACCCCGACCCTCCCCCATCGAGGGGGAGGGAGGTTTCCCGGCAGCACCATCGCCCCGACCCTTCCCCATCGAGGGAGAGGGGAGCTGCGGCAGCACCTGCCGCAGCCGGTGCTGATCGCGGCCGGCGTCTTCTTCGTCAACTTCGGGATTGAGATCTCGGGCGGGCAGTGGCCCTTCACCCAGCTGACAACCGGCCGGGGGCTCGACCCGCTGCTGGCCGGGTGGGGCGCCGCCCTCTACTGGCTGGCGCTCACCGGTGGGCGCGCGGGGCTGGGCGTCGTGGGACACCGCTTCGCCTCGTCGGCCCTGCTCGGCGCCAGCGCTCTGCTCGCGGTCCTGGGCTCGCTCGCGTTCTGGCTCCTCCCCGCTCCACTGGCGGCGGTCCTGGCCCTGCCGGCGCTGGGCCTCAGCTCCTCGGTGGTGGTGCCGGTGACCTACAAGCTGCTGCCTCAGCGGGTGCCGCCACAGACGGCCACGCGCGCCACCGGCTACGTCGCCGCCGCCGGGCTCGTGGGAGGAGCCGTCATCCCGCCTGCCATCGGACTCGGCTTCCAGCTGCGCGGCCCCTGGGTGCTGGGCCCGGCGCTGGTCGTCCTCGCCCTGCTCTTCAGCATCCTGCAGCGGGCGCTGACCGGCGGCTCGCGATAATGCGACCCATGTCCCGGTGCTGCTCTCCCGCTGGCTACCGCTGGGTCTTCAGCGAGAGGAGGGCCAGGGCGGACGGCGAGCGCTACCGGCGCCGGGGTCTCGATACGACCTCGCGCCGGGTGGTGCGGATGCTGTCGCGCCGGCCCGTTGCGGGCACGGTCCTGGAGATCGGCGGCGGGATCGGGGCGTTGCAGGTCGAGCTGCTCAGGATGGGTGCCGCTCGAGCCACGAACGTCGAGCTGATCCCGACCTACGAGGCCACGGCGCAGGCCCTGCTGCGCGAAGCCGGACTCGAGGATAGGGTCCAGCGCCGGGTGATGGATTTCGTCACGGCGAGCGATGGCGTCGAGCCCGCCGACGTCGTGGTGATGAACCGGGTCGTCTGCTGCTATCCGGACATGCCGCGCCTGGTCGGCGCCGCGGCGGAGCGCACCAGGGACAGGCTGGTGATCAGCTATCCCCTACCGAGATGGTGGATCAGGCTCGGGCTCGGCCTGGGCAACCTGCTCCTGCGCGTCCTCTCCCGGCAGTTCCAGGTCTTCGTCCACCCACCGTCCGCGATCCGGGAGGCCGCCGAGGCCCGCGGCTTGAAGGCGGTGGCGAAAGACTCAGGCACGCTCTGGGAGATAGTCTGCCTGCAGCGGGCTCAGCAGGAATAGCCCGGGATCGAGGCGCCCCGCGCGAGCGTCCGGCCCCGCCGAGGCCGCTACCATGAGAGCGATGGCCAGCATCGACGAGCTGAAGCAGCGCGCGCGCCGGCGGATCGAGGAGGCGCGGCCGCGACTGATCGAGCTCAGCCATAGCATCCACGCCAATCCCGAGCTCGGCTTCGAGGAGAGGGAGGCGTCCGGGGCCCTGGCCGGGCTGCTGTCCCAATCCGGGCTCAGGGTCGAGACCGGCGTCGCGGGCATGGCCACGGCCCTGGCCGGGCGGGCCGGGTCAGGTCCCCTGCACCTGGCGATCTGCGCCGAGTACGATGCGCTGCCCGGGGTCGGACACGCCTGCGGGCACAACGTGATCGCCGCCTCGTCCGCCGGCGCCGGGATCGGCCTCGCCGCGGTCGCCGACGCGGCCGGGCTGCGGATCAGCGTCCTGGGCACGCCCGCCGAGGAGGGCGGCGGGGGCAAGGTCGTGATGCTCGACAAGGGCGTCTTCGACGACGTCCACGCGGCGATGATGGTCCATCCCACGCCGTTCGACATGGTGGACCCGGTGATGATCGCGGTCGTCACGCTCAAGATCCGCTATCGGGGCAAGTCCTCCCACGCCTCGGCTTTCCCCGAGCTCGGGATCAACGCCGCCGACGCGGTGGTCGTGGCCCAGACCGCCATCGGATTGCTGCGCCAGCAGCTGCGGTCGACCGACCGCGTGCACGGCATCGTGACCAGGGGCGGCGACGCGCCCAACATCATCCCCGAGCTGACCGAGGCCACCTTCTACGTACGCGCGCTCACCCTCGACGACCTGGAGGACGTGCGTAAGAAGGTGCTTTCCTGCTTCGAGGCCGGCGCCATCGCCACCGGGGCGCGGCTCGAGATCGCCGAGGACCAGGCCTATGCCGAGGTCCGGCACGACCCCGAGATCGCGGCCGTCTATAAGCGCAACGCCGAGGCCGTGGGCCGGACCTTCCCCGACTTCGGCGAGGCGATGCGGCGGGCCTCCGGCTCGACCGACATGGGCAACGTCTCGCGCGCGGTGCCCAGCATCCATCCCTTCATCGGGATCGGCGGCTATCCGATCGTGAACCATCAGCCCGAGTTCGCCGCCCTCTGCGCCACGCCGGAGGCCGACCGGGCGGTCATCGACGCCGCCGTGGCCATGGCCTGGACGGCGATCGACGTGGCCCAAGACGCCGGGCTGCGCGAGCGGCTGCTGAAGACGTAAGGTCCGCCTCCCAGAAGTACTAGCCGAAAAACTAGGCAATCTCGCGTTGTGCGCGAGATCGCGCGGCCTGCATGCTAGCCAGCGAGAGGCGCCCTTTCGAGCACCATCCGAATAAAGACACGATGACGGAGGCACGGGGATGAAACCTCTATTTCGACTCGCGTCGACGCTTGCCGCCATTCCACTCCTTTTTGGGATCGCGTCCTCGACGCCCGCCTATGCCCTGACCAACGGCTCGGGCATCGACCAGGGGAAGGGCTTCGATACCTGCCAGGACCCGACGGCCGCCCAGATGCAGGCCTTCTGGACGGGCACGCCCTACTTCTGGCTCGGGACCTACATCGGCGGCAGCCTGATGGCCTGCTCGCAGCCGAACCTGAGCAGCAGCTGGGTCACCACGGTGAACAATCAGGGCTGGGACTTCGAGTTCATCTGGGTCGGACCCGAGCCGCCCTGCACTGGCTACGCTTCCCGCTTCAGCTCCGACCCCGCCACCGCCTACCAGCAGGGCCGGAACGAGGCGGTCAGCGCCTGGAATACGCTGACCAACACCCTGGGCATAACGAACGGAGCCAGCGGCACCGCGCTCGTCTACGACCTGGAGAGCTCGCCGTCGTCCTGCCAGAGCGCCACGAACAGCTTCATCGCGGGCTGGGACTACCAGCTCCAGCTGACGCCTGCCCAGAAAGCCGGCGTCTACGGCGCGGTCTGCGGCTCCAACCTGGCGGCGTACGCCAGCATCAGCAGCGTGCCTGATTTCGTCTGGGGCGCGTGGTGGAACGGCAACCCGTCCACCAGCAACCTGGACGGCGGCGGCTGCGGCGTGCCCAACGGCTCGTGGGGCTACCACCAGCGCCTGAAGCAATACCAGGGCGGCCACAACGAGACCTGGAACGGGGTCACCCTGAACGTCGACAGCGACTGCGCCAACGGTCCCACCGACCCTAGTGGCACGGGGACGTACGTCGATCCGGCCTGCCCTTGATACCGGTCGCATCTAGATCAATGCGGAGTGAAAGACATGAACGGTAACAGCATCAGCCATCGCGCAGCGACTCTCGCGCTGACGGCGGCATCCCTGACGGTTCTCCTCGTGGCTTTCGTGGCCACGGGGTCCGCGGCGGCGCCAATCGCCTGGGTGGACCAGAGCGGAACGCCGCAGTCAGCCGCCGCCCAGGTACACGCGCAGCGGGCCTGCCGAGCGGCGGACCTCCAGATCGCGGCCGGTCGCGCGGGCGCCTTCCGGGGCATGGCAGCCCAGGAGCTGCTCCTGACCAACCGCGCCGCCAACGCGTGCTCCCTCGCCGGACCGCCCGGTGGCGCGGC
>VBIC01000008.1:0-13017 GCA_005881425.1 Chloroflexota bacterium | reverse complement strand
TCTCGCTCCCGGCCAGGTGGTCCGCATGCTCGTCGGCACGGCCGCGACCTGCGCCGGCGCGGGCCATCCGAACGTGGCCTCCAGCCTGCACCTCGCGCTCGACACCGGCGAGACCGCGTCCGTCTCCGGTGTCTGGGTGAACGCCGAGTGCGGCTCGCCCCAGACGATCCTCTTCGACGCCGGCGCGGCGCCCGCCGCCAGAGTTCCGGCGAGCAGCCTGAGGGCGAAGCTGAGTGCACCTGCCTCGGTGGGGCGGGGCCAGACCCTCAGCTACGTGGTCGTCCTGTCGAACCCGACCGCGAGCACGATCACCTTCGGCGGCTGCCCCTCCTACACCGAGTGGCTCGGCGCGGGCCCCTCGGGCGGAGGCAGCCGGACGCTGCTGCTCAACTGCGGTGCGGCCCCCAGCATCAGTCCGGGCCAGTCCGTCGCCTTCGAGATGCGGATCACGGTACCGACGACGATGGCTACCGGCACGGCCAAGCTCAGCTGGCACCTGGAGGTGCCTGACGGCGCCGGCGCCGGAGCGACGGTAGGGATCAGCTAGGGAAGCGGCCTGCGGCAGCTCGTCGCCGGGCTGCTGCAGGCATCGCTCCGCTGCCGGGTCAGAAGCCGCGCCGGGCGAGCCAGGGGATGACGTGGCTCTTCCAGAAGAAACGCACCCCCAGAGCCCAGGCCGCCCCTCCACCCAGCAGGAAGACGAACATCAGGATCACCGAGTTGAGCAGCACGGCGGCCACCCCTCCGGCGCTGATCGGGATCAGCACCGTCGCCACCTGGATCGTGCTTCGAATCCTCTCCTTGCGGGCTTCGATCTCGTAGAAGGTCTGGGTGGCGGCGCCCAGCCGCGCCTTGCGCCGGCGCCGCTGTGCCAGCAGCATGCCGGTGAGGAGGAGCAGCAGGACGAGCAGAGCGGCGTCGCGGCGCAGGTCGTTGACACCCCCCGCCGCCAGGACGAAGAGCACGCAGAGGAGGCCGAGCGAGAGGATGGCGCTGCCCAGGTACTGCCTGGTGTGGGTGAAGAGATTCTGGCGCGCGACCTCGCCACGCGGATTCAGCCTGGCCGCCGCCTCGAAGGCGTCGATCGCCTCCGCCGTCCGGCGTTGAGCCCTGAGCGCGACCCCCAGGTTGTTCATCAGGGCCCACTCCGTCGGGTCGATCTCGAGGGCGCGACGAAAGTTGGCCTCCGCCTCCTTCCAGCGGCGCTGGCGCAGCGCCGCCCGGCCCAGCAGGTCGTGGCCCTGGACGTCGGACGGCGCCAGCGCCAGCCCGCGGTTGGCAGAGGCCATGGCTTCCGTCACCCAGTGGGTGTGCAGCTGGGCGTCGGCGAGCGTGAACCAGGCCTCGGCGACGTTGGGACCGAACTGCACCGCACGGTTGGCCTCGACCAGGGCCTCCCGCCATTTGCCCATCAACCCCAGCGCGATGCTGCGCACCCGATGCGGCCACTCACCTTCGGGATGGAGGGCGATGGCGCTGCCCGCCATCGCGGCCGCCTCGGGGTTGCGTCCCACTCCGATCAGGCAGGCCGCGAGCAGGCAACGTGGATGCCAGGCCTCGGGCTCCTCGGTGACCGCCCGCTGCAGGATCAGGAGCGCCTCCGAGTGGCGACCGACCTGCATCAGCGACCGGGCCTGGGCGAGCGTCGCCCGCGTCATGCTCGTCCCCATCTCCTCACCCATACGGTAGCGTTTGAGGGATCGCGATGAGACCGTTCCGCTTCGCCGCCGGCATCCGCCACACCACCAACCGCACCGAGTTCATCGACCAGGTGCGCGCCATCGAGGACCTGGGCTACGACGCGCTGATGCTCTCCGACCACCTGGTCGACCAGTTCGCTCCGATCGCCGCGCTGGGCGTGGCGGCCGCGGTCACCACCCGCCTGCGCCTGGGCACCTTCGTCTTCAACAACGACCTGCGCCATCCGGTGGTGCTGGCCCAGGAGATGGCCACGCTCGACCGCCTCAGCGACGGCCGGCTCGAGCTGGGGATAGGGGCGGGCTGGAACGTGCCCGAGTACGAAAGCACCGGCATCCGGTTCGACCCAGGGGAGGTCCGGATCGACAGGCTCGGGGAGGCGGTCAGCATCCTCAAGGGCGTCTTCAGCGACGGACCGGTCGATTTCCAGGGACGCTTCTACCAGGTCAAGGGCCTTGGCGATCTGCCCCGGCCGGTCCAGCGGCCGCATCCGCCCTTCTTCATCGGGGGCGGCAGCCCCAAGCTGCTCCGCTTCGCCGCCCAGAACGCGCAGATCGTGGGGATCGCGCCCCGGGTATTGAAGGATGGCAAGGCGGACATCAAGGGCTGCATGCTGGAGGGAAGCGCGCGGAAGGTGCAGATCATCCGGGAAGCGGCGGGCGAGCGCCTCGCCGAGCTGGAGATCAACACCTACCCATCGCTCGGCTCGAAGGTCACCGACGATCCGCGCGGCTCGGCGCGCGAGCTACGCGAGCGAGGCCGGCTTCGGGGCGTGGAGCTGTCGGAAGAGGAGATCCTGGGCTCGCCTCACGTCTTCGTGGGCACGGTGGAGGGGCTGGTGGAGAAGTTCCAGTCGCTGCGGGAGCGGCTCGGGATCAACCACTTCTTCGTGGGCGAGGATTACCGGGAGTTCGCGCCGGTCGTCGACCGGCTTCGCGGCCGGTGAGCGGGCGCGCCGCGGCCCGGCGCGAACAGCCCTGAGGCATTCGTCCTAGCTCTGAGAGAGGAGGCGGACGTCCTGCTCGATGCGCTTCGGATCGGTGAAGAGCAGGCCCACGCGCTCGTAGCCCTTCCGGTCGATCAGGTAGAGCGCGATGCTGTGCGGGATGTTCCCGGTGGGCCCGGGCAGGACCGCGATCCCGTAGCTTTTCCATACTGCCTGCAGCTCCGCGGGCGTGCCCGAGAGCCAGTGCCATTCGCCCGTCCACCGGTGCGTGGTCGCGAAGGCGCGCTCGCTGTCCGGCGTGTCGGTCGCGGGCGCGACGCTGACCACCAGGTTGACGAAGGGGGTGCGTGCACCCAGCGCGCGCTCGGCGATCCCCAGCTGCTCGCCCTGGAGGGGGCACTGCTGCTGGCAGTGGGAGTCGAGGAAGGAGAGCGCCACCAGCCGGCCCTTGAAGTCCGCCAGTGCCACCGGCCTGCCATCCTGGTCGCGGAGCGAGAAGGCCGGCGCCGGTGTGGTGCCGGGGGACATCACGGCTTCGCCGGCCAGGGTCGGCGCCGGCTCGGGCGTCACCAGGTGGCCGCTCACCAGCCGTTGCGCCCAGAGCGCTCCCAGGGCGAGCAGGACGATCGCCACCAGCACCAGGGCCGCGATGGAGGCCGCCGGGAGCGAGGGCGTACGCGGCGACCTCACCCCGCCTTCCGTCTTCACCTCGCCTTCCAGGGTACGCGGCCGGGCAGCCGCTTGACAGCGGCTCGCGGCGGGCAGACTGGATCTGACCATGGAGGCTCAATTCGAACTCTGGGATAAGGCTCTAGCGGAGCTGATTGACGCCTACCTGGACGTCGAGCGCCGCGCTCTTGCCCTGCCCTTCCTGGCCTGGCGGGCGAGAGGTCGGGGCAGGCCTGGAAAACGCGACCTCTGGTCCCGGCTCGGTACCGCGCGTGGCGAGCTCTACTCCGGTCCAGCCCCACGCATCCTGGTCCACTACTTCCTTGCCGGGCACATCGCCGCCCGCCTCGAACTGGTGCGCCGCAGCATACTGGTCGATCCGCAGCTTACGCCCGCCGAGCAGGACCGTCTGCTGGCGCCCATCGCTCGGGTGCTGCCTGTCTGGAGCCGCCAGGCCTTCCTGGAGCTGGTGGTCCGGTACGTATTGCCGTTCAGTGGCATCCTGGCCAGTTTCGGAGCCCTCGGATCGGCCCTCACAGGCATCTTCGCGCATCCTGGCGGGGACTTCCTGGTCCTGATCTATGAGGTCCTATCGTTTATCTTGATCGTCCTTTTCGTTCCCGGGTTCTCATGGGCCGCGATGCGCGGCCTGATGCTGGGCGGCGACCCAGCCTCGGCCACGAATCCGATGCTGCTGGAGGGGCAGGGAGCCTACGCGGCGGAAGCGCGCGTATTCGGACCGCTCGCCCCTCTGCGCCATGAGCCGCCCTTCGATCTCCTTCTCTCGGTAGGCTTGTCCATAGCCTTGGCGACGGTCGTGATCCTCGGCGAAGACTATTACCACGCCCCGGCACCGATCAGCGTTGCCATCGGCCTCTTCCTGGTTGCGATCCTGGCCCTCGCTGTCATCCCGGCGGCGCGCGCTTTCAGCGAGAGGCGCCGCCTCGGGCGCTGGTAAGTCTCCGGTCTAGGCATCACCGCCTTGTTAGGCATGATGGCGCATTTCTTGACAGGCTGGCAGTAAACACGGTTCACTTGTAGATGTTCCGACGGCTCGTTCGTTCGGTGGAGCACGCCGTGAAGCGGATCCTGGTCCCCATCCTGTCGACCCTCCTCCTCGCCTTCTTCAGCGTCCCGGCAGTCGCGGGCAGCCCGGGGAGCGGGCCGGGCGGTCAGGATGGCGGAGGTACCGGCGGCGGCACGGGCGGCGGCGGCCTTGGTCCCCCGCCGGCCGGGTTCGGTGCCTTTTGCGCCGCCCCCTCCAGGTCCGACTCCGCGGTGTCCGCCGCCGACTCCACGACCCAGGTCGCCGCGGACGCCGGCAGCGGTGGGGTTCCCGCCGGACACACGGACAGCTGTACGGTTACGGTCAACTTCGGCCAGGTGAATGGCGGCTCGACCGTCACCATACTGGTCCTCCAGCCCCAGGTCTTCTTCGTGGCCTGCGCTTCCGCCGGTCGGGCGTCCTGCGGCTATTACGTGCCGATGACGGTGACGGTGGGCATGACCATCGGCCGCCTTTCGTTCGTCGTGCCCGTCTCCACCCAGCCAGGCACACTGGTAGGACTCGCCGCCCAGGTCTGCTCCTCGGGCCGGTGCTCGTCCATGACGGCCGTCGGCGTGTCGGGACCGGGCGCCTTTGTCGGCGCTGACGCGGCGATCAGCCTCACCGGCGCCAGCATCAGCGCCACCGAAGGCCAGCCTTTCTCCGGTGTCGGGGCCACCTTCACCGACCCCGATCCCAACGGTCCACCCTATGAGTACTCGGCAACCGTGAACTGGGGCGACGGCTCGACGCCGGGCGCGGTGGGCATCGATCGCACCGCCGTGGGTTCGGGGCCGATCCCGGTCGTCCTCTCGCATACCTTCGTCGAGGAGGGCATCTATCAGGTGGCCGTGACCGTCCACGACGCCTACGCCTACTCCAACGACGTAACTGTGACCGATCAGGCGACCGTCGGCGATGCGCCGCTCTCGGCCGGCGGTCTCACCCTGGTGCGGCCCGATCCCTTCGCCGGGCCGGTTGCGACCTTCTCGGACGCCAATCCCTTCGGCACCCTGTCCGACTACTCGGCCGTAATCGACTGGGGCGATGGGACCAGCTCCGCCGGGGAGGTGGGAAACACGCCTGCCGGACTCGCGCCCTTCGATGTCACCGGCAGCCATGCCTACCAGGCCCTGGGACCATACACGGTGAAGGTATCCATCTGCGACGTCGGCGGCAGCTGCGTCGGGGCCACCACGCAGCTCCTGGTCTACGGCTTCTCCGACGGCGGCAACTTCGTGGCCGGCGACGGCAGCGCCGCCAGCGGCTCCTCGGTCACCTTCTGGGGCTCCCAATGGGCATCGGCGAACGCGCTCAGCGCGGGCTCGGCGCCTGATTCCTTCAAGGGCTTCTCGGACGACCCGGGCGCCCCCGCCTGCGGCGGAACCTGGTCCAGCGCTCCGGGCAACAGCTCGCATCCGCCTGACACCCTCCCCACCTACATGGCCGTGGTCGTCACCAGCTCCATCGCCGGCGACCGCCCAAGAGTCTCGGGCAACACCGCTTCAGTGGTGGTGGTCAGGACGGATCCGGGCTACGCGCCCGACCCTGGCACTGCGGGCACGGGAGCCGTGGTCGCCGTGGTATGCCCCTGACCTCCTGAGCCCTTCGGCAAGCCTCGATCACGATCTTGAAACGATCTGCCTATGGCCTTGACCTAGCGAACGCATGTTCGTAAAATGATATCGGGATGGAAGGGCCGGCGTTGCCGGGCGACGACTATTTTGCTGACCTCTTCGCGGCCATAGCCCGCTTCAGGGGGAGGGACAAGAGCGGGCGGCGGCCGGCCGGCCTGGCGACCGAGGTGATCAAGCTCCGGCAGGCCTGTGACCTGCTCCAGGAGGAGTTCACCGAGGCGGCCGCGGCCTTCTCGGAAGCGGAGAAGGAGGAGGGCTGGGACTCGCCCACGCCGATCGAGTGAGATAGCCTGTACCGGCGATGCTGGGCGGGAGCCGCCTCTGGCGGCACGCTGACTTCCTCAAGTTCTGGTCGGGACAGACCATCAGCGTCGTCGGCGGCGAGGTCACCACCTTTGCCCTGCCGACCCTGGCGATCCTGCAGTTTCACGCCAGCGCGCTCGTGGTCGGGCTGCTGGTCGCGATCCAGCGGCTCCCCTTCGCCTTCATGACCCTCTTCATCGGGGTGCTGACCGACCGGGTCCGCCGCCGGCCGCTGATGATCCTGGCCGACAGCGGACGCGCGATCGCGCTGGCGTCGATCCCGGTGGCCTTCGCGCTGGGCGTGCTGGGCCTGGGACAGCTCTTCGCCGTCGGCCTCTGCATCGGGATCGGCAACGTCGTCTTCGACATCGCCTACCTCGCCTACCTCCCGACGCTGGTGGGCCAGGGCGACATCGTGGAGGCCAACAACAAGGCGACCACCAGCTTCTCGGTCGCCATCCTCGTCGGCCCCGGTATGGGCGGCGTGCTGGTGCAGCTGATCGGCGCCGCGCGCGCCATCGGGGTCAACGCCCTCTCCTACGTGGTCTCGGTCGTCACCCTGCTCTGGATCGCGCAGCCCGAGCCGCCGCCGCATCCTCGCGAGGAGGGCTCGAGCTTCGCCGGCGAGCTGAGAGAGGGCATCCGCCTGGTGTTCCACCACCCGCTGCTGCGCAGCCTGGTGGCGATGATGACGACCGACGCCTTCGGCCAGCAGCTGGCGCTCCCCATCTTCCTGATCTTCTTCTACCGCTCGCTCCACCTCACGCCGGCGGCGGCCGGACTCGTCTTTGCCGGCTTCGGCGTCGGCGCCATCGTCGGCTCGCTGGCCGCGGCGCGGGCGGTCGCGGTGCTGGGGCTCGGCCGGGCCATCGCCGTCGGCATCGGCGGCTCGGCGCTTGCTTTCGTCATGATGCCGCTAGCCCTCGTGCTTCCCGCGCTTCCCTGGCTGATGCTCGCCGCCTTCATCGACGGGATCTTCATCACCACCATGGACATCCAGCAGGTCAGCCTGCGCCAGGAGGTGACGCCCCCACGACTTCAGGGGCGCATGAACGCGACCTTTCGCACCTTGTTCTGGGGAGTCTGGCCGATCGCCAATTTCCTGGGCGGCTTCCTCGCCGACCGGATCGGCGCGACCGCCGTGATCCTGATCGCCGGCGGCGTGCGGATCGTGCCGATCTCGATCGTGCTGCTGAGCCCGATCGGCCGGCTGCGCAGCCACGCCGAGGTCCAGGCCCAGCCAGCAGACGCCGGGTAGGCCTTTCAGGGCATCCGGCATCAGCTCCGGGCGTGGAATCCGCAGTCGAAGAGGATCCGCTCCAGGACCAGCTGGTCGTCGAGCTCGACCAGCCGGTGGCTCCTGACGGTGTGCGGATGGCTGGGGATGGCGGAGAACCGTCCCGCGGGCGTCTCGATCCGGCCGCGCTCGATCAGCCAGCGGACGAAGGCATGGCTCTCATCGGCGCCGCCGGCTGCCTGCACGATCAGGGCGGTCTCCCCCAGGCCGAAGGGCCGGCCGGAGAGGGTCAGCAGGCCGACGTTGCTCTTCGGCGCGTCGCCGCCAGCTTCGGCGGCCGCGGAGAGGATGCCGCGGCGGAGGAAGGCGCTGTGCAGGAGCCGCGGGTAGCGCCGGTCGACGGCTCCGGCGGCGGCGACCATCCGCGCCGCCACGTCGGCGAACAATCGCGAGGGGACCGGGCTCGATCGGATCGCATCCACCAGCAGGCCCGCGGCGTCCAGCGCCACCTCACGAAGCCGGTCCTCGGTCAGCCGCTCCTGGCCGTCGCTCGCCATGAGGCAGAGGGCTTCGAAGAAGCCGGCGCTGAAGACTCGGGAGAAGGAGTGCGGCTCGCAGGAGAGCTGCGATGCCGGCGCCCAGGGCGGCAGCTGCGCCGGCGTCCGATAGGAGAAGGAGTTGACCGCGTTGCGCAGGCAGTCGGGATCGGCCGCGTCGGGCCGCAGCCTGCGGACGGCCGCCCCCACCTGCTCCGCCAGGCGGGATACCTGGGAGCTCTGGTAGCGCCCGCCGGTCGCCGCGATCAGCGCACGCCGCACCGGCTCCAGCTGCAGCGCCGAGAGGATGGCGCTGATGTCGCCGAAGGCCTCGTGGAAGGCAGCGGTCTCCATGCTCGCGGTGTGGAAGAGCTGGGGCTTGACCGCGTCCAGGACGGCATGTCCCAGCTCGTGGCAGAGGACGTCCGGGCTCTCGCCGGTGTAGACCGTGGCCCCGGCCAGGCGCTGGTGATAAAAGTGGAGGCCGAACCGGTCGTAGTTCGCGTTCAGGTCGACGCCATCGTCGAGCGCTACCGGCAGCGCGCCGCCGATCCACCATTCGGTTGTGGAGGGCACGATCCCGGCCCAGAAGTCCGCCGCGCGTCTGAGCGCCTCGGCCGCCGTCCAGTAGCGGAAGGCGCCGGTCGCCACCCGGTACTCGGCTGGGGGCGGCGGCTGGCGACGCCGATCGATCGTCAGGGGCAGCATCGTCGACGCGAGATTCGGCGCCGGTCGCTCGACCGGCTTCAGTCCGGAGCCGGGGTCGTCCTGCCAGGCGAGCACTTCCGCGAGGGCGTGTTTCATCGTTCGACACCTCCTTGAAGGCGTGTTCGGATACACGAAACCTGTGGTCGACGAGGGCGTGCTCGGACCGCTTACTCAGTGGTCTCGCTTCGCCGCTTGCTTCAGAGCCTTCGAGGTGGGGGGACCGGCTGGTCCACCGCCTGAGCCTAGTCTAGGGCGCCTCGCAGCCCGAGTCCATGATGAACCGGTCGCGGCTGCGTAACGGGCTGGTCGCGGCCAGCCATCTGGTGGGTTAGAGGCCTCCCTGCCGGCGGCGCCGGATCACGATCGTCCCCGCAGCAGCGGCCTGCATAAGATGATCGGATGATCCGCGCCCTGTGTCCGGTCCTGGTGGGCCGCGAGCGTGAGCTGAGCCAGCTCGAGGACGCCCTCCTGGCGGCCTACCGCGGCGAGGGACAGGTGGTGGCGCTGTCCGGCGACGCCGGCGTGGGCAAGACCCGCCTGGCCGGCGAGCTGCAGCAGCGCGCCCGCCGCGCCGGGACGGTGGTCATGGTGGGCACGAACACCGAGGCTGACCTCTCCCTCCCCTACCTTCCCTTCGTGGAGGCGATCGGCAACTACCTGGCCACCGCCGACCTGGAGGCGATCAAGCTGCGGGTGGGCCCGGCCGCCTGCCGCCAGCTGGCCCAGCTGCTGCCCCAGATGGAGATCCAGACCACTCTGGTCGAACCCGGCGATCCGGCTCAGGCGAAGCTGCGCCTCTTCGAGGCGATCCTGGCCCTGCTCAGGATCGCGGCCGAGCGAAGCGGACTGCTGCTGGTGCTCGAGGACCTCCACTGGGGCGACGCCTCGACCCGGGAGCTGCTCGAGTTCCTGACCCGCCGCGTCCGGCGCAGCCGCATCCTCTTATTGGTCACCTATCGCACCGACGAGCTGAACCGGCACCACCCGCTGGTCCCGATCATCCAGGGCTGGCAGCGCTCGGCCGTGGTCCAGACGATCGAGCTGGCGCCGCTGTCGGCGGCCGGGGTGGCCGAGATGACCAGCGCCATCTTCGAGGGCGCCCCGGTGGAGCCGGAGCTGCGCGACTTCCTCTTCCGGCGCACCGAGGGGAATCCCTTCGTCCTGGAGGAGATCCTCAAGGTGGCGCTCGACCGCGGCGACATCTTCCGAACCGCCGGCGGATGGGACCGCAAGGCCATCGGCCACCTCAAGCTGCCCGAGACGGTGAAGCAGGGAATCCTGCTGCGGGTGGAACGCCTGCCCCAGGAGCAGGCGGACATACTGCGCGCCGGGGCGGTGCTGGGCCGTTGCTTCGACTACCGGATCCTGGTCGCCATGTCACGCCACGAGCAGCCGGCGGTGCTGTCCGCACTCCGTTCCTTCGTCCAGCAGCAGCTGATGGACGAGGAGCGCGGCGGCCGCTACTGCTTCCGCCACGCGCTGACCCGTGAAGCCATCCTGGACGACCTGATCGCGCCCGAACGCGAGCGCCTGCACGCCTGCGCGGCCGAGGTGCTGAGCCGTCAGCCGAATACGGACAGGGTCGACCTGGCCCATCACTTGCTGGCCGCGGGCCACTGGGACGAGGCGGTTCCGGTGGCGCTCGAGGCGGCCGCCGAGGCGGTGGCCGACAAGGCCTACGCCGACGCCGCTCACCTCTACACGCGGATCGTCGATCACGTCGAGGATCGCTGCCAGCGGGCGGATGTGCTGAGCCGGCTGGGCAAGGCTCATTTCTTCGCCGGCGAGACGCGGCGGGGGCAGCGCTACCTGGAGGAAGGGATCGCTCTGCTGGAGCAATGCGGGCGGGCGCGTGAGGCGGCCGGCTACCGCCTGTGGCTGGGACGCTGCTACTGGCTCCAGGCGCGGCCGGACCTGGCCCGCAAAGAGTTCGAGACCGCCCGCGACACCCTGGCGCCGTTCGGCCCGAGCGAGGACCTGGCCAACGCCTACGTCCGCCTCGCCGGCCTGGCCAGCTTCGACAAGGACCATGTCCTCGGGATCGAGATCTCCAGGCAGGCGATCTCGATCGCCGAGGCGGCGGGAGCCGACGCTCCGCGCATCTGGGCCTACGGCTACCTGGGCGACAACCTGGAGGCCCTGGGCAAGATCGAGGAAGGGCTGCAGTGGCTCGACCGCAGCTACGTGGAGGCGACCGAGCGCGGCTACGACTGGGTCGCCGGGACCTCCCTCTTCAACTCCATCATGGACAACCTTCATCACTGCCGGGTACGCGAAGCGCTGGAACGCCTCGATCACCTGCGCAGCCTGGTGCCCAAGGGTGCGCGCGATCCGGGTGTGATGCAGGCCGAGGGGTTCCTGGCGCTGCGCGCCGAGGGTGAGCCGGAGCGCGCCAGGCTGCTGCTGGAGGCGGCCGTGCCTCAAGCGGAGGAGGTGGGCGAGGTCCTGATGGCGCTGCGGATGCGCGCCTTCCTGGCCCTGGTCTACGTCGCCCAGGAGAAGTTCGCCGACGCCAGGCGCGTCCTGCCCGAGGAGTCGCTCAGCCCGGAGCGGGGCGAGGTGATGGGCTTCCTCTACACCTGGATCATCCTGCACCTGGCAGCCGGGGACCCGGAGGCGGCGCGCGCGGTCGCGAACCGTTACCTGGGCTGCCTGGTCGACTCGCCGCGGCTCTGGTCGGAGATCTATCTGCTGGACCGGGCGGTGGAGGCCTTCGTCAGCGCGGGCGACGGCAAGGCAGCCCGCACCGCCCTGACCGCCGCGAGCACCGAGCCCTTCGAACAGCATCCACTCCTGTGGCGGGCGCGCGGGCGCGTCCTGCTGGCGGAGGGCGAGGTGGGGCAGGCGACCGAGCTGCTCCAGCGCGCGGCCAGGACGCTGACCGAGGCCGAGTACCACGAGGAGGCATGGCCCACCCGCCGGCTCCACGCCCGGGCGCTGGTTCGTCTGGGCCGGCAGGGCGAGGCGATCGCGGAGCTGCGCACGGTGGCCGAGGAGGCGGGACGGCGGCGTCACCTTCTCGAGGCGCGCCGGGCGCGGGAAGGCCTGGGCGAGCTGGGCGTCGAGGTGCCCCAGGTCGACCTCTCGGGCGACGGGGCGGCGCTGGCGGCCAGCGTGCGTCAGCCGACCGAGCGGCTGGTGACCGTGATGTTCGTCGACGTACGCGGCTACACCGCGCTCAGCGCACGCGAGTCCCCCGAGCAGCTCGCCGATCAGATCTCGACCTTCTACAGGTGGGCGGAGGAGGAGATCCGGCGCCACGACGGGCTGGTGGACCGGTACGCCGGCGACGCCGTGATGGCCACCTTCAACGTGACCGGGACCCGCCTCGACCACGCCCTGCAGGCGGTCCAGGCCGCGCTCGCGATTCGGGACAAGGCCGCCTTCGCCGGACTGCCGGTGGGCATCGGGATCGCCGTCGGACCCGCGGTCGTGGGCCAGTTCAGCCAGGGCTCGTCCGTGACGGCGGTGGGCGAGACGATCAACCTGGCGGCGCGGCTGCAGGCCCAGGCCGGCGAAGGCGAGCTGCTGCTGAGCACGGAGGCCTACCGGCGGGCCGTCGACTGGCTCCGAGAGCAGGCGCTGCCGCTCGCCGAGGAGACGCTGTCGTTGAAGGGCTTCGCCCAGCCCGTCAACGCTTACCGCCTGGAGGCCCGCTCGGCCGCGGCGGCGAGCCAGGCGTAATGTCGCAGGATCGCCAGCGCGGTGGCGATACACGATTGGGACCCATGCGCGTCAGCGCCTCGTTCCAGTTGCGCACGCCGATCCGCGTCGCCGGCTACCTCGCGCTATGGCCGTCCTCTGGCCGGCGGCCGGCGTCTTCAGCTACCTGGCCGGCCTGCTTACTCCGTTTCTCTTCGCCTGGGTGCTCTACGGCGCGATCCTGGCAGTGAGGCCCCAGCCGCGGATGGTCCGCCTCTACCTGTTCGCCAACCTCGGGATCCTGATCGCGACCTTGCTTTCATTCGCCGCCATCCTGATCCTGCTCTTCACTGTGGGGCAGCCGAACACGGCCGTTTCGGCGCCGATCTACCTGGCGGTGGTGCTGGCCGGACTCCTTGTCGGACTCGCTATCGGCCTGCGTCGCCGCCCGGCGCAAGCCGCCCGAAGCTGACTCGCTTCCCGCCGACTAGGGCGGCGTGACCGTGAAGCCGACGCCGCAAGCGGGCGGGAAGCTCAGAAAGCGGTAGGTCCCCGGCCTCAAAGCGCCGCCACCTCGCCCCTGATAGGTCCCGAAT
>VBIC01000001.1:8290-10474 GCA_005881425.1 Chloroflexota bacterium | reverse complement strand
AGAAAGCACACCACCCAGTCGAAGCGGCGATAGCGGAAGACCGCGAAGGCGACCTCGGTGCCCACGCCCTGGGTGAAGCCCCAGCCGAGGGTGATCGCTCCCGCCGGGTTGCCGGACAGCATCTGAACCAGCCCGTTGATCATCATGTTGATGAACGCGGCCCCGGGCTTGCGGACGATGTACATGGCCAGCACCTGGCTGATGTCGAAGACGCCCCAGATGTTGGAACCGATCGGCCCGAAGGCCGCCTGGAAGGCCTGGTAGATGACTCCCATGGGGGAGTTGAGAATGCCGAAGACGACGCCGATGACCGCGATGACGACGATGTCCACCGTGGTGTAGCGATATCGCCCCCCTTTGGCCGTCTGTGGCTGGCGCACCGCTACTTGACTCATCTGTCGTTTCTCCTCCTTGTTTAGTGGTCAGGTCGTGATCGCGCCGTAGAGATCCGGCCGCCGGTCCCGGAAGAACCCCCACTGGTTACGCAGCTTCTCGATCGCTCCCGCGTCGATGTCCGCGTAGATGACGTCGTCGGTCTTGTCGCTGGCCTGGGCCATCATCTGCCCCCGGTGGTCGGTGAAGAAGCTGCTCCCGTAGTAGACCTGGGTGGGCGAGCCGCCCAGGTCCTTGCCCACCCGGTTGATGCCGCCGACGTAATAGATGTTGTCGATGGCGTGGGCCCGCAACTCGATCTCCCAGAGGTAGCGCGACATGCCTGCCGTCGCCGAGGGCACGAAGACCAGGTCGGCCCCGCCCAGCGCCAGCAGCCGCGCGTGCTCGGGGAAGTGCCGGTCGTAGCAGATCATGATCCCGATCGTGATCCCGAAGGGCGTGGGGTAGGTGGGAAACCCGGTGTTGCCCGGCCGGAAGTAGTACTTCTCGTAGCCCGACAGGTCCTTGGCGACCACCAGGGGAATCGAACTCTTGCGCGTCCGCCCCAGCAGGTTGCCGTTGGGGCCGAGCACGGCCGCGGTGTTGTAGAGCTCTCCCTTGACCACCCGCTCGTAGATGGGCGCGACCAGTACGATCCGCTCGTCCTGGGCCAGCCGGGCCATGGCCTCGATGGTCGGCCCGGGGATGGGCTCCGCCAGCTCGTAGTTCCTGGGGTCCTCCTCGTAGCAGAAGTAGGTGGTGTTGAACAGCTCCTGGAGGCAGACGATGCGGGCCCCGCCCTGGGCGGCCTGCTTGACGTAGCGCCGGGCCTTCTCGATGTTCTTCTTCTTGTCCGCGCTTCCCTGGAACTGGATCAGGGCGGCCTTGACCAGGCCCGCGGCGGCCTGCGACCCGCCGCCGGCCTTCGAGGCGCCGGCCCGCTTCGACACCCTGGCGGCGGACTTGCCGTTGCGCGCCTTCCCGTTCTTCACCGCCATACTGCCGGTCCTCCTTTCTGCCCTGTGCTTCAGACGGCGGTCCAGCCGCCGTCGATGTAGATGACCTCGCCGTCGATGTAGCTGGCCTCGGGCGAGGCCAGGAAGGCGATCACGTCGGCGACCTCGCGGGGGCGCCCGAAACGCTTGAGGAAGGTCTGGTTGCGGAGCTGCTTGAACGTCTCCGCATTCTGGGGCTCGGTGCGCAGCTCGACGTTCATCGGGCTCTCGATCCATCCTGGCGCGACCGCGTTGACCCGGATGTGGTGTTCGGCCCACTCCGCGGCCATCACCCGGGTGAGCGCGATCACTCCCGCCTTGGCGGCGCAGTAGGCGCCGATCCTGGGAAAGGCGACCGGGCCGGCGATGGAGGCCACGTTGACCACCGACCCGCCGCCGTTGCGCATCATCAGGCGCGCCGCCTCGCGGCTGCAGAGGAAGACCCCCTTCAGGTTGACGTCGACGATCGCGTCCCATTCCGACTCGGGCAGCTGGTCGACGGTCTTGAAGTTCTGCCGGCTGCCCGCGTTGTTGACCAGGATGTCGACCCGGCCGAACGTCTCCCAGACGCCCTCGAAGCTGGCCGTGACGGAGGCCGCGGAGACCACGTCGCAGACCTGGACCTCGGACTTGCGGCCGCGCTCGCGGACCTGGGCCGCGGTCCTGGCCAGGTCCGACTCGGTACGGGCCAGGACGGCCACGTCGGCGCCGTTGTCCGCCAGCGCGATCGCGATCGCCTCGCCGATCCCACGGCTCGCGCCGGTGACCACGGCCACCTTTCCTTCCAGTCCAGCCATGCCTGTCAGCTTCCCCTTGA
>VBIC01000001.1:2797-8250 GCA_005881425.1 Chloroflexota bacterium | reverse complement strand
CTTTCCTTCCAGCCCAGCCATTCCTGTCAGGAGATCAGCACCGGCCGCGGAGCGACCAGCAGATGGCGGGTGCCCGATTCCTCCACCATCCGCCGGGCCACGGCGCGGCCGCGCTGCAGCACCTCGCGCTCCTCCATCGTCACCACCTCGCCGTCGTCGAGCACCAGGCGGCCGTCGACCACCACGTGGCTCACGTCTGACGGGCGGCAGGTGTAAACGAGGCTGGAGACCGGCTTGTGCGAGGGGAGGGCGTTCACGTCCTCCAGGCTGACCACCGCCAGGTCGGCCCGCTTGCCGGCCTCGAGCGACCCGATCCGGTCGTCGAGGCCGAGCGCCCGGGCCCCGCCGATGGTGGCCATCTCCAGGACCTGCTCGGCGGTCACCGCCCGCGCGTCCAGCCGGGCCACCTTCTGCAGCAGCGCCGCGCTCTTCATGGTCTCGAACATGTCCTGGGTGTTGTTGCTGGCGGCGCCGTCGGTGCCGAGGCCGACCGTGACCCCGCGGGCCAGCCAGTCGGTCAGGGGCGCGATCCCGCTCGCCAGGTACTGGTTGGACACCGGGTTGTGGGAGATCGACGTCCGCCGCTCGGCCAGGAGCGCGGTATCCGACTGGCTGCACCAGACCGCGTGGAAGAGGAGCACGTCCGGACCGAGGGCCTCGATCGAGTCCAGGTACTCGAAGACGCTGCGACCGTGGCGCTCGCGGATCTCGCGCGCCTCGACGATCGACTCGCCGGCGTGCATGTGGAACCGGCTGCCGTGCCGCCGGGCCAGGTCGCGCAGGCCGGCCACCAGGTCGGGGCTGGCGAAGAGCGTGAAGAGGGCCTCGGGGCAGACCTGGACCCGGTCCGAGCGTGAGTTCCATTCGCGCATCGCCTCCTCGGTGGCCCTGACGGCGGCGTCGGTCGGCTCCTTGAAGGCCGCCGGGACGTCCCCCTGGTCGATCGCGGCCCGGGCGATCAGGGCCCGCAGGCCGGAGCGCTCGGCGGCCTCGGCGACCCCGAGCACGGCCTCGCGGTCGTGGTGGACGTAGAAGCTGTCGGTGAAGCAGGTCACGCCCGAGCGGATCATCTCCAGGCAGGCCAGCTCGGCTCCGGCCGCGGCCTCCTCCTTGCCCAGATAGGCGGAGAGGGGAAAGATCATGCGCACGATCCACTCCAGGACCGGCATGTCGTCGCCCAGCCCCTTGTAGAGGTTCTGGAAGGTGTGGGTGTGGGCGTTGACCAGCCCCGGGATGACCACGCTGCCGCCGGCGTCGATGCTCCTCCCCGCCGCGTAGGATCGCTCGAGCTCCTGGCGCGGCCCGACCGCGACGATGGTCGTGCCTTCGATCGCGACCGCGCCGTCCTCGACCACCTCGCGCGACGGGTTCATGGTGATCACGGTCCCGCCGCGCACGAAGAGGGAGACGTTGCGCACCTTAGACTCGGGTGAGCTGCGGCTCCACGCGCTGTTCGATCACCGCCTGCTGCCGGACGCCCTGGGCCAGCGCCAGGTAGACGGCCCCCGCCACCACGAAGCCGACCAGGTAGGCGACGTCGCCGCCGTGCAGGACGTTGGCCGGAACCCAGCCCACGAAGATGGAGGTGTTCATGAAGGGGATGGAGGCGACGAACCCGGCGAGGAAGGCGACCAGCGCGCGCCATCCCGAGTGCAGCTTGCGATAGTCGACGATGGCCGCGACGTCGATCCGCTTGCGCAGCCACCAGTCGGTGAGGACCACCGCGCCCCAGGCCGGCGGCCAGTAGCTGACGAAGAGGAGGAAGTTCTCGAACTTCCCGCCCAGCCCGCCGCTGTTGAGCCAGAGGGTGAGGACGAAACCAAGCGCGGCGCCGATGGCGGCCGCGACCGGACGCGGGACCCGGATGCCGGCCGCCTGGATCGAGAGTGACCCGGAGTAGTCATTGACCGCGTTGATGGCGACCGTCCCGCCGGCCACCGCCAGCATGGCGAGCGCTCCCAGCAGGCCGCCGCCGACCAGGTCGCGGAGGGTGTTCATCGGCGCTTCGTTCTTGAGCGCGCTCGCCGCCGCCAGCCCCAGGATCTCGATCCAGGCCGAGGAGAGCGCCAGCCCCAGCGCCACCCGCCAGAAGACGGCGGCCCGGGAGGTGCTCGAGGGCAGGTAGCGGGTGTAGTCGGACGCGTAGACGGAGAAGCCGATGATGAAGCTCGCGGTGATGGTGGTCATCAGGATGAAGCTGCCCACCAGGTCGCCGCCGTGAACCGCGGCCGCCCGGTGGAAGTCACCGACCCCGATCACCTTGACGGTCACGATCAGGAACATCGCGCCCAGGACCACGGTCGCCCACTTCTCGAAGCTGTGGATGGCCTCGTAGCCGAAGATCGCCAGCACGCCCTGGCCGGCGAAGATGATGATCAGCGAAGCCCAGAAGGGAAGCCCGGTCAGCAGCGTCAGCGCGGCCGCGCCGAAGACGTTGTTGATGGCGTCCCAGCCGATCGAGGTCGCCCAGTTGACGACTCCCGGGACGGCGATGCTCTTGCCGAAGGAGGCGCGCGACACCGGCATCTGGGCCAGCCCGGTCTGGGGGCCCATGGACGCCAGCACCCCGGCGAGCAGGCTGCCGATGACGTTGCCCAGAAGGATGGCGAGCAGGCCGGTCCACCATCCCAGGCCGATGAAGGAGGCGGTGGCCAGGGTGCCCAGGAAGAAGGCGGCGGGTACGATGTTGGGCGCGAAGAAGACGGTGAAGCTGCGGTAGAGGCGGCCGTAGCGCCGCTCGTCGGGGACGGGCTCTATCCCTCGCCGCTCCAGGCTGACGTCGCCTTCGCGGGTCGGGCCGGCGAGGGTCGCGTCGTAGGTACTCATCAGTTCGGGTTCCCTCCTTGATGCTGGTGATGCGGTCGTTCGGAGTGAGCCGGGGTGAAGGTGACGGGTTCCTCGCGGTCCTGGCGGAAGATGCGGGTGCGGGCGGGCTCGGTCCTGGCCACCACCCTGCCTTCCCGGACCACGGCGAGGGCGGGCGGGCGCAGGCGGATGGCGTCGACCTCGTCGTCGCAGTCGAAGATCACGAAGCTGGCGCAGGCGCCCTCCTCGATCGAGGCCGGCCGGCCCGCGCCCCGGGCGGGGTTGCAGCTCACCATCTCGTAGGCCCGGAACAGCTCGTCGCGTCCGGTCATCTGGGCCACGTGGACGAGCATGGAGAGAGCGTCGATCATGGACCCCCGGCCGAGCGGGTAACAGGGATCCATCACCGAGTCGTGGCCGCAGGCCACGTTGATCCCGGCGGCGTCCAGCTCCTTGACCCGGGTCACGCCCCGGCGCTTGGGGTAGGTGTCGAAGCGGCCCTGGAGGACGATGTTGTCCAGCGGGTTGGCCACGATCGTGACCCCGGCCCGGCGCAGGATCTGGATCAGCTTGAAGGCGTAGTTGTCGTTGTAGCTGGCCATCGCGGTGGTGTGTCCGGCGACGACCCGCCCCTGCATGCCCCGGCGCATGGTGTGGGCGGCGACGTGCTCCAGAAAGCGCGACTGCTCGTCGTCGGTCTCGTCGCAGTGCAGGTCGACCGGCGCGCCCAGCTCCTGGGCCAGGTCGAAGATGAAGCGCACCTCCTCGATCCCGTCCTCGCGCGTCCACTCGTAGTGGGGGATGCCGCCCACCACCTCGCAGCCCAGCCGCATCGCCTCGCGCATCAGCTCCTTGCCCTGGGGGAAGCTCAGCACGCCGTCCTCTTTGACCTCACGCCGCAGCTCGCTGAGCGCCCGGACCGCGGTCAGGTTCGGGTCGCAGACGTCGACGTGGCTGCGGATGAAGCCGGTCCCCTGGGCCACCTCCCAGCGGATCACCTCCAGCGCCCGGGCCTTGACCTCGTCCACGGTCAGGCTGGGCTTGAGCTCGGACCAGATCTGGATGGCCTCGATCAGGGTGCCGGTCGCGTTGTGGCGCGGCTGGCCCACCGTCAACGCGATGTCGAGGTGGACGTGCGGGTCGACCAGCGGGGGAGAGAGAAAGCGACCCTGCGCGTCGATCTCGCGGACGTCGGCCGGGATTCGCGCCGGCCTGGAGCCGGCCTCGGCCAGGCTGGTGATCCGATCTCCCTCGACCAGCAGGTCGTAGGTCTTGAGCCCGTGCTCGGGAGTCGGATGGAGCCGGGCGTTGGTCACGCGCAGACTCGCAGGCGCTGCCATTCCTATCCCTTCAAGATCCCGAGCCGCCGCCCCTCCACGGAGGCTGAGTTCGGCGGCAGTCTAGAGGCGTTTGCCCCGCCGGGCAACTGGCGAAGCCGACAAAAAAGAGGCCCTGGCGTTGACGTTTTGCACTGGTCAACGAATCGCCCTCCCCCTCGACGGGGGAGGGCCGGGCTGGGGGTGCTCCGGTTCTCGCAGGGAGTGGATGGCGAGCGCCATCTCGAGCTGCATCCACTGGCTCGGCTCCGAGAGGTGATCGCCGAGGAAGCCGCGGGCCCGTTCGATCCGGTAGCGGACGCTGTTGCGGTGGAGGAAGAGCCGGGAGGCGGTCCGCTCCAGGTTCCCCCCCGAGCGGAGGTAGGTGCGCACCGTCTCCACCAGGTTGAGGCCGTGCTCCTGGTCGGCGAGGAAGAGCGCGCGCAGCCCGGGTACGATCGTGAACTCGACGTCGGGGCGTGAGGCGGCCAGCTCGTCGAGCAGGTCGAAGGCGCGCAGTTCGCCGAAGACGCCGACCGCGCCCGGCCCGTAGAGCTTGCGGGCGAGGTCCGCGGCTCGGGTCGCCTGGCCCAGGCGGGAAGGGGCCTCCGCCAGGCTCCGGCCGGCGTCGCTGAGTCCAGCCACCACCGCGGGTGCTCCGCTCCGGATCGCGCGCTGCAGCGCGTCGCGGACCTGGAAGGCCCCGCCCGCCACTCCCCGTAGCGGGACCAGCATCACCGGACCGGACTCGGTGTCCAGCGTGAAGAGGGCCTGCGGATCCGGGACCACGGCGCCGACCGCGTCGACGATCGGATCGCGCGCCTGGGCCAGGTCGGGCGGGTCGACCGCGCTCGCCGGCCGCACGGCGATCACCAGGTAGGCCTCGCCCTCGCGCAGGCCCAGGAGGTTGCCCCGGGCCCGGACGTCGAGGGCCTCCTCGCCGCTGGAGAGCAGGACCTGGCGCAGGAAGTCGCCGCGGCTGGACTGGAGCGCCCGCTGCCGCTCCCGCTGGACCGCCAGCTTGACGCTGATCAGGCCGGCCAGGTGGCTGACGTTGAGCAGGTCGAGGGGCGTGAAGTCGGTGTCGGCAAGGACCGCCAGCTGGCCGATCAGGCGCTCCCCGGCGACCAGGGGACGCAGCATCAGGCGCCGGCCGTCGACCCGCGAGGGCGTGGAGCGCGCCGGTCCCTGTCCGGTCCGCCAGGAGCCGCGGGAGAGGAAGCCGTCCAGCTCCTTGAGGGCGGCGTCGCTGACGCCCCGGCTGCGGGCCACGTGCCCGCCGTTGACCGAGAGGGCCACGTCCTTGCTGAGGATGGTGGCGATGGTGTCGCA
>VBIC01000001.1:0-2782 GCA_005881425.1 Chloroflexota bacterium | reverse complement strand
GAGCCCACGGCCACGGTCAGCTCGGCGGCCGCCTGGTCGGCGCGCTGCAGGATCTGCTGCGGGTTGTAGAGGAGCTTGCTGATCAGCTGGTGGGTCAGGTCCTCGAAGCGGATGCTGGAGGAGATCTGGATCAGGGGAAAGCCACGCCGGTTGGCGTCGACGACCATCTGGCGGGGCACGGTCATCAGGTAGACCCCAACCCCCATGATCATGCCCGCCACCCGCTTGTCGGCCAGCCGGGGTACCAGCTCGTCGACGGTCTCCGGACGGACCAGGAACTGGTAGCCGCTGGTCAGGACCAGGTCGCCCGGGCTGACCCAGGGGACGACGTCCGGGATGTCCAGGATGTGGACCCAGCGCACCTGGTTCTGCAGCCCCGTCTCGCCGGCCAGCAGCTCGGCATGGCGCATAGCCGGGACGGTGAGCGCGTCGGCGATAGTCAGACCGCTCTCCAGCCTTGCCCTTCCTTCGCCCCCGCCTCCTGCGAGCGGAAAAACTATACAAAACCTCCAGCGGAAGTCAATGATTTTCGTCGAGTTGGCCATTGCGAGGCCCTCCGGGTATGCCTAGACTCGGCCACGCAGGTGAAGGCTCCCAGCAGGACGGAGAGCGCCGAGGCTACCTACGTCCGGACCACGCCCTCCTCCCGGGCCCTCTACGAGCAGGCCTGCAAGGTGATGCCCGGCGGGACCACCCGGACCACCGTCTACTTCGCCCCCTACCCGCTCTACATCGAACGCGGCCAGGGGGCCTGGGTCTGGGACGTCGACGGCATCGGGCGGCTCGACTTCCTCCAGAACTACTCGGCGCTGATACTGGGCCATGCGCATCCTCGGGTCACCGCCGCACTCAAGGCCCAGCTGGAGCGCGGGACCTCGGTGGCGGCCGCCAACCCGATCGAGATCAAGCTCGCGGCCGAGCTCTGCCGGCGCATCCCCTCGGTGGAGACCGTGCGCTTCACCAACTCCGGTACCGAGGCCACCATGTTCGCCATGCGCCTGGCCCGGACCTTCACCGGCCGGCAGAAGATCGCCCGCTTCGAAGGCGGCTACCACGGGACCCACGACTTCGCCGAGGTCTCGACCAAGCCCGACCTCGGCCTGGCCGGCCTGTCGACCTCGCCCCGACCGGTACCCGACTCCGCGGGCACGCCGCAGGTCGTGGTGGCGGATACCGTGATCCTGCCCTACAACGACCTGCCCAGTGTGGAGCGGATCCTGCGACGGCATGGGAAGGACGTCGCCGGCGTGATCGTCGAGCCGGTGATCGGCGCCGGCGGCGTGATCCCGGGCGAGCCTGGGTTCCTTCGGGGGCTGCGGGATCTGACCCGGGAGCTGGGGATGATCCTGATCTTCGACGAGGTCATCTCGCTGCGGATCGCGCCGGGCGGGGCCCAGGAGCACTACGGCGTCACGCCCGACCTGACCGCCATGGCCAAGGTCATCGGCGGCGGCCTTCCCGTGGGCGCCTTCGGTGGCCGCGCCGACCTGATGGAGATCCTCGACCCGCGCCTGCCCAACGCGATCCCGCACGGCGGCACCTACAACGGGCATCCGCTGGGGATGGCGGCCGGGCTGGCCACGCTGGAAGTCCTGACTCCCGCGGTCTACGAGGAGCTGAACCGCAAGGGCGAGTGGGTCCGCGGCCGGCTGCGCGAGGTCTTCGAGGCGCACGACATCGCGGCCCAGGTGACCGGGATCGGCTCGCTCTTCAACATCCATTTCACCAGCGTGCCGGTGCGCGACCACCGCTCGATGCGCAGCTCCAACCCGCGGATGCTGCGCGACCTCTTCCTCGGGCTGGTCAACCATGGCATCCTGATGGCGCCCCGCGCCATGGGCTCGATCTGCACGCCCATGACCCAGGAGGACCTGCAGGCGCTGGTCGACGCGGTCGAGCAGGTGACGATCGAGCGCGAAAGCGAATGGAGGGAGCTGGGCGCATGAACCGGATCGGGCTGTGTTTCCTCGACCGCCCCGACCTCAGCGAGCAGCTGCGCCTGGCGCGGCGCGCCGACCAGCAGGGATTCGAGTCGGTCTGGGTCTGCGAGACGCGGCTGGCGCGGGACGCGATCTCGGTGCTGGGGGCGATGGCGGCGGTGACCAGGCGGGTCAAGCTGGGCCCCGGCGTGGTCAACACGTGGACCCGCGGGCCGGCGCTGATGGCGCTCACCTTCGCCACCCTGGACGAGCTGGCCCCCGACCGGATGATCTGCGGGCTGGGCGCCTACTGGGATCCGCTGGCCTGGAAGCAGGGGATCGAGCGCAGCCGGCTGATCACCCAGATGCGGGAGTACGTCGACGTGGTGCGGCGCCTGCTGAACATGGAGGAGGTCACCCTGGAGGGTGAGGTCGTGCACGTGCGCGAGATCCGCCTCGACCTGGGAGACGGGCGGCCCAGGACGCCCAAGCGGGTCCCGATCTACATCGGGGCAACGGGGATGCAGATGCTGGAGCTGTCCGGGAAGATCGCCGACGGAGTGCTCCTCAACGCCATGCTCTCGACCGACTACGTGAAGGCCAGCGTGGCCCAGGTGCGCAAGGGCGCGGACGCCGCGGGGCGGAGCATGAGCGAGGTCGACCTGCCGCTGCTGGTCAGCTGCGCCCTGGACCAGGACGGCGAGAAGGCACGCTACGCGGGGCGGCGGCTGGCCACGATGTACGTGGGGCAGCAGCCGCACATCGCCAAGGCCAGCGGGATCGACGAGGACCTGGTGGCGCGGGTCAACGAGGCGATGGGCGGATGGCCGCCGAAGGAGGGTGGGGTGGAGACGGCCATGAAG
>VBIC01000223.1:1557-1860 GCA_005881425.1 Chloroflexota bacterium | reverse complement strand
CCGCGCCCAGGCGCAGGAGTCGGGGCTCGCCGTCTACGACCTGCGCGTCGTGCCCGATCCGACATACCTGGCGATGAACGGCTTCATGTTCAACGCCTCGGTGATGTCGGAGCGGCTGATGCCGAAGGCCTGGGGCGTCCACCTCCTGGGAGACCTAGTCCGGCCCCAGTAGGTATCCCATCCGGTGCGGCGTCCGCGCCAGCTGTGAGGCGAGGAAACCGGGCTCCCGACCTTGCTCCTCGGCCGTCTCCTTGGCGATCATCGCGCGCCGCACCACCGCCGCGCCCAACGAGCGGAAGGGTT
>VBIC01000223.1:538-1527 GCA_005881425.1 Chloroflexota bacterium | reverse complement strand
CGCGCGGGCGGGCGTTGACCATCGGTAGGCGCACCGCCTCGGTGTCGGCCCTGGTGATCAGGTCGGCCAGCGCCTCTCCCGCGACCCGCGTCGGCGCCACGCCGTTGCCGGTGTAGCCCGCGGCGTAGTACACGTTGGTCTCGCCGACGCGGCCGAACGCCGGCAGGTGGGTCGGCGAGACGTCGATCGGCCCGCCCCAAGCGTCCTCGATCGGCACGTCGGCAAAGCTCGGGAACATCAGCCGGAAGCCCTCCGCCGTCTCGGTGACGGCCCGCGCGTCGTGCGTGAACATATGGTCGATCGAGCGGCGCGCGCGCCCACCTCCGCCTCCGAACGCAATCCGCCCGTCGGGCGTCGTCCGAAAGTAGCGCAGCGAGGTGCGAAAGTCGGAGATGAGCTCACCACCCGTCCAGCCGATCTCGCGCAGGCGGTCCGGGGCGGGCGCGGTCAGGACTATGTAGCTGCTCCAGGCGACCAGCCGGCGGTTGAGCTGTGGCCAGCCGACGCCCCACGCGTTGACGGCGAGGACCGCATGTTTCGCCCGCACGCTGCCCTTCGGGGTGATCGCCGTCGTGCCGTCGAGGCGATCGACCGCGGTGCCCTCGTGGATGGTGACTCCGCGCTCGAGGAGGACGCGCCGAAGCCCCCGGGCGAGCCGTGCCGGCTGGACAGAGGCGCCGTCGCGCATGTAGGCGCCCCCTCGAAAGGCCGGCGAGGCGCAGCGGGTTTTCACCTCTGCCGGCGTCAGGGCCACCAGCTCGTCCGCCGCTCCCACCGCGGCGGCGAGCCGGACCATCTCCTCGCACAGCTTTTCGTGCGCGCCGGCGGTGATCGCGTACATATAGCCGCCGGCCCGATACCAGGCGTCGACGTTGTTCCGGCTGCAGAAGTCGCCGATCCCCGTGATGCTCGCCGAGATCGCCCGGCACGCTCTCATCGCCGCCTCTGGGCCGTACAGCGTGACCAGCCCGTGGAGCTCGTCCCACCAG
>VBIC01000223.1:0-525 GCA_005881425.1 Chloroflexota bacterium | reverse complement strand
GCCGCCGCCACAGATGTCCTGCTCCAGGACCACGACGCCCAGGTCGGGGTCGCGCTCGGTGAGGAAGAACGCGGTCCACAGGCCCGTGAAACCGCCGCCGACGATCACGACGTCGGCGTTGACGTCACCGGACAGGGCCGGGCAGGGCCGGCCGGGATCGTGGGCGAGGGCCTCGCGGAGCCACCAGCTGCGCTGGGCACCTGGCGTGAGTGCCGCGCCGGTCAAGTTCAGGGAGGTTTGCATGGCTCTAAGCATTGAGGAAGACGCAAACCTGGCCGAAAATAGCGGTCATGAACTTGAGCATCGCCGTTCTGCTGGTCATCCTCGCCCTCATCGCCTTCATCCTCGCCGCCATCGGGTGGAGCTACCGCAAGACCGACCTGATCGCCATCGGCCTGGCGCTCTGGTCCCTCTCGATTCTGATCGGGAGGATCTCGCATCTCAGCCTCGGCACGCTGATCCTGCTCCTGGCGTTCCTGGCCTTCGTGGCCGCGGCGGTCGGCTGGCGCTACCGCAAGATCAACC
>VBIC01000007.1:3002-15646 GCA_005881425.1 Chloroflexota bacterium | reverse complement strand
GAACACCGCCGCTCGAGGCCCGTCTAGACTACGCGCCGTGTTCCGGCGCAAGCCGATGGAGCCTGTCGAGAACCGGTGGCTGGTCATCGGGCTGGGCAATCCCGGTGCCGAGTACGCCTCCACCCGCCATAACCTCGGCTTCCGGGTGGTCGACGAGCTCGCCGCCCGCCGCCACGTCCAGCTGAAAGACCGGGCGGCGAAATCGCTGACCGCGCGGGTCGCGGCCGGCGGCGATGAGCTGGTCCTGGCCAAGCCGCAGACTTTCATGAACGACTCGGGAGCGGCCGCGAAGGCGCTCCGCGACAAGTATCGGGTGCCGCTGGAGCGAACCATCGTCGTCCACGACGAGCTCGACCTCCCCTTCGGCCGCCTGCGCGTGCGCCGCGATGGCGGCGCCGCCGGACACAACGGGCTCCGGTCCATGATCGCGGCCTACGGGACCAACGAATTCATCCGGGTTCGGATCGGGGTCGGGCGCCCCGCCGGGCCCGGGATGGAATACCTGCTCAGTCCCTTCACCCCGCAGGAGCGCGACGCGCTCCCGCCCATCGTCGCCCGCGGCGGGGACGCGGTCCTCTCCATCGTGGAGCTGGGCCTGGACCGGACCATGACCGACTTCAACCGGGAGCCAGGCGAATGACCCTGGCCCAGGCAGGCGAGATCGGGGGCGGGCTGGTGCTCCTGGCCGCCACCTTCTACGACCTCTTCCAGACGGTGGTCCTGCCCCGGCCCGCGGTCCACAAGCTCGCCCTGGTCCGCTACATGCTGCGCGCGATCTGGCGGAGCTGGCGCTGGATCGGGGAGCGGATCGATCGCCAGCCCCGCCGCGAGGGCTGGCTCGCCGCCTTCGGCCCCATCGGGGTGCTGTCCATGTTCGTCGCCTGGGGGCTGGCCCTGACGCTCGGCTACGCCCTGATCCTGGACGGTGTGCGCTCCCAGTTCCACCCGGCGCTGGACTCCTTCGGCACCTCGCTCTACTTCTCGGCGACCACGCTGGTCCCGCTCAGCTACGGCGACATCATCCCGGAGGCGGCCTTCGCCCGGATCGTCACCATCGCCGAGAGCGCCAGCGGCATCTTCCTGGCGGCGCTGGCGATCACGCTCCTCTTCTCTCTCTACGAGTCGTTCCAGGAGCGCGAGGAGCTGGTGGTCACGCTGGACGCCATGGCCGGCGCGCCGCCGTCGGGAGTGCGCATCCTGGAGACCGCGGCCGAGCTGGGGATGCGCGCCGAGCTGGTCAAGACCTTCGACGACTGGCGCCGGTGGGCGGCCGCCGTGCTCGAGAGCCACCTCGCCTACCCCATGCTCCTCTTCTTCCGCTCCAGCCACGACAACGAGGCCTGGCTCAACTCCTTCGGCGCGGTGATGGACGCCGCGATCCTGGTGATCAGCGCCATCGAGGACGATTCGCGGGGTCCGGCCAAGCTGATGATGACGGTCGGGAGGCACCTGACTGAGGACCTGGCCTGGTATTTCGGCTACGGCTCCTCGCCCGAACCCTACGTGGAGCGAGTGGAGTTCGATGAAGCGCTATCGCGGCTGAAGAGCGCCGGCTACCGCTGCCGCGCGCACGAGGAGGCCTGGAAGGACTTCAGCCGCCTGCGCTCGGGCTACGCCTACGCCATGAACCAGATGGCCAAGCGGCTGGCCATCATCCCCGCCCAGTGGATCGGCGATCGCTCCTATCTCCCCCATCGCGAGCGTACAGCCAGGCCAGCACGCCGGCTGCGGTCGCGACGGTGACGGCACTCCCGGCGGTGACCGCGGCCGGGGGGCCGAAGCGGTGGGCGACCAGCCCGGCGAAGAGCGCGCCGATGGGCGTGGTGCCAAAGCCAAATTTCATTGTTCACAAGGGGCCGCGAACTGGCATCATTGGATGCGCTCGGCACATGCCCTGACGGGCCGGTATAATACAAACAGATGTTCGGTCCCACCACTACGTCGCAGCAGGCTTGAAAGCGAACACGTCAGTTGCCAACGATGTCGAGGCGATCGGCTCACCGGGCAATGGCGCTTCCGTACGAGTCGTCGGTAGCCCCCGCAGCCTCGGCGCTTATTACACTCCGCCCCTTGCGACTCGATACATGGCGCGCTGGATCGCCAAGGCCGCTTGTCGCCGCGTGCTTGAGCCGAGTATGGGGGACGGCCAGTTCATACGAGCGCTACGTAACGAAGCGCAGAATCAGGGAGCGTCACTAGAAGTATGGGGAGTCGAGCTCGCTCATGAAGCCTATATCGCGACGCTTGCCGAAGGTCTTCTAAATTCAGCGCACGCAATTAACCTCGACTTCCTGACCCTAAAGCCATTCGCCGTCGACGCCGTCATAGGTAATCCACCGTACGTACGCCTGAGACATCTGCCGCGCGGCGCCGCGGAGGCGGCGATTAACGCCGCCGAGCGTGTTCTCGGCCAACGGATTGATCCGAGCGGCAGCATCTGGATGCCATTCGTTCTGCATGCAACTGAGTTTCTGACCTCGGGCGGCCGCCTTGCCTTTGTCCTGCCATACGACTTCACCTATGTCCGGTACGCGCGACCGCTTTGGCGTTTTCTCGCGAGTCATTTCTGTCGCCTACGCATCGCCCGTATACACGAACGTGTGTTTCCAGACATCCTGCAAGATGTTGTCCTGTTCTTTGCCGAGGGCTACGGGCAATCTACGGACGTTGTTGAGTTCCAGGCATTCGATCGAGCCAGCGATCTGGTCATGGACCATGCTGCGCGATCGGCGACGCTTCCTGTAGCTCGAATCGAGTCTGGCGGTCGCCCATTCCTTGAAGCCTTACTGCCAGATGGGCTTCAACGCGTCCTTGCAAATCGGTTCATCGACCGATCAATCAGAGCCAGCGATCTCGTTACCTTCAATATTGGTTATGTCAGCGGCGACAAGAGCTACTTCCATCCGCCTGCCGACGTGATTGAGCGCTTTGGCATTCCTGAATCATCATTGGTCAGCAGCGTTACTTCAAGTCGGCGGACAAGTCGGGCAGGCTTACGAACCTCGGACCTACCGAAGGCTGCCGTCACCAGGCTCTTTCTTCCGCCCGCAGATCAAAATGCACTAACGAAAGGACAACGAGACTACGTCCAACGCGGCCTAACCATCGGCATCGCGAGACGCTACAAGTGCCGGGTTCGAGACCCTTGGTACGTGACGCCAGGAGTCAAGTTCCCCGATGTTTTGATTCCCGTATTCGCAGAGAGTCCGCTCCTCCTGTTAAACGACGGGGGATACGCCGCCTCCAATAGCATGCTCTGCGGCTATACGCGAGCTTGCGACGCAACGTCCATTGCCGCCGCTTGGTATACGTCCTTGACCTTATTACAGGTTGAATTGAACGTGCATTCCCTGGGCGGCGGCGTTATGGTATTTGTTCCGAATGAAGCCGGCTCGATTCGCCTGGTTAGCGGGGTCTCGGCTCGAGCCCACCTGCCCATAGTCGATGCCCACCTAAGGGAAGGCAGGGTACTAGATGCCTACGCCAGCGGGGATGATGTCGTGTTGCGTGAGGCGTTAGGACTAACGGATGACGAGGTTGAGCTGGTGGCGCTGGGCGTAAGGTCGCTACGCCACTGGCGTTCAGCTCGCATCCGACGAATGCCACTCAGTCGAAAACATCCCAGAACACCAGTCGCGATTTGAATCGCGTAATGAGGCGATTAACGAACGTGTGGATCGACATATCGGGCTCCGGCACTGCAGTCTTGATATGCTCGTCCATCACATCGGGTGGATTTCGACCAAAGTCCACCACCATATAAGCGAATTCATCGAATACGCCCCTCAGCCCCTTATATCCGGGACCAGGCCGGCCCGTAACCGCGGCATACATCCGCGCATAGCGAAGATGATCGATGCTCACTTCTTCATGGCCAGGCATGATGGACCGATAGGGATGCAGATACGCATAACCGTGCACAGCCATCGGAAATCGTTCCTGTAAGCTCACACACTCTCCAACTATCCCCTCGTAGTACGTCAGAACGTTCTTTCCAATGGAACTCATCTGGCTTCGAAGACCGATCAGAATCAGCGGACCATTGTCTGGGTCGACCACCGCTACATCCACATTCTTCGGCTTTGTGGATCCGAGTATCAGAGGCTCTAGCCTGACCTTGATGCCACGCCGGATGGCGAAGGTCGTCAGTCGTGATTCCAGCTGCGTCGCCACATATTCGTGAAGAAGACTGATGAAAGTCTGGCCGCGAACCGCCTGGACGGGATCGCGTCGATACGCCTCTCCCATCCGGTGTAAGACCTCTCGGAGTTGAACGGCCTCAGTGGTTTGCTTATCGGGAGCCTCCGAGACTACGATCTGATTCGTGTCACGGTCGTCCGGCTCAATCGTTGAATCAGGCCCTTCGGTCTCGTCATTCACCGCAATCGAGCTTCCCTGCAAATGGACGCCCCAGCGTAACGGCGTCTGAGGAACGGCAGTTGGCAGTCAGAGACTCCCCTGCCCTTTCACAAACTCAACCTGCGGTCTCTTGCGATCTTATTGTCCGAAGCGGCGCACCGGAATCCTTGAGTTTCCAAAAGGTCCATCCATTCACCTGATGCCCTGCGACTGCCACGGCGGCCGACGATGGACTTGAATAAGTCCTTCCCTTAACGCTCAGTCCGCCGGGGACCACAATGGCCTCCGCCCGTCGTTCAGGATACCGACGAACTTCGTGATAGAGAACCGTGCCAACACTGATTTGGCCATTCTTAACCAACATCATCAAGGAGTCTTGGCGGGGTCTGGCTTTGTTCACTTTGCGCTCGCCCACGGAGCTAAGTTTAGCGCTCCTAAAGGTGGACGATTCGACGCAGCGCGGCTTCCGCTGCCGCCCAAGGAGAAGGCCGGGAAGGACTTCAGCCGCCTGCGCTCGGGCTACGCCTACGCCATGAACCAGGTGGCCAAGCGGCTGGCCATCATCCCCGCCCAGTGGATCGGCGATCGCTCCTATCTCCCCCATCGCGAGCGTACAGCCAGGCCAGCACGCCGGCTGCGGTCGCGACGGTGACGGCACCCCCGGCGGTGACCGCGGCCGGGGGGCCGAAGCGGTGGGCGACCAGCCCGGCGAAGAGCGCGCCGATGGGCGTGGTGCCGATGAAGACAGTGGAGTAGAGGCTCACCATCCGTCCCTGCATCCGGTCCGGGGCCCTCATCTGGACCAGGGTGTTGGTGCCGATGGAGTAGACGGCGAAGCTCCAGCCGATCGCCAGGAGGAGTGCGATCGCCTGCCAGAAGCCGGGGGACACGACGAAGAGCAGCTCGATGGCTCCGAAGCACAGGCCGCTCGTCACCACCCGGCTCGGCCTCAGGAGCGAGCGCCCGAACGCGGCCATGGTCAGGGCCCCGGTAAAGGCGCCGAGCCCCTGCGCCGAGAAGAGGTAGCCCAGCTGGTCGGCGCTTCCCTGCAGCGTCACCCGGGTGAAGAGGGGCAGGACGAGGGTGAAGTTGGCCCCGAAGACCGAGGCCACGAAAAGGAGCGCGAAGAGCCCGCCCAGGACCGGCACGCCACCCACGTAGCGCAGCCCCTCCGCGATCAGGCCCAGCGTGCTCAGCCCGCTCGGCGGCGGCACCGGGTGGCGCCGGATGGTGAGCAGGGCCAGCATCACGCCGGCGTAGCTGACCGCGTTGAGCCAGAAGCAGGCCGTGACTCCGACCGCGGCGATCACCAGTCCGGCGATCGCCGGGCCGGCGATGCGGGCCAGGTTGAAGGCCATGGCGTTCAGCGCCAGGGCGCTTCCCAGGTCGGCCCGTCCCACCATCTCCAGAACCGTCGCCTGGCGCGAGGGGAAATAGAGCGCCTGGTTGATCCCCAGCAGCGCGGCCAGCCCGTACACCGCCGGCAGCGACGCCAGGTGGCTGGCGCTGAGCAGGGCGAGCCCGGTCGCGCCCAGGGTCGATACCACCTGGGTCAGGAGCAGGAGGTCGCGATGCACCGTGCGGTCCACCAGCGCCCCGGCGAAGAGCCCGACCACCAGCACCGGTCCGTACTGGCAGGCGCCGTTCAGGGCCAGCGCCAGAGCCGAGTTGTGCGAGAGCTCGAGCACCAGCCAGGAGATCGCGACCGATTGCATCCAGGTCCCGACCACCGAGACCGCCTGGCCCGCGTAGTAGCGGCGGAACTCGGGGTAGGAGAAGGCAGCGGTCTGGAGCAGCGGCAACCCGCGGAATTCTAGAAGGGAGGCGCGCTAGACCGGGACGAGCGCCTTGGCCAGCTCTTCGAACTGGCGCGTAACCACCGTCTCGCCGGGCGCCGTCACCACCGGGATCCGTCGCTTGCTGGCCGCCGAGAACTCGTCGCGCTGATAGGTGATGACCGCGATCGCGTCGGTCTTGAGGGTGGCGCTGACATCGGCCCGGTTCAGCTGCAGGCTGCCGTGCGGGTTGGAGAGGACCAGGTGGATCCGGTCGGCCAGGATGCCGCCCTTGTGCAGGCGCTCGATCAGGTGCGCGGTCAGCTCCACCGCCACCACCTCGGGCTCGACCACGATCAGGATGTCGTTCGCCTGCCGCATCACCGGGGGCACGAATGACGAGGGCTGGTTACCCAGGTCGACCACCACCGTTTCGGCCAGCGCGTGCAGGCCGGCGGCGAACTGGTTGACCGCCTCCACCGATACGTCGCGGTAGGGCGATCCCTGGCGAACCCCGGGGAGCAGCCGCATGGGCAGGTGAGCCGCCCGCATCAGGTAGCTGTGAAGCCGGTGGTCGCTGGCCGCACCGTCGAGGACGAACTCGCGCCAGACCCACTTCTCCGGGATGGGCAGCCCGAGCATGATGCCCAGGGTGCCCACGGGCACCGCCAGGTCGGCCACGACCACGGAGTCGGCCTTGCGCTTGCCCAGGGCGGCGGCCAGGTTGATGGCCACGCTGCTGGTACCGATCCCGCCCTTGGCTCCCAGCACCGCCATCAGGCGGCCGTTGCGGCGCGCGCCCTGGAGGCGGAGCGCATCGGCGCGCCCCAGCATGGCCTTGACCCGGGCCACCAGCTCCGCCGGTCCCACCGGCTTGACCAGGTAGTCGTCGGCGCCTCGCTCCAGGACCTTGATCTTTTCCTCGACCGCGTCGACCGCGCTCAGGACCACGATCTGGGCATGGTTTGCCGGCCCCTTGCGGATCCGGCCCGTGACCTCCAGCCCGTCCATCTCCGGCATCAGCAGGTCGCACAGGACCAGGTCCGGGTGCTCGCGCTCGACCATGGAGATCCCCTCCGCCCCCGAGGCCGCGGCGTCGACCGTGAAGCCGGCGCCTTCCAGGAGGGTGACCAGCATCATCCGCGTGGGCGCGTCGTCCTCGATCACGGCGATCCGGTCTGCCACGGACCTGTAACGAGATCCGGCCCCAAATCTCCCTCCTACGGAGGCAACACTACCTCCCCTTGACGACGAAAGACTCCCGATTTCCCTCCCCTCGACGGGGGAGGGTCAGGGAGGGGGTGCCACGGGTTCTGTTCGCTCCGCTACGGTTTGTCCCCTTGCTGACGAATCGACCTGGTCCCGTTGCAGCTCGGTCCCCTCGCTCAGGAGTTGCATGAACTTGCGATATGAGAACACACGATCTCGTTTTCGTCCCGTTATCTCATCGACGATTTCGGCTTTGAGCATGTCATGAAGCGCCCTGGCGATCGTCGGCTGAGTCAGCTTCAGACTCTGCGCCGCCGCTGGGATCGACGTGACAACCTTCTTCTGCAGGAGATGGTGAACCCTCAATGCTGATCCAGCAGAGCCACCCAGGCTCTCGATCTTCTTACGGTCTTCATCGAACAGCGTCAGGATCTTCCTTGCGGTATCCACCGACTGATCCGCCGTCTCGATGACCCCGTCCAGGAAGAAGCGCAGCCACCGCTCCCAGTCACCCTCGAGTCGAACTTCCTGAAGCAGATCAAAATAGGTGGTTCGCCGGCGCTTGAAGTACAGGCTCAAGTAAAGGAGTGGTTGACCCAGCGCGCCCTCACTGCAAAGCAAGAGGCTGACGAGCAGACGCCCCAGGCGTCCGTTGCCATCCAGGAACGGATGAATGGTCTCGAACTGCACGTGGGCGATGGCTGCCTTGAGAAGAAGTGGCGTGCGACTCGGCTTGTCGTGGAGGAACAGTTCCAGATCGCCCATCAGCCGCATGACCTCACCGTGTGGGGGCGGAACGAACTCAGCATTGCCAGGCCGCGATCCCCCAACCCAGTTCTGCGTCCGCCTGAATTCTCCTCGCGTTCTTTGGCTGCCCCGGCCGCGGGCAAGCAGGACCTCGTGCATCTCGGTCATCAAGCGCAACGAAAGCGGGAAGCCCTGCTTCATTCGCTCCAGGCCGTGGTTCATCGCCGCTACGTAGTTGGAGACCTCCCGAACGTCTTCGACCGGCAAGCCCGGTAGCTCCTTGCTCTCAAAGAGAAGGAGATCGGATAGGGTGGACTGAGTACCTTCGATCTGGGAAGAGAGCACGGCCTCCTTCCTGATGTAGAAGTAGAGGAACAGCCAGACGTCCGGAATGAGGAGAGCGATGCCGTCGAGCCGCCCGAGCGCACGGTTCGCTTTCTCGAGCAGGTCCTGGAGTTGCGTATCCAGCACGAGGGGCGGTTTGGGCGGCAGAAGCCGCGGAAGGAAGGCACGAAAGGATTCCTGGGGTATCCGGCTCGTGACGAACTCGCCCTGTGGACCGCGTTTCACCCTACGTCCCTAAATTCATCCGCTTTCCCAGACTCGAACCTAATGAAAATATTGACGGCCATATTTTAATACCAGCTGGACCCGGATGGCCTTAGGAAAACCACCTTTCTTAACCGGCGGCTCAGTACGCCAGCCCCAGGTACTCCTCGTCCCTGACGATCCGGCCGTCGCGCACCTCGACGATGCTGCAGGAGGGCTGGCGGGTAAGGCCCTGGGCGCCGGTGTACCGCCATTCGCCCTCAACCGCCACCAGGTCGCCCTCGGCCACCACCCGCGAGAGGACGAAGGCGATGTCGGGCGCTCGGGCGACGGCCTCGCGGCTGAGCTGGACGAAGGCTTCACGCCCCAGGATCGGCGCCGGCACGCCCGGCGTCCGGTGGACGACCTCGGGGGCGAGCAGGCCGGCGAACCGTTCCCAGTCGCGCTGGGCCAGCGCCGCCAGCGCGGCCTCGACCACCTCCCGCGAGGTCACGCCAGGTGGAACAGGTGGCGGCCGAAGAGCAGCAGGCCGACGACCGCGGCGCCGATCGCGAGCAGCAGCACAGCGGCCGCGGACACGTCCTTGGCCCGCCCGATGATCGGATGCCGCTGTGGCCAGGCGTGGTCGATCAGCACCTCGAGCGCGGTGTTGAAGAGCTCGGCCGCGATCACCGCCGCGACACAGAGGACGAGCAGTGACAGCTCGACCGCCGTGAAGCCGAGGAAGATCGCCGCCACCAGCACGACCAGCGCCGCCGACAGGTGAACTCGAAGGTTGGGCTGGGACGCGAGCGCCCAGCGGAGCCCCCGGCCCGCGTGCCGGAAGCTCGCCAGCGTCCGCCGTATCATCCGGCCTCGAGGATCCGCTGGGTGAGGGCGGTCATCCGCCGCTCGTCGGCGTCGTTGGCATGGTCGTAGCCGAGCAGGTGCAGGAATCCGTGAACCGCCAGCATCCGCAGCTCCTCCTCCACCGGATGGCCGGCAGCCCTCGCCTGGGCCCGCGCCCGCTGCAGCGAGATCACGATGTCTCCCAGCCAGTGCTCGGTGCCGGGAGGCGCCTGGAAACGCTGGTCCTTGGGCCGCTCCTGGGAGGCGAAGGCCAGGACGTCGGTGGGTTCGTCGATTCCGCGGTAGCGGCGGTTGTATTCGCGGACGTGGTCGTCGCTGGTGAGCGTGAGCACGGTGAGGGCATCCTGGCGCACCTCCGTCAGGCGCGCGCCGGTCTGCAGGGTTCGCCTCAGCCGCTCCAGGTCCACCCCCGATGCCAGGGCCGCCGGCCCCCAGCGGCTGATCTGCACCACCACCGGCGTAATGCTACCGCCGGGGCCGGCCGCGCCCCTGCTCCGGCGCCTGCCAGCCGGTTCACCCGTTCAGGCCCCGCCCGGCGTCATAGAGTGTGCATGGTCGCAATGGACCCCGCCTTCGAGCGCATCATCGACCGCTGCCGCGATGGCGACCGGGAGGCCTTTGCCGAGGTCGTCTCACGCTACGGCCTCCAGGTCCTGCGGACGGCCCGGCTGATCGTGCGCGACCAGCAGCTGGCCGAGGACGTGGTCCAGGAGACGTTCGTCCGCGCCTGGCGCCGGCTGGGCAGCCTCGAGCACGACGATCTCGGGCCCTGGCTGCTGCGGATCGCGACCAACGAGAGCATCTCCGCCTGGCGCCGCCGCAACCGGTTCCAGGCCCTCGCGGAGCGTTTCGGCCGGCTGCGCGAAGCTCCGGCCGGCCCTTCGAGCGAGGAGCGGATGGATCTCGACCGGGCGCTGGGTCGCCTCTCACCCGAGCTGCGCGCCGTCGTCGTCCTCCACTATTACCAGGACCTGAGTGTCGAGGACACCGCGCGCACCCTGCGCCAGCCGGTCGACACGATCAAATCTCGCCTGAAGGTCGCGCTCCGCCGCCTGCGCGAGCTCACCGGCTCCAAGGAGGACTCCAATGGGTGACGATTTCGAACGGCAGCTGCGCGATCAGCTGGATCGCGAGGCCCGCCAGGTGGGCCGCTTCCCCGACCCGCTCCGGGCTCGGATCCAGGACGCGATCGAGCCGCGCCGCCGGCTTGGGATCACCCAGCAGCTGGCGCTGGCCGGGGCGCTCGTGATCTTCATCGGCCTGCTCGCCGTGGGAGTCGCCCAGCTGCGCGGCTTCAAGGGCGGGCCTGTCCCCGCCGCCACCCCGACTCCCGCAACCAGCGTCGCTCCCTCCGCCGGCCCCAGCGCCCAGCCGTCAGCCAGCGCGCTCTCGTTCACCTGTGACGCCGGCAGCGGGGGCGGTCCGTCCGGCTCCAACCTGACCGCGCTGCGTGTTGCCCACCATTCCGGCTACGACCGGATCACCTTCCAGTTCGACGGCGGCCTACCCGCCTACAGCATCACACCGCAGTCGAACGCGCAGTTCACGCAGGATGCCAGCGGCCAGACGGTGGTCCTCATGGGATCGTCCGGGCTGCGTATCGTCTTCCACGATTCATCAGGACACACGCCCTCAGGACAGCAGACCTACACCGGCTCCACCGACCTCGAGCCGAACCTGCCCAGTGTCCGGGAGGTGCGCGAGATTGGGGACTTCGAGCGGGTCCTCAGCTGGGGCGTGGGCATCGCCGGGTCACCCTGCTACCACGTGTCGGAGCTGAGCGGCCCGACCCGCCTGGTGATCGACGTCCAGGCGCCCTGAGCTAGGGCCGGGCGCGCTGCTTGTCGAGCCGGCGGCTGAGCAGCCGCAGCACGAGCATGGTGATGGCGAAACCGACCCAGGTGAAGAGCAGGAGCACCACCCGGATCGACTGGCCGTCTCCGCCGTAGGCGAAGGAGGTCAGGAGCATGAGCAGGCCCAGCAGCACCAGCTCCAGCCCGCTGAGGCGGACCCTGCTGCGGTCCGCGGGCAGCGCCGAGCCTGAAAGGAAGGCCGGCAGGCGGGCGGTGGAGGCGGCGAGGAGGCCGACCGCCAGGACGGCGGCCGACATCAGGTACAGGGCGAGGAGCGGGACCGAAAAGCTCATCCTGAGGAATAACGGCGGCGGAGCCGAACTCCTGCCGCTGTCGGGCGGGCGCCCGACCGCCCTGCTAACGCGCCAGCGGGATCGTCTTCTCCTCGGTGTCCAGGGTCCCGTCGTGGCCGCCGCCGGTGGTGTCGACGGCCATCCCCGCCGTCTTGCCCTCCCCAGCCGCCGCCGGGTACTCGATCCGGGCGTGGTAGATGCTGATCACCATGTTGGAGAAGGCGTCCTCGATCCGTTGAAGGTCGCGGAAGGAGAGGTCGCAGTCGTCCAGCTGGCCGTCGCGGACGAATCCCTGCACCATCCGGTGGACGTGCTGGCGGATGCCGTCGGCGCTGCGGTCCTTGAGGGTCCGGGTCGATGCCTCGACCGTGTCGGCCATCATCACGATCGCCGCCTCCTTGGTCCTCGGCCGCGGACCTGGGTAGCGGAAGTCCTCCTCGCGCACGTCCAGCCCCTGCTCCAGCGCCTGCCGGTAGAAGTACTTCTTGATGGTGGTGCCCTGGTGCTGCTGGACGATGTCCTTGATCACGCCCGGGAAGTGATACTGGCCGAGCAGTTGCACGCCCTCGGTCACGTGCTGGTTCAGGATGTCGGAGCTCGTGGTCGGCGAGAGGTTCTCGTGGATGTTTCCGATCTCCGCCTGGTTTTCGACGAAGAAGTGTGGCCGGCGGATCTTGCCGATGTCGTGGAAGTAGCTGCCGACCCGGGCCAGCAGCACGTTGGCTCCGACCGCCTCGGCGCCGGCCTCGGCCAGGTTGGCGGCCACGATCGAGTGGTTGTAGGTGCCCGGAGCCGTCACCATCAGCCGCTTGAGGAGCGGGTTGTTGGGCGTCATCAGCTCCAGCAGCTTCATGGGGGTGATCACCCCCATCACCTCGCCCAGATAGGTCACGGCGCCGGCGGCGATCAGGGCCGATACCAGCCCTCCGGCCAGCGCGATCGCGGCCAGGCCCAGGACCTCCTCCGCGGTCTGGCGGCGCTGGATCAGGCTGAGCGCGGCCACGGTCACG
>VBIC01000007.1:0-2987 GCA_005881425.1 Chloroflexota bacterium | reverse complement strand
TGGACGTAGATCGCGCCCATGGAGCCGCCGAAGAAGGCGAGCAGGGTCAGGACGAGAAGGTCGTCGGCGATGATCCCGGTGAGCAGCCCGACCGCGAAGGCGACGATGATCCCCAGCCCGGTGTCGAGCAGGGCCGCCACCAGCAGCGGCACCGCCACCATGGGGACGGCGTACTCGGCCTGCGGGTTGATCGGTACCACCACCTTGGCGGTCAGCACCAGCAGCAGCATCAGGCCGCCCAGGGTGAGCAGCTGGCGCGGGTTGTGCACGATCGAGGGACGGAACTGGAAGAGATAGCCGAGCGCCAGGGTGAAGAGCAGGATGACCAGGATGAAGGTGGCCAGGATGCGTGACCAATCGGCGCGCGGACCGAGCAGGCCCACCTGCTGCGCCTCCTCCACCTGGAAGGCAGTCACCAGGTCGCCGTAGCGGATGATGGTCTGCCCCTGGGCGACGGTGACGAAGATGGGAGGGACCGTGGCCTCAGCCTGCTGCCGCTTGACGGTCGTCTCCTGGGGCTGGAAGTTGACGCGCAGGAAGTCGCGCAACAGGGTGCCCACGATCGAGCTCGCGGTCGGATCGAGGCGCAGGCTGGCCGCCCTGGTGGTGGCGGTTGCCTGAGCCGACCGCAGAGTCCCGGCCTTGATCCCGTTCGACATCAGCTCCTGGAGGAGATCGCCCGAGTTCTTGAAGATGGCTGCCAGCGTCGCCTCGTCGGTGTGCAGCAGGTAGGAGCGCTGGCTGTCGTTCAGCTGCGGCTCGAGCAGGCTGAGCCGGGCCATCCGGTCGGGATCTGAAGAGCCGGACTGGCGCAGCTCGGTGATGCGGCCGTTGAGGCTGTCCAGGGCCTGGCGCTGCTGGCTGGTGATCGAGCCGTCGAACTGGTCCGGCACCTGCTTGGCGGCGGTGTCCCTGGCCTCCTGCGTCTTGGACACGCTCTCGTAGCGGACCGTGCGCGGCGCCTGCACGTCCTGGGTCGCGACGTCGCCGGGGCGCAGGTTGAGGCGGTTGGGGAGGAAGTTTTGGGCCACCACCAGGGCGGTGATCAGGGCGATGACCAGCGTCAGCAGCGCCGAGCGCGCGTAGGGCGGCCAGCGGCGCGCGACCTCGATCGGGCCCAGCCCGCTGGCGCCGAAGGCGCTGCGCTGGATCCGCCGCAGTCGCTCCACCAGCGACAGCTTGCGAGCACCCATTCGGGTCGCCCGTAGGTTCATAGGCTCACGCCGGGGCCCGGCGCGCTGGCGCTCCTAGGCCGAGCGGGCCCGGCGCTTGCGCGCGGCAGCGATCTTCTTCTTTCGCTTTACGCTGGGCTTCTCGTAGTGTTCGCGACGGCGCACCTCGGAGAGAACGCCGTTCTGCTTGATCTTCTTATTGAAGCGACGAAGGGCGCTCTCGAAGGTCTCGTTCTCGCGGACCTTGATCTCCGACAACTGTTTCGCACCCCCTTCGCGGCTCTGCCATGTTGGGCAGAAGTATAGCCGCGGCCGACTTGGAGTGTCAACGCGGCCCGAATTGGATTCGTATTCGGAATCCGGGGTGCCCGCGACCGCCCCGTGACGGCCACGCTGCGTGACATCGCGGATCGGCAACGCCTTGCGCCGCCCCCGACTCCAGGGGGTCGGCGGCTCGTTTGTCTGGACAGAGGCTCGCGCCTCGAGGAGGATCCAACCCCACAATGCTCACCCTCGTCACGACCTGGATCAGCGAGCGGATCATCACCGTCACCACGATGGCCGTGGTGGCCGTGGCCGCGGTCCCCACCACCCTGGTCGTGGTCGGCCAGAGCCAGGCCACGGTAACGATTCAGCAGGAACAGCATCAGCAGCAGGTGACGCTCCGCGCCGCCGTCAAGAAGTCGGGCGACTCCGCCATCACCAGGCTGACGACCGCCGAACAGGGCTGCACGGTCCAGCTCAACCAGACCATCGCCAACGCGCACGTCGCGCCCGGCCAGGTCCAGTCTCAGCTGGCCAGGGCGAAGACCCAGCTGCACGGCAGCGTCGCCCCGCTCATCGCCGCCATCCAGCATCACGAGGACGAGTTCGCGCACCTCGAGGTCGTCACGCCCGACGAGGAGCAGAACGAGGAGCACGAGATCAACGCCATCGTGCTGATCGCGCTCGGCCAGGGCCAGACCCCGGGCACCATCACGGTGACCTGCCAGACGGTGACGCTGGTCATCCAGCAGGTGATCCAGGTGATCGTCCTGCAGCAGCAGGTTCACGTCGTCAAGCCGAGCAGCGAAGGCGACGACGACTAGTCAGACCTCCCCCACCTGAGGCGGGAGCCGGGCTCCCGCCTTTTTCGTCTAACGTGGTAGCGGTCTTCGGCAGTGAGGTCCAAAGAGCTCTTTCCCGCGGTATTCTCGCGCCACGCCCACAGCTACCAGCAGCGCCAGGACTGCCTGCGGCGGCAAGGAGGGCTGCGGGCCCGCCTGCTCTTGATCGACGCGGTTGAGGCCGCTCCCGGAGACTGCATCCTCGACCTGGCCTGTGGTCCGGGCACCATCACCCTGGAGCTGGCCCAACGGGTGGCTCCGGACGGCCAGGCGGTAGGGATCGACCTGGCGCCGGGGATGCTGGAGGCCGCCCAGGCGCGCGCGTCCGCCGGCCTTGCCGTGCGCTTCGAGCTCATGGACATGGAAGAGCTTCGATTCCCTGACGCGAGCTTCGACGCCGTCACCTGCGGGCACGGCCTCCAGTTCGTTCCCGACCTCGATCGCGCCCTGGCCCAGGCGCGCCGCGTTCTCAGAACCGGCGGCCGCTTCGCCACCACCGTGCCTCACGAGCCCGGCGGCCTGGCCGAGTCGATCGTCAACAGCGCCGCCGGGGACCGGCTCCCGCCCCTGCCGGAAGCCCCCGACCGGGCCGTTACGCGCGCGATCGTCGCCGACCAGGACGATTTCCGTGCCCACGTCCAGCGAGCGGGGTTCGGCGACGTCCGGGTGCGCGTCATCGAGGAGGTACAGCGCTGGGCCAGCGCGGCCG
>VBIC01000006.1 GCA_005881425.1 Chloroflexota bacterium | reverse complement strand
TGAGCGCTTCGATGGCTCCCGCCGAGCCGCCGATGACGACGATGTCTCTAGCCTGGGTCACGACGGCATCCCTAGACCGACGAGGTCGGGCTGGGTTGCGGTGATGGGGTCGGCGATTCCGCCGGCGCCCCGGACTGGGTGGGGGAGGACGACGGAACCGGAGATGGCGGCAGCGGGCTCGCTCCAGGGGTGGTGGGATCGGTCGTCATCTCGGCCTTGTCGTCCAGGTAGCCGGCGAGCTCCTTGAACTGGGCGATCACGGCGTTGACCTCGGCCAGCGCCTGGTCGAAGCTGTCGTCCGAGGTCTTGATGTGGTTGAGGGTGGCGTCCATCTGGCGCATCAGCTCCCGGACGTCGGATGGGATCTGGCTGGTGTCGGCGACCTGGATGTCGTACTGGATGGCCCTCCCATAGGTCACGCACGAGGTGCAGCGATAGTTGATAGCGGCTCCCTTGTTCAGCGGCTGAATGTTGCGGGCATCGGGGCTGATCAGGTTGATCTGAAGGGCAACGGCCATGGTCTGGCAGCCGGTGCAGGAGCTGAAGGCGATGGCTTCGTTCTTGGGCCCGACGTTGGGTCCAGGGATCTGGTCCAGCTTGACCTTTCCATCCATACGGAAATGGGTGTCGGCGTGATTGATCACCTGCACGATGTTGTCGCCACCGCCGGCGGCCGGGTAGCCGCTGACCGCCTGAGCGCTCCCGGCTGAGCTGTCCGCGGCTGAGGGCGTAGGGCTCGGGCTGCCGGAGAAGGTTCCGGTCTCGGCCACCACACCGGTGACCCCGGCGAGCAGCACCACGGCCGCGATCAGGTAGGGTGCCAGACCCCGCTTGAGCAGCGACTCGAGGAACTTGTCCACCGTGGTAAGGAGTCATCCGCAGCGGGCGGACCGGTCACCTTACGCCGGTCCGCCCGCCTGGCGGCGTCCTAGGCCGGGCGCCCCTCGGCGAAGTTCTTGAAGCGCGTCAGGTAGAGGTTGATCCGCTTCTCCACCCAGTCAGGGCCCTGCCCTGCCTTCTCCAGCGCCTCCCGGTTATAGCGGAGCTGCATCCGGACCTCGGTGCCGCCCTGGTCTCCCGGCTCGAAGTAGGCGGTGCCGGCCTCCGCTTTGCGCAGCTCCTCGGGCAGCTTGGCCGCGCTCACGTCCTGCGAGCGGCCTCCCGAGGTGAGTCCCATGCCCGGACCGCCCTCCTTGGTCCACTCGTTCCATTTCTCGCGGGCCTTCTCGGGTGGGGTCCCAACCTGAACCGAGCTTTCCGCCACGCTCATCGTTGTCGCCATCCCTGTACCTCCTGTGGGGTCCCGGGCGACTTCACGCTGGGTGACTGACCAGCCACTCCGTGAGCCCGGTGGTTGACATGTTATGTATACTATCACATAAAATGTGATGCCGAGACATGCAGAAAATCATACACAAGCTCATCCGCCACAGCCGCCGCGGGGTCAACGTCGTGGCCGACCTGAACGCGGCGATCTCGACCACAGGCGACGGCGACGGCATTTCGGTCAGCTCCGTGCGCAGCTCCAGCCACATCGTGCAGCGGAGCGGCCGGAGCCGGACCGCATCACGGGCTCCTCAGCCCAATGAGAAGGAGGTCAAGCATGGCGAAACAGAAGGGTGACGGCGACAGGCCCAGGTCGCTTTCCAGGAAGGAGCTCGAGTCGCAGGTCGGCGAGCAGCTTCCTGACCGGGAGCAGATGTCGCTGATCAACGCCAACGTCGCCGCTCCGATCAACCTGGCCCTGGCGGCGAACGTGCTCTCCGACGGCTCGGTGGCCTACGCCAACGCCGAGCAGACGGCTCCGATCACGCAGGGCAACATCTAGGCGGCGCCGACTCGACGGTCGTCATTTCACGCAAAAGGGAGGATCGCGATCATGGCTCAGGTGAAGAAGGCCGGGCTCTCGAGCGAAGAGCTCGAGGCTCAGCAGGGCGAGCAGCTCCCCGACCGGGAGCAGATGTCGCTGATCAACGCCAACATAGCCGCGCCGATCAACGCGGCGATCGCGCTCAACGTGCTGAGCGACGGCTCGGTGGCCTATGCCAACGCCCAGCAGTACGCGCCGATCAGCCAGAGCAACGTACCACCGGCGCCGGTCTGACGCCGGCGCAAGGAGGTTGATGTCGATGAAGAAGCAAGGCCAGCTCTCGAAACAGGAGCTGGACGCCCAGGACGTCGAGCAGCTCCCCGACCGGGAGCAGATGTCGCTGATCAACGCCAACCTGGCGGCGCCTATCAACGCCGCGGTGGCTGCCAACGTGCTCTCTGACGGATCGCTGGCCTATGCCAACGCCCAGCAGACCAGCCCGATCAGCCAGAACAACATGCCGCCGGCGGCCACGACACTCTAGAAAAGGAGGATTCCATGGCGATAAGGAAGACCAAGCCTGAGGGCCAGCTCTCACCGGAAGAGCTGGAGGCGCAGGCCGGCGAGCAGCTCCCCGACCGGGAGCAGATGTCGCTGGTCAACGCCAATCTGGCCCTGCCGATCAACGCCGCCATAGCCGCCAACGTGCTCTCCGACGGGTCGCTGGCCTACGCCAACGCCCAGCAGACCACACCAATCGACCAGGGCAACCTGCCCAGCATTCAATAAGGCAAGGTGATTCAGGGGGCGGTCTCAACAGACCGCCCCCGTGACACTCGAGGAGGCTATCTGGAAGGTCAGACGGTGCCGGCTGCTTCCGGCGCCGAGCCATCGGGGCCCGAGCCGGACCCCGGTCGACCCCGGCGAGCCGAGGGCATCGAGCTGCTCGGCGAGTACCAGGGTTCCGGATTCAAGGAGCCTCCTTACCTGGCCCGGCGCGCCGACGGCCAGGTCCTCCAGCTTCCCCGCCTCCTGTACCTCGTGGCCGAGAATGCCGACGGCCGCCGCAGCTACGAGCAGATAGCCGCGTCGGTGACCGAGGGGTTCGGACGCGGCGTGAGCGAGGACAACGTCCGGGTCCTGGTGGAGACCAAGCTGCGGCCGCTGGGAGTGCTGGCCGCCCGCGATGGATCGAGCCTCAAGCTGGAGAGGCCCAATCCCCTGCTGGCGCTGAACTTCAAGACGGCCGTCGTACCTCGCCGCCTGGTCAACGCCGCGACCACCGTCTTCCATCCCTTCTTCTGGCCGCTGGTGGTGATAGCCGCGGTCCTGGGCTTCCTGGCGCTGGACTGGTGGCTGTTCTTCGTGCATGGCATCGCCCAGGGGCTGCGCCACCTGATCAGCGAGCCGGTCTTCTTCCTGATCGTCTTCGGCCTGGTGGTCCTTTCGGCCGCGCTGCACGAGTGTGGGCATGCCACCGGCTGCCGCTACGGGGGCGCCCGGCCGGGAGTGATGGGAGTGGGAATCTACCTGGTCTGGCCGGCCTTCTACACCGACGTCACGGACGCCTACCGGCTGAGCAAGGCGGGACGCCTGCGCACCGACCTCGGCGGAGTCTATTTCAACGCCCTCTTCATGCTGGCGACCCTGGGCGTGTACCTGCTCACCCACTTCGAGGTGCTGATCGCGGTCATCCTTCTATTGCAGTTCGAGATGGTGCACCAGTTCCTGCCCTTCCTGCGCCTCGACGGTTACTACGTGATCGCGGACCTGACCGGCGTCCCCGACATCTTCGCCCGGATGAAGCCGGTGCTGTTGAGCCTGCTCCCCTGGCGCAAGCCTGACTCCGCGGTCACCGTGCTCAAGGGCTGGGTCCGGATCGTGGTCACCGCCTGGGTGGTCTTCACGGTGGCCTTCGTCCTCTATGCCTACGGCATCATGCTGCTCCACCTGCCCACCATCGCCGGCACGGCCTGGGCGTCCTTTCTGGGACTGGCCGGACGGACCTCAGCCTCGCTGCTCAGGGGTCAGGTGGCGACCGGCCTCTTCTCCGCTCTGCAGCTGGTCCTGCTCACCCTGCCCGTCCTGGGGCTGGGCTGGATGCTGGTCCGCCTGGTCCAGCGCCTGCTGGTCCTGAGCTGGGTAAGGACCAGGGGCAGGCCGCTGCACCGCGGCGCCAGCTTCGCGGTGATGGCGGCCGCAGTCCTCCTGCTGGCGCTGGCCTGGACGCCGCCGCGGGCGAACTACCGCTCGATCTCGCCCCACGCCCAGGGAACGATCACGGAAAGCCTGAGCGACGCCGCACCGGTTTTCGCCAGGATGCTGGGCAGCATCGGGCCGCTGCCCGGCGCTTCTCCCGCGGCCTCCGCCAGCCCGGCCGCCTCGCCCTCGGCCAGCCCAGCCGCCTCGCCGGCGACATCCCCCACCGCATCGGAGTCCCCCAGCCCGATGCCGAGCGTCGCACCCAGCCCCTGACCGAGAGCAAGGCAGAGCCCGGAGCCGGCCAGAGCGCTTGCGCTCGGTCGGGACCCATGCTATGATCGCGGCCTGCCGGTAAGCGCTTACTTAGTAAGCGGTTACCGGGTAAGCGGTTACCGCCAGGGATCACTCGCTGAGGGACGGGGTTGGGAGAGGCGAAGCGGACCCGGGTTACGCCCACGATCTACGACGTCGCCGGCCGGGCGGGCGTCTCGATCGCCTCCGTCTCGCGGGTCCTCAACGGCCAGGGCAGTCCCCGGGCCGAAACCCGAATGCGGGTACTGCGCGCGGTCCGCGAGCTGAGCTTCGTCCCCGACGGCGCCGCCCGGGCCCTCTCCAATCAGCTCAAGGAGGTCGTTGGCGTGGTCTTCCGCCGCGGCAGCGAGGTCCCCTTCGAGGACGAGGAGGAGAGCCTGCTCTTCATCGACGTGATCAACCGCGGCATCGAGGTGGCGGCCCAGCGGCGCGGCTTCGACGTCCTGATGAGCTCGGTGGGCATACGGGAGGACGGCGTCTCCACTCGGGTGGCGGCCATCGCCGGAAAGGCCGATGGCCTGATCCTGCACGACCGGATGCTCTCCGCCGCCGGGATCGCCCGCCTGGCCGAGTCCGTCCCGGTCGTGACCCTGGCCGGCCGGCCGAGCCGGGTGTCGATCAACGTCCGCTGCGACAACGAGTCCGGAATGCGGGCGCTGATCCGCCACCTGGTGACGGACCACGGCTATCGTAGCCTGGCCTTCCTGTCGGGACACCCGGACAGCCCCGACAACCAGGCCCGGGCTCGGGTCTTCGAGGCCCAGGCTATCGCCTGCGGGGCTGAGATCCACGCCGCGGCAGCCTGGCACGGCGACTACAGCGCCTCGGGAGGAGCGCGGGTGATCGCCTCGCTCCTGGACGAGGGGCGTATCCTGCCGCGGGCCATCGTCTGCGCCAACGACCAGACCGCGCTGGGAGTGATGCACGCCCTGGCCCGGCGCGGGATCGCGGTGCCGAATGAGGTCGCGGTCACCGGTTTCGACGACGTCCCGGTGGCGCGCCATCTTCACCCGCCGCTGACCACGGTCCGCCAGCCGATCCAGGAGCTGGGCGCCACCGCCTTCGAGGTCCTCCACTCCAGGATCAACGGATCCGCCGGGCGGCGGGACGTGGTGCTCCCGGTCCGCCTGATGATTCGCGAGAGCTGCGGCTGTGCCCACCAGCCGTCCCCGCTCCCGGCACCGGCCGCCACCGTGGCGGACGAGGCCTGAGATGCGCGCTCTGCTGCGCCGGCTCAGCGTCTACCTGGTGGCCGCCTTCGTGGCCCTCACCTTCAGCTTCCTGCTGCCTCGGGTGGTGCCCGGCAATCCCGTCGCCGGAGCCGTCGCCCGGGCCTCCCAGTCGGGGGCCTGCAACGCCCAGTGCGTCCGGGCCGTCGAGGAGCAGCTCGGCTTCGACGTCCACACCAGCCTCCTGAGCCAGTACGTTCAGTATTGGGGGCACCTGGCCCACGGCGATCTCGGGCATTCCTGGTCGGAGAACGCGCCGGTCTTGAGCCTCATCCTCTCGTACGTGCCTTGGACTCTGGGACTGCTCGGGGTGGCGACGCTCATGAGCTTTCTCGCCGGCACCGCGATCGGGGTGCTGCTGGCCTGGCGGCGCGGCTCGTGGGTCGAATGGGTGATGCCCGCCGCCACCTTCTTCCAGGCCATCCCCTACTTCTTCCTGGCCCTGGTGTTGGTGCTGGTCTTCGGGCAGACCGGGACCATGCTCCGCTGGTTCCCCAGCCTCTACGGCTACGACGTCTATTCGGACACTCCGGGGCTGAACCTGCCCTTCCTGTTCAGCGTCATCGGCCACGCCATGCTGCCCGCGGCGACCGTGGTCCTGGCCTCGATGGGCGGCTTCATCACCGCCATGCGCAACCAGATGGTCACCACCATGGACGAGGACTTCGTCCTGGTAGCCGCGGCCAAGGGCCTGCCCACCGCCAGGGTGGTCTGGTACGCGGCCCGCAACGCGCTCCTGCCGGTGGTCTCCAACTTCAGCATCGCCATCAGCCTGGTGGTCGCGGGCCAGATCCTGGTCGAGATCGTCTTCAACTACCCGGGGATCGGTTTTCATCTCTACGACGCCCTGGGCAAGCTCGACTACACCCTGGTCCAGGGAATCTTCGTGGTCATCACCCTGGTGGTGCTGGCCGCCAACCTGCTGGCGGACGTGGTCTACGTGCTGATCGATCCGCGGGTGAGGCAGGCGGCGTGAACCCATGACCGTCGACGGCACGACCCTCACGCAGATCCCGCCGCTGGCTGGGGCGGGGGCCGAGCCGATCGCCGGCAAAGCCCGGCTGCTGCGCCTGCCACGCTCACCCAAGGTGGTGGCCGGGCTCGGCGTCCTGGCCCTCTTCGGACTGGGAGCGCTGATCGGAGGCTGGATCGCCCCCTACTCCCCCAACGCGACCGACGAGGCGGGCTGGGTGCAGCACGTCCTGGTCACGGGGACCGGGCCGGGGACCAACCTTGCGGCCAACTACTATCCACTCCCCCTGCCGCCCTCTCCCGCCCACTGGCTGGGCACCACCGTCTTCGCCCAGGACGTGTGGTCCCAGCTCCTGGCCTCGACCCAGGCCACCCTCTTCGTGGGCCTGCTCGCGGCCGCGATCGCCACCGCGCTCTCGATCCTGGTGGGGGTCAGCGCCGGCTACCTGGGTGGGGCGGCCGACGAGGGGCTGTCGCTGCTGGCCAACGTCTTTCTGGCCATTCCCGGACTGCCGCTCCTGATCGTGCTCGCGGACTACGTGCCCTCGGCGGGATCGAGCATCTTGCTGGTCGCCCTGATCATCGCCGTCACGGCCTGGGCCTACAGCGCGCGCGTGCTGCGCGCCCAGACCCTATCGCTGCGCAACCGGGACTTCGTCGAGGCGGCCAGGGTCACGGGAGAGGGACCCGTGCGCATCATCCTGGTCGAGGTCCTGCCCAACCTGATCCCGATCGTCGCCGCCTCCTTCCTCTTCACCACCCTCTACGCGATCGGGGCCTACGTGGCCATCGCCTTCCTGGGGCTCGCCGGCTCGCCGAGCTCATCGCCTCCAGGGCTGTGGAACTGGGGGGAGATGCTGCGCCAGGGATTCGCCAACAATGCGGTGCGCGGCGGCTGGTGGTGGTGGTGGGCGCCGCCCGGCATCTGCATCGCCCTGCTCGGCACCGGCCTGGCGCTGCTGAATTTCGGGATCGACGAGTTCGTCAATCCCAGGCTGCGGCTGGCTGGAATCACGGCGCGTACGGCCCGTAAGGCCGGGGTCCGTCTTCGTGCCAGCCTCGGCGCCACCCCGGTGCTGCGTCGGGCTCGGAAGACGAGTGAAAGAGCAGGCGCCGGATGAGCGAGCCGGTACTCGAGGTCCGGGGTCTGAGCGTGGACTACGGCTACGGCGACGACGCGGTCCACGCCGTGGTGGACTGCGACCTGACGCTCCGCCGGGGCCAGGTCCTGGGGCTCGCGGGCGAGAGCGGGAGCGGCAAGACCACGACGGCCATGGCGGCGATCCGCCTGCTGCGCTCCCCCGGAGTGATCACCGCCGGCCAGGTGCTCTTCCATCCCAGGCTGGCGTCGGCCCAGAGCCGCGCCCGGGCCGTCGACGTACTGGAGGCGGACGAGGAGGAGCTGCGCTCGCTGCGCTGGTCGGAGATCTCCGTCGTCCTGCAGAGCGCGCTGAACGCGCTGCACCCGGTGATCAGCATCAGGGCTCAGTTCGACGACCTGCTCGAGGCGCACCGGCCCAGCCTGAGCCCGGGCCAACGGCTGGAGCGGGCCGCGGAGCTGCTGGAGATGGTGGGGATGAGCGGCGATCGCCTGGGCTGCTATCCGCACCAGCTTTCCGGCGGGATGCGGCAGCGGGTGATGATCGCCATGGCCCTGGCGCTGGAGCCGCAGGTCATGATCCTGGACGAGCCGACCACGGCCCTGGACGTGGTCACGCAGCGCGAGATCCTCGAGGAGTTGATGGGCCTGCGCGACCGCCTGGGCTTCGCCGCGCTCTTCATCACCCACGATCTCTCCCTCCTGGTGGAGCTGGCCGACGAGATCGCGGTCATGTACGCGGGCAGGCTGGTGGAGCGGGCGCCAGCCGCCTCTTTGTTCCGGGCGCCGCGGCTCCCGTACACCTACGGGCTCTTGCACTGTTTCCCGCCGATGCACGGCGACCGCTCCTCGATGGAGGGCATTCCAGGATCCCCGCCCAACCTGCGCGAGCTCCCGTCTGGATGCTCCTTCCATCCGCGCTGCGCCTGGGCCATGCCCATCTGCCGCCAAAAGACGCCCCGGCTCCGGGACCTGAACGGATCGGGGCGGGCGGTCGCCTGCTGGCTCCACAGCGGGGAGGTCGCCATCCCCGCGGAACTGGCGAGGGCGGACCTGTGAAGGCAGCCGCTGCCACCGCCCGGCCGGCCGCCCCGGCTGACGTCCCGGTACTCGAGGGACGGGAGCTGACCCGGTACTTCTGGCTCAAACAGGGCCGCGGCCTCCTGCCCCGGCGGAGCCCGGTCCACGCCGTGGAAGGCGTCTCCCTGCGCCTTTGCGCCGGCCGGGTCACCGCCCTGGTGGGCGAGAGCGGATCGGGGAAGACCACGGTGGCCCGCCTTCTGGCCAGGATCATCAGGCCCGACTCGGGGCAGGTGCTCCTCGACGGCCGGCCCGCACCCTCGGGGCGGCCGCGGGCCTACGCGGCGCAGGTGCAGATGGTCTTCCAGGACCCGTTCGCCTCCCTGAATCCGGTGCATCGGATTCGCCATCACCTGGCCCGGCCGCTACAGATCCATCACCTGGCCAACGGCAACGTCGATGCCGCGGTGGAGGACCTGCTCCGCCGGGTGGCGCTGGAGCCGCCGGCCGATTTCAGCGCCAAGTTCCCCGACGAGCTCTCCGGCGGCCAGCGCCAGCGGGTGGCGATCGCTCGAGCCCTGGCGGTACGGCCCCGGGCCCTGCTAGCCGACGAGCCGGTGTCGATGCTCGACGTCTCCATCCGGCTTGGCGTCCTCAACCTGCTCGCCGGCCTGCGCGAGCGGGAGCGCCTGGCCATCCTCTACGTGACCCACGACCTGGCCTCGGCCCGCTACCTGGCCGACACCATCGTGGTCATGTACGCCGGGCAGCTGGTGGAGACGGCGCCCAGCACCAGCCTGACCGATAGTCCGCAGCATCCCTACACCCAGCTCCTGGTCAGCGCCGCGCCGGATCCGGATCGCGTCCGGCCGCCGGCCCTCAGCGCGCGGGGCGCCCCGCCCAGCCTGCTGGCGCCGCCCAGCGGCTGCCGCTTCCACCCTCGCTGTCCCCACGTGATGGAGGTCTGCCGATCCACGCCGCCGCCGAACGTCAGCGTCGCACCCGGTCACACCGCCGCCTGCTGGCTCCACGTGGCGCCGGCGCAGCGGCGGGTCAGCGGGAAACCGTCCGTACCAAAGGAGAGGTGAGGAAGGATGCAGCACGACCGAGCGCCTCGACCGCCGCCACGTCGCCGAGTCCGTCAGCCGGCCTCGACAGCAGCCGAGGGCCCTTTTTCAGGGCCGAGCACAAGGAGGGTCAGACAGCGATGAATCGAAGAGCATTGACAGGACTGGTCGGGGCGGCGGCGCTGCTGCTTGCCGCCTGCAGCTCGGGCGGGACCTCGTCGGTGAAAACGGGCAAACCCCTGATCGCGGAGCCAACCACCGGGGTCACCTTTTCAAAGGACTTCAACCCCTATGATCCCAACTCGGTGTCGTCCAGCATGGGCACCCGCAGCCTGGTCAACGAGCCGCTGATCGAATTCGATCAGCTGGATCCGACCGAATCGGGGACGCACCCCTGGCTGGCCACCGGTTTCAGCTTCAAGAACGGCGGCAAGGACCTGCAGGTCACGATCCGTCAGGGCGTGAAGTTCAACGACGGCTCATCCTTAGGCGCCAACGACGTGGCCGCCACCTTCAAGGCCATGGAGAACCCCAAGGCGGACACCCCCGGCGTCCCGCCGCAGGCATCGGATCCGACGATCTCCGGCAACACCGTCACCCTGCACTTCACCTCGCCCCAGTACACGGGCCTGTGGTCGATCCTGGGCACCACTTACATCCTGAAGGCCTCAGTGGCCAACCAGGTCGCACAGAACCCGACCATGACCATCACCAACCCCGTGGGCACCGGACCCTTCATGCTCGGCAGCTACTCCAGCTCGCTGATCAAGTGGAAGCCCAACCCCTACTACTGGGGCGGGACCCCGCCGGAGTCGGAGATCGATACCCCGTCCATCAGCACCAACGCGGCGGCCAGCGACGCCCTGGTCAGTGGACAGCTCGACTGGGCGGGTAACGACATCCCCAACGTCTACGCCAACTACGTCAATCTCAACCCCCAGACCAACCATGCCTGGTTCGCCTCGGGCAACACCGTCGTCCTCTGGTTCAACCTCAATCCCGGAAACGGGGGCGCGACGGGAATCTCGGAAACGGCGGTGCGCAAGGCGATCAGCTACGGCGTAGACCGCAACGCGCTGGCCCTGCTCGGGGAATCGGGTTACGAGCAGCCCGCCTACTCCTCCAGCGCGCTGGTCCTGCCCAACCAGAAGGTCTTCCTGCCCCCCGACGGCAGCCTGAGCAGTGACCTCGCGGCCAGCGGCAGCGTCCCGGACGCCGCGACCGCCAAGGCAGACAAGCTGCCCAGCGGCGCCGACGTCTACGACATCCTGACCGGCGCCGGCTGGACGGCGCCCGCGAGCTCCCACTACGACGGCAGCGCCGGGACCTTCAAGTCGGGCGGCAACTGCGACGGCGGCAACGCCGCCAACTGCTGGACCAAGGGCGGCCACATCATCAAGTTTTCGATCTACGACCCGGTTCCCTGCTCGGACTACTGGGAGAGCGCCTCGCTGATGTCCCAGGAGCTGCAGGCGCTGGGCATGGACGTGACCACCAAGCCAGCCCAGGGCTACTCGGACTGGAACACCACTCTGACCTCCAATCCCGCTGGCTGGCAGACGGCCATCCATTGGGGCCAGGGCGGCAGCATCCCTTACATCCAGTACCAGGACTGGCTGGACGGATCCAGCTCGACCACCGCGGCCCACTACGAGGGCTACTCCAACCCGGCCGCCCAGTCCGCGCTCAGCAGCTACGCCAGCACCGATCCCAGCAACACGTCCGCGCTCTACCCGGCCGTGCAGCAGCTGGCGGCCATCATGGCCAGCGACGTTCCCGAGGCGCCGCTCCTTTACGGCGCCGACTGGAACGTGTACAGCAGCGCCAAGTACACGGGATGGCCCAACCAGTCGCACCCCTACATGAACCCCTCGCCCAGCGACCCGCAGATGCCGTACATCCTGATGCAGCTCAAGGCCGTGTCCTGACGGTGGAGATGACAGGCGACGACAGGCGACGACCGATCGCGAGCGGCACGAGGGTCCCCGACGCGGGGGCCCTCGTGGCCAGTCTCAGCCTGGAGCAGAAGGTCCGGCTGCTGACGGGAGCCGACGCCTGGTCGCTCCACGCCGAGGGCGCAGTCGGCTTGCGCTCGATGATGCTCTCGGACGGACCGGCGGGTGTGCGCGGAGCGGGCTTCGACCCAGCCAACCCCTCCTCTTCACTGCCTTGCCCGGTGGCGCTCGCCGCCACCTGGGATGAACCGCTGGTGACCGGGCTGACTCGGGCCCTGGGGCAGGAGGCGCGGGCCAGAGGGGTCGACGTGCTCCTGGCCCCGACCGTCAACATCGTTCGTACCCCGCTCAACGGGCGGGGATTCGAGTGCTTCTCCGAGGACCCGCTGCTGACCGCCCGGATCGCGGTGGCCTACGTGCGCGGACTCCAGGCGGCCGGCGTGGCGGCGGCGGTCAAGCACTACGTGGGCAACGACTCGGAGACCGACCGGCGCAACTACGACGCGCGCATCTCCGATCGCGTCCTCCGGGAGCTGTACCTCCCGCCCTTCGAGGCCTGCGTGTCGGAGGGCGACGTGGCCCTGGTCATGGCGGCTTACAACTCGGTCAACGGGTCTCCGATGACCGCCAACCCCAGGCTGATCCACGAGCTGCTCAAGCGCGAGTGGGGATTCCGCGGCGTGGTGGTCTCCGACTGGTCGGCCACCAAGACCACCGGTCCCAGCGCCACGGCGGGGCTGGACCTGGTCATGCCCGGCCCCAACGGGCCGTGGGGCGAACAGCTCCTGGCGGCGGTGCGGGCCGGCACGGTGGCTGCGGCTCTTGCAACTGGCCCATCGGGTGGGCGCGCTGGCGGAGATCCCCAACGGGAAGGCACCTCGAAAGGCAAGCGGCGCTGTGGACGGCGGGCCGGCGGGGCAGGGCTCCAGGGCTCTGGTCGATCCGGCCCTGCTCGAGGAGGCCGCGACCCGTTCCTTCGTGCTGCTGCGCAACCGGCGCGACCTGCTTCCCCTCGATCAAGGCGGCATCCGAAAGCTGGCCCTGATCGGGCCCAACGCCCTCAGGCCGCAGACGCAAGGGGGTGGTAGCGTTCGGGTCCTTGCCGTGGCCCGCCCGACGCTGGCAGACTCGCTGTATGCGGTCCTGGGCCCGCAAGCCAGGGTCAGCGTGCACCAGGGCTGCCTCAACTGGACCACTGTTCCCGCGCCCTCGGACGGCAGCCTGCGCGACCCCCGGAGCGGGAAGCCGGGCGTGCGCCTCGAGGTCCGCGACGCTTCCGGCTCGCTGATCCAGGACGAGCCCATCCCGGACAGCGTCGTCACCTGGTGGGACACGCTTCCCAAGGCGGTGCACCTTCCTGGTTCCCAGCTGACGATGCGCGCCCGCTACCGGCCGGGCGCCGGCGGACCGCACCTGGTGGGCGCCGCCGGCGTCGGCCTGCTGCGCATCAGCATGGACGGTGCGACGCTGGCCGAGGCGACGACCCTGCCTCCGCGGGACATGGTGGAGGCGCTCTCCCGGCCTCCGGAGGTGCGCGTCCCGGTGCAGCTTCTGGCCGGGACCGAGGCCGAGATCCGGATCGACTCCCGTCCCGACGTGCGGGGTGGTGGTTTCCGACTGGTCGGCGACCAAGACCACCGGTCGAGGAGGCGATCGAGGCGGCCAGGAACGCGGACGCGGTGGTCGTGGTGGTGGGGTCCGCCGACGGCACCGAGAGCGAGGGATACGACCGGGATACCCTGGCGCTCCCGGGCCGCCAGGATGAGCTGGTGCGGCGGGTCGCCGCCGCCAACGCCAATACCGTGGTCGTGGTCAACTCCGGGATGCCCGTTCTCATGCCCTGGGCCGAGGAGGTGGCCGCAATCCTCCAGGTCTGGCTGCCGGGGCAGGCCTTCGGCGAAGCGCTGGCCGGCGTCCTGCTCGGGGCCGCCGAGCCGGGTGGACGCTTGCCGGTGACGCTGCCGCGGGCCGAGGCCGATTCACCTGTCCTGCAGGCCGATCCCCAGGCGGGCGAGCTGGCCTACGACGAGGAGCTGCTTGTCGGATATCGGGGCTACGACCGCAAGGGGCGGGAGCCTCTCTTCTGCTTCGGCCACGGCCTCGGCTACACGGACTGGAGCTACGAATCGATCTCGGCCTCCGCGGCGACGATTCGGGCGGGGGATGACGCGTCTGTGTCCGTGAGCGTCCGCAACCGCGGCCGCCGGTCCGGCCGAGAGATCGTGCAGCTCTATCTCGAAGGGCCACCGGACGATGCGAGCCGCCCGCTCCGGGTGCTCGCGGCCTTCGCCGCCGTGGACGCGGAGCCCGGCGAGCGCGCGCAGGTACGGCTGACGGTCCCCGCCCGAGCTTTCGCCCACTTCGACGAGCAGCGAGGCGAATGGGCCTGGAAAGCCGTGACCTACACCTTGCATGCGGGCCGCTCCTCGAGGGACTTCCGGCTGAGTACGCGGATCACCGTAGGGGCAGGAGGGAAGTAAGGAACGGGCGCGGCCTGCGGTCAGACCCGGGCGGCGCTGCCCGAGGTCGCGCCCCGGCGCGAGAGGGCGTCGATGGTGATCGCCACCAGGAGCACCAGCCCGGTGACTATGAACTGGGGCTTGACGTCCAGGCCCAGCAGGTACATTCCGTTGTAGATGCCGCCGATCACCAGCCCGCCGAGGAGACCGTGCAGCACCTTGCCCCGGCCGCCGAAGAGGCTGGTGCCGGCGATGACCGCGGCGGCGACGGCGTAGAGGACCAGCTGTCCGCCGTTGACGTTGTTCGACATGCCTCCCAGGTAGGAGGCGTAGAGCAGGCCGCCGACCCCGGCGGTCAGGGAGCAGAAGACGAAGCACCAGGTCCGGATGGCCGCGAGGTCCACACCCGCCCGTCGCGCGGCCTCGGGATTGCCGCCGATGGCATAGACGTAGCGCCCGAACCGCGTGCGCTGCAGCAGCACCGTCCAGACCCCGAACACGACCAGCACGATGGGAATCACCCAGGGAACGCCCTCCAGGGTGCCGAAGGCCGCCCGGTTGATATTGCAGATCGCGACTACCACGATGGCGACCACGGCGATCAGCACGATCTTGAGCAGGGTCAGGCTGACGGGCGGGGCGACCAGGCCGCTCTGCCGTCGGCGATTGTCACCCAGCCAGAGGAAGCAGGCGAGCGCGGTGACGATCACCGCCATCCCCACCCAGCTGACGGTGGGATCGATCGTCCCCCACATCAGCTGGTAGAGGAACTGCAGGTTCGGGTTGGCGCCGGCCAGGCTGGGATAGCCGGAAAAGGGGCCGAGCCCGAGGACGAACAGCATCACCCCGTTGAGGATCAGCAGCCCGGCCAGGGTGACGATCAGCGAGGAAAGGCGAAGCCTGGTGATCAGGCTCCCCTGGATGGCGCCGATCAGCGCGCAGCCCAGCAGGGCCGCGATGATGGCGCCCCACCAGGGCCACCTGGTCGTAGTCGGCTGCACCAGCTGCACGGCGATCGCGCCTCCGACGCCGGCGGCGTAGCCGATCGAAAGGTCGATCTCGCCCAGCAGCAGGGCGAAGATCTCGGCCATCGCGAGGACCATGAAGACCGCGCTCTGCTGGAAGAGGTTGACCAGGTTGTCGGCCGAGAGGAAGACGTGATGCGGGCTGATGGCCTGGAAGACGATGGTGATCAGGATCAGCCCCAGGATCACCGGCAGGACGCCGCTGTCACCACTCCGGATCCGGGTCGTCCAGGCTCGGAACCATTCGCCCAGTGACTGGGCGACCAGCTCCGGCGGGACTTCCAGGGTCGCAGCCTCGGTGGCGGCGGTGGGGTCGGGCGCGGACTCGGGCGCCTCAGCCCTGGCCAGGCTTGCCTCCATCAGCGTCGGAGCGCTGGACGGTGCGACTCGAGGCGCCGGTGGTCATGTAGTCGACGACGCTCTGGCGATCGAAGGCGGAGGCGCGGTCCTGGACCACCAGCCGGCCCAGGTAGAGGACCGCGATCCGGTCGGCCACCTCGAAGACGTCGTTCAGGTTGTGCGAGATGACCATCACCGCCAGACCGCGATCGCGCAGGCGCCGGGCCAGGTCGAGCACCATCCTGGTCTGGACCACGCCCAGAGCCGCCGTCGGCTCGTCCAGCATGACCAGCTTGGAGTTCCACATCACGGCCTTGGCCACGGCGACCGACTGCCGCTGGCCGCCCGAGAGGGACGCGACCGGCTGCCTGATCGACCGCACCGTGGTGACCCGCAGGCTGGAGAGGGTCCTGGCCGCCGACCGCTCCATGTCGTCCTCGTTGAGAAAGCCGTTGTTGAGCCGCTCCCGGCCCAGGAACATGTTCTGGACGATGTCCAGGTTGTCGGCCAGCGCCAGGTCCTGGTAGACGGTCTCGATTCCGAGCCGGGCCGCGTCCCGCGGGCTGCGGACGTGGACCGGATGGTCTTCCCAGAAGAACTGGCCCTGGTCGATCTGGTAGATGCCGGCGATGCACTTCGTCAGCACCGACTTGCCGGCGCCGTTGTCACCGCAGAGCGCCGTGACCTGCCCGGCGTAGAGGTCGACGTCCACGTCGTAGAGCGCCTGCACCGGTCCGAAGTGCTTGCCCAGGCCGCGTGCCTTGAGCAGCGGTTCAGCGGCCACCCGGGACTCGCTCACCACCTCCGCCACGCCTTCCACTCTATCTCGTGCCGGGGTGAGGCGAGGCGCCGCCGCGGCGATGCGGCGGCGCCATCCCGGTCTAGCTGATGCCGGCTGCGCTGCAGGCGGTCGCCCCGGCGGCGCTGCAGAGCGACGATTTGTCGACGAAATTGTCCTTGATCACGGTCGAGGCCATGTTCGAGCTGGTCACCCAGACCGGCACCAGCAGCGAGGCCGGCTGCTGGCTTCCGGGCTTGCCCGCGGGCGGCGACGTGGTGCCGTTGAGCAGGGCGGAGGGCGGCGTCTGTCCGGCGCGCAGGATGGTGGCCAGCGCCACCGCATCCTGGGCCTCCAGGTAGACCGCCTTGTAGACCGACCCGCACTGGTAGCCCTGGAGCACGTTGACCATACCCTGCAGCGTGGCGTCCTGCCCGGTGGTCGGGATCTTCTTGGTGCCTACGCCCGAGTTCTTGAGAACGCTGATGACCGCGTTCCCCAGGCCGTCGTTGGCCTCCACGGTGGCGTTGATCTCCTTGTGCGCGGTGTACTGCTGCTGGAAGATTGTGCCGCCGGTGGCGTTAACCCAGTTAGGCGCGATCTGGTCGCCGACCAGGGTGTAGCCCTTGCTGTTGGTGGTGCCCGCCGAGAGCGGGGTGGTGGTGCTGTTCCAGATCGCCTGGTTGTAGCCCTGGGCGAAGGAGACCGCGTTCGGATCCGTGTCCTCGCCGCCGTCGAGCTCGAAGACCTTCGGGCTGGACACGCCCCAGCTCGTGATGCAGTCCATGAAGCCCTGGCCGATCAGCTTGCCCACCTGGACGTTGTCGAAGCTGACGTAATAGACGTTGGTGCCCTGGAAGGTGGCCCGGTCGTAGCTGATGGTCTTCACCCCGTGAGACTGCGCGTAGGTCTGGATCGCAGCGCCGACCGTGCTGTTGAGCGGGTCGAAGATCAGCACCTTGGCGCCGGCGGTGATGTCCGCCTGGGCATCGGCCAGCTCGGTCGCGTCACTGCCCTGGGCGTTGTCGATCTTGTACTGGGACGAGGTGTAGCCGGCGGCTTCGAAGGCCCTCTTCAGATAGGGTGCGTCGAAGCTGACGTACCTGGTCGAAGAGGTGGTGTCGGGCAGGATGACCCCCACGACGCCGTTCCCGGCCGAGGTCAGGCCTTTGAGCTGGCTCATCGCTGAAAAACTGCTGTCGAAAGACGTGACGCTCAGCCCGCTGGGCACACCCGCGGTGGCCGAGGTCTGGGTCGAGGTCGAGGTTCCGCACGCTGCTGCGATGATGGCGAGCGCACCGACGCAGGCCATCAGCAGTCCCTGTTTACGATCGCGCAATTTCAACTTCCTCCTCTTTCTTCCGCTCTGGCAGGTCCCTATTGTGCAACCCCACAGGAGCACTTCGCAAGCCGGATCGGCCGCGAGGGAAGGACGGTCTAACAGTCTCTAATGCGCGGCTCGAGATCGGGGGGCTCGCTCGGAGGCCCAGTAACCCCAGGCGTCCATCCACGGGATTTCCAGTCCTTTCGACCCCAGGATGGTGCAGATCTGGGTGCGGTGGTCGTTGCCGTGATGGATGGCCTGGATCAGCAACAGGTTTCGGGCGTGGGGCGCCTCGGGCCAGGGCGGATCGTCCTGTGGGTTGGCCGGGATGGTGATGTCGAACTCCTGCAGCCGGCCCAGCAGCGTCAGCCAGATCTCGGATTCTCCAGCGAAGATCGCGCGCATCCGCTCCAGGCTGGGCACGTCCTCGTCTTCGAGCTCCGGTTTGGAGTGCACTTTGAACCGCATCTTGTATCCGTAGTCGGCACGCACGATGTGGCGCAGCGTATCGAGGACGGGACCGCGCGTTCCCGGCACCGATCCTTCGAGCTGCTCCGGCGGCAGCCCGGCGCAGAAGTCGATCAGGCGCAGCGTCGCCCAGGCGTGATAGCGGAACATGTCGCGCAGGGCATCGAGCGCCGCCTCTTCCGCCATTCAGCAGAGTCCTTTGAGCCTGTCGGATTGATGGAGCTCGGCGATGCTAACACAGGGTGACGCGGCGGAAGTGCTAAACCTGATTGGTGACTGCGCGGCCGCCGGCATGAGCTCCTGGTCAATGTCTCACACGAGGTGAGCACGACGGCGGCCTCAGCGCACCGCCTTTTTCACAAGCGCGGTGATCTTGGCCTCTTCGGTGGCAGTAAACTCGCTGAGCGCGTACTGAATCGGCCACATGGCGCCGTCGTCGATTTTCGCCTTGTCGCTGAAGCCGAGCGTTTGGTATCTGACTTTGAACTTCCCTGCGTTTTGGAAGTAACAGATCACATTGTCGTCCTTGGCGTATGCGGGCATTCCGTACCACGTTTTCGGTGTGAGAGCCGGTGCCGCAGCTGTGATCAGTGCGTGGACCTTCTTGGCAATGGTGCGATCCGGCTCCTGCATCCTGGCGATAGCCGCGAGCAGCTCCGCCTTCCCATCCGCCTTGGCCGCCTCGGCCTTGAGCTCCCGGACACGCTCGCGCGCCGCCGCCTTTTCTTCGGCGCTGAATCCCTTGGATGCCGTGTCGGTCGCGCTGGTGCGATTCGCACGTTTCTGTGTGCTTCTGGTCGCCGTTTTGGTTGGGGCCATACTTTGCGCTCCTATTCGAGAGTTGACGAAATCTGGGCCGTCCGGATCATGAATGTTGACCCACCCCGCTGGTCGTCAGCGGATTAGAGCATCACCTCCTCGACACAACTAGGTCTCGGTGGGAGAGAGCGGGAGACGAGTCTCGAACTCGCGACCTCAACGTTGGCAACGTTGCGCTCTACCAACTGAGCTACTCCCGCGTGAGCCCATCATTATAGCCACGGCTC
>VBIC01000150.1 GCA_005881425.1 Chloroflexota bacterium | reverse complement strand
GTCACCTTGCTCAGGAGGGGCACCGTCCGGCTGGCCCGCGGGTTGACCTCGAGCACGAAAGCCTCGCCGTCCTGGATAACGAACTGGAGGTTGAGCAGGCCTCGCGCCCGCAACGCGCGGGCGATGGCCGTCGTGTGCTCGACCACTCGCTGGCGCTCGGCCGGCGTCAGGGAGATCGGAGGGTAGACGGCGAACGAATCTCCCGAGTGCACCCCAGCCCGCTCGACGTGCTCCAGGATCCCGGGGATGAGGACCGCCTGCGTGTCACAGATTGCGTCCACGTCCAGCTCGCGGCCGAGCAGGTACTTGTCGACCAGGATCGCACCCCGGATACCGAGGCCGAGCGCGGCATCCAGGTAGCGGCGCAGGTCGACCGGCGTGTGCACGATCTCCATTCCCCGCCCGCCCAGGACGTACGAAGGCCGGACCACCACCGGATAGCCCACCCGGTCGGCGATGGCGATCGCCTCTTCCGCGGAGCTGGCCGAGGCGCCCGGCGCCTGAGGAATGCCCAGCCGCCGCAGCAGCGCCTCGCAGCGGCGGCGGTCCTCCGCCAGGTCGATGGTCTCGACCGAGGACCCGAGGATGCGGACGCCGGCCAGAGCCAGCGGGTCGGCCAGGTTGAGGCCGGTCTGCCCGCCGAACTGCACCAGCACTCCGGTCGGATGCTCACGGGCGACCACCCTGAGCACACCCTCCAGGTCGAGCGGCTCGAAGTAGAGGCGCGTGGAGGCGTCGAAGTCGGTGGAGACGGTCTCCGGGTTGCTGTTGACGAGAACGCTGTCCCATCCAGCCTGACGCAGGCTGTTGGAGGCGTGCACGCTGCAGTAGTCGAACTCGATCCCCTGGCCGATCCGGATCGGCCCGGAGCCGATGACGACCGCGGTCGACCGGCCGCCCGGCGCGACCTCGTCCTCCTCCTCGTAGCAGGAGTAGTAGTAGGGCGTTTGCGCGTCGAACTCCGCGGCGCAGGTATCGACCTGGCGGAAGGTGGGGACCAGCGATGGCAGCCGCTGTTCACCGCTGAGCTCGCTGATGGCCGCATCGGAGAAGCCTGCTCGCTTGGCGTCGCGGTAGCGGGCGGCGTCGAGCGGCTCCGACCCGAGCCGGTTTTCCAGGGCGACGATGTCGCGCAGGCGCTCCGTGAACCAGGGCGCATAGCCGGTGGCCGCGGCGACCTCGGCGTCGGTCATGCCGTCCCGGAGCGCCTGGAGCGCGGCGAAGAGACGGCGGTCGTTGGGCTGGTGGAGGAGATCGGGGCGCCCGCGCAGCTCGTTCGCGTCGGGCATCCGCTGCTCCAGCGAGCGGATCGCCTTCACCAGCGCGGCCTCGAAGGTGCGCTCGATGGCCATCACCTCGCCGGTGGACTTCATCTGGGTGGTAAGGGTCCGGTCGGCGCTGGGGAACTTGTCGAAGGGCCAGCGGGGGATCTTGACCACGCAGTAGTCCAGGGCCGGCTCGAAGGCGGCCGAGGTCTTGCCCGTGACCGCGTTGGGGATCTGGTGCAGCGCCTTCCCGGCCGCGATCTTGGCCGCCACCCGGGCGATGGGGTAGCCGGTGGCCTTGCTGGCCAGGGCCGAGGAGCGCGAGACCCGGGGGTTGACCTCGATCACGTAGTAGGCATCGGAGTCCGGGTCGAGCGCGAACTGGACGTTGCAGCCGCCCTCGATCCGCAGCGCCCGGATGATCCGCAGCGCCGCCGAGCGCAGCATCTGCACCTGGCGGTCGGAAAGGGTCTGGCTGGGGGCGACCACGATCGAGTCCCCGGTGTGGACTCCCATGGGGTCCAGGTTCTCCATGTTGCAGACCGAGAGGCAGGTGTCCTGGGCGTCGCGCATCACCTCGTACTCGATCTCCTTCCAGCCCAGCAGGGCCCGCTCGATCAGCACCTGCCGGATGGGGCTGGCCTCCAGTCCCTGCCTGACCACCGCCAGCAGCTCCAGCGGGGTGGCGGCGATCCCGCCCCCGGTCCCGCCCAGGGTGAAGGCGGGCCGGACCACCAGGGGCAGGCCGCACTCCGCGGCGAACTCCTCCGCCGCCTCGACCGTGGTCACGGTCCGGCTCTGGGGCACCGGCTCCCCCAGCCGGAGCAGCAGCTCCTTGAAGGCCTCCCGGTCCTCCACCTGGCGGATCGCCTCCAGCGGCTTCCCCAGGAGCCGGACCCCGTAGCGCTCCAGCACCCCGCTCTGGGCCAGGGCCACGGCCAGGTTGAGCCCGGTCTGGCCCCCCAGCGTGGCCAGCAGTCCCTGGGGCCGCTCCCGCTCGATCACCGCGGTCAGCGCCTGAAGGGTCAGCGGCTCCAGGTAGACCCGGTCCGCGATCCCCGAGTCGGTCATGATGGTGGCCGGGTTGGAGTTGACCAGGATGGTGCGCACCCCCTCCTCCCGGAGCGCCTTGCAGGCCTGGGTCCCGGCGTAGTCGAACTCCGCCGCCTGCCCGATCACGATCGGCCCCGAGCCGATCACCAGCACGCTCTCCGGCCGCACCCGCTCGCCCTGCACCCGGAT
>VBIC01000005.1 GCA_005881425.1 Chloroflexota bacterium | reverse complement strand
CTTTATGGCCCGCTTCGATAGCGGTCTCACGCCAGGCGAGCTGAACAGTGAGAGTTTTGCCTACCGGATGTTGTTTGTCCCGAAATTGGTTGGGAAGCCCGGACAAGCCGACGAGGTCATCGAGTTTTTGAAGCCAGACTCCGAGCTGGCCAAGACGATCAACAGCGAGTATGTGAGCATCAAGGAGGTTGAGCGACCGAAGTTCCTTCCCAAACAGACCGTGGCACGTATGAAGGCGGAGGGTTTTCTCCACTTTACGATGCATTGGCACACGGAGTTGTGGCGTTCGCTTGACGCGAGAAATCCAGCGAAGGGGTGGGGTGTTTCGGCTGCGGGTGCGTGGTACTGGTACTCGACGTGGATAGAGATCGTGCGCAAGCATTGCGAAGAGAATGCCGACCGCTATCGGTGAGCTGCCTTGGAGGAAATGCCGAAGCCCATCGGAGGGTTGCAGCGACGGTTTAGTATCAACGTCCTTTGGTCGCCGGCGCCGGACTTCTTTTGAGTTGGCGCCCGCGCGATTTGCAGGCTCAACAACCGCTGGCGCCCTCGGCTCGGCGCGTGCCGTATCCGGGCGATGCTCCAACTGAAGCGCGAGATGGCATGACCTTCCCTCATATCGAAGTCGGCGCGCCAGTCCCTCCGTCGGAAACCCGCGTATTCTTGGCAGCTTTGCCGCTCCGAGCGTTGAACCGCCGTGGGTTTCGTGGACACTGAGGAGTGTCCTGACTTCGACGGAGCCGGATTCCTGGACTCACGCTGCCGCCATCGGTTGATGGCGAGCTTCGAAGTCGACCGGTGAGCGCCGCAAGGTCGGCGGGATCGTAGGCCAGCGCCAGACGGGCGCCCCAGAGATCGATGTGATAGCCGGGCACGCGCCGTCGCCGGCGCCGCGGGCCGGAGTCGACGTCGGGCAGCGACTTGTGCTCCAGCGCGCGCAGCGGGAGGCCCTTGCGCCGGGCCCAGGCGATCAGCCGGTCTGGGTCGGAGCTGACCACCTTGCCGTACCAGCCGGGGCCGAACCGGGCCGAATCGAGGTAGACGAGTGGCGCCAGCCAGAGACCACCGCTTACGGCGTGACGGAAGCCGTCGGCCCGGCGCGGGAACTTGCGCGGAACCAGATCGCCGGAGTCAGGCGGCACGAAGCAAAAAACGCGCCGGATCGAAGGCGTCCACCGGCAGCCGCGGCCTTCGATGCTCGACCAGGTCGCCCACCAGCTCGGCGGTGATCGGCGCCAGGAGCACGCCGTCGCGGAAGTGGCCGGTGGCGATGGTGATCCCGGACCAGCCCGGCATCCGCCCGATCACGGGCATGCCGTCGGGTGTGGCCGGGCGCAGCCCGGCCGCGACGTGCGAGAGCTTCGCCTGCTCCAGCGCCGGCGCCAGGGCCACTGCCCCGGAGAGCAGGTCCCGAACGCCGGCAGCCGTCGGACTCGAATCGAAGCCCACGTCCTCCTCGGTCGCGCCCACGTAGATCCAGCCAGCCGCCTTGCGCAGCAGGTAGACGTGAGAGCTGAAGCACATGGTGCGCAGCAAGGAGGTCGGCGGGCTGAGCCCGACCATCTGGCCGCGGATGGGACGGACGGGCATCGGTTGCCGGAGGTCGGCGGCCAGCGAGCCCGACCAGGCGCCCGCTGCGATGACGATCTCCCCGGCTGAAAGCTTGTTCGCCCCGGCCTGGACTCCGGTCACCCGGTCGCCTTCGATCACGAGCCGGTGAGCCTCCTCGCTGCGAAAGCTGACACCGAGGTCGGCGGCCGCGCGGCTGAGCGCGTGAAGGAGAGCCGGCGCGTCGACCTGGCGCTGTCCCTGGAGGTGCAGCCCACCCTGGAGCCCGGCCGCAAGCGCCGGCTCCACGTCGCGCAGCCGTCCGGGATCGAGCCAGGCGCTGGCGACGCCCGCCTGCTCGAGGCGATGCCGGCGCCGGCGCAGATCGCGCTCATCCTCCTCGCTCCAGGCGACCAGGAGCAGGGCGTTTTCGCGCAGTCCGCTATCGAGTCCGGTTCGGTCCAGGAGCTCGGCGCAGAGCGCGGGATAGAGGCGCGCACTCTCCACGGCCAGCTCCCGAAGGGGACCGATGCCGGCGTCCGCGTCGGGCGCGATCATGGCGGCCGACGCGGCCGTGGCCTGCCCGGGCGCCGCATGGTCGAGCACCGTGACACGGGCGCCGCGCCTGGCCAGCTGATGGGCGATCGCGGTCCCGATAACGCCGCCGCCGGCGACGATTACATCCGGCGTCACGCCCTGATCTTAGAAGCAGCGGCGTAGGATCGCGGCCCCGGCCTGTGACCGGTGGGGCTCAGTCGGCGAGACGGCGGAGGATCAAGTCCTCCGAGTAGCGCGCCTCCTGGTAGAGGGCGCAGGTCGCCATCTTCCCCAGGCACGGAGGCTTCGGCCAGTGGACCAGGCCGCGGAAGCTGTGTGCCCGCCCGTCCACGTGACAATCGGCCTGGAAGACCTTGAGGAACAGCTCGCGTTTACGGAGAATCTGCTCTAAATAGGGGCAACGCATAGCTACAAAACTTGATACCACCAGGCTAACACGGGGCGCCCGGCCGGCGCCCCGTCGGAGTTGGTGCCGGAGGCCATGGCAGTTCAACGCCATGCCCTCGCCGTTCCATTCGCGGCGCCATCGACCCGTTACACTCGGGATTCCATGCCGGGCGAGTGGCCTTTCGGCCGGAATCGGCGCCGCAACCTTGATGGCGCAGACTGAGATCGACAGGGAGGCTTCGGTCTTGAGCCGGATGATTGCCTTCTGGCGTCGCAGGTTCGACACGGCTCGCGGACGGCCGCCGGTGCGCCGCCTGGTCTTCGTGCTCGGCGGCGGCGGCAGCCGTGGCGCTTGCACGGTCGGCGCCCTGCGGGCGCTCCTGGAAGCGGGCATCAAGCCCGATGCCGTCGTCGGTTGCAGCTCGGGCGCCTTCAACGCGGTCGCCCTGGCCATGAGTCCGGACCTGGAGACGATCGATCGCCTGGCGCAGGTCTGGCGCTCGATCCGCAACCGGGACCTCTTCAACCGCAATCCCCTGCGGATGGCCTACCGCTATGCGCGCAGTCGGAACAGCTTCTTCGACAGCCGCTACCTGCGGGCGCTCGCGGCCCGCCACCTGCCGCCCACCTTCGACCAGCTCGCGCTCCCCTGCGCCATCCTCGCCACCAACCTGACCCTGGCGCGTAAGGAGGTGTTCACCTCGGGCAGCGTGCCCGACGCCGTGGCCGCATCGTCGGCCATCCCCGGCGTCTTCAACCCCTACCGGATCGGCGACTGCGAGTACGTCGACGGCGCGGTGGCCGAGAACGTGGGCTTCAACGAAGCCATCGCCCTGGGGGCGACGAGCATAGTGGCGATCGACAACAGCACCGCCAATCCCTTACGGCGGCCGCCCAGCAGCAACCTTCCGGGCGTGCTGGCCCAGAGCATCCAGATCATGCTCGCCCAGCGCACGCTGGAGGAATACCAGCGCTACGCCGACCGGACGGAGATTGCCCTGCTGGTGCCCAACGTCGAGTTCGGTACCGTGGGCACCGACTTCAGCCACTGCGAGCGCCTGATCGAGGAAGCCTACGCCCGGACCCGGGCTTTCCTCCGAGAGGGCGGCGGCCTTCGTCCCGACGGCCAGGTCGAAGCGGGGATCCACTACCTGCTGCCGGCCCGGCCCGCCACGATCGTGTCCCTGGCGCAGTGACCGCGTCCCCGCCAGCGCATCGGCTTCGCCCTCGCCTGGCGCGATGGGCCTGGCCCCTCCTCCTGCTTGGCGCCGCCTGGCTGTGGGCGCCGCTGCGGGCCCGCGCCGACTACCCCGGGATGCCCTGCACCAGCGGCGTGTCCATGGCTTTCATGTGGGCCTCCTACACCGTCCTGTTCATCCCGCTGGCGGCGCTGCTGCTCGCGCTGGCCCGCTGGATCCGGCGGGCCCTGGCTCGGGGCCGCCGGCTTCCGGCCGGGGTCCTGGCCCTGCTCGGAGCCGCGCTCGCCATCCTCTACCTGCTCTTCGGAGGCCTGACCGTGCGCACCCAGGAGCAGGCGCTGCCCTGCCCCACGCTGGGATCCCCGCTGCAGGCGCTGCACTGCTGGCGCAGCGGGTCCACGATCGAGGTCAACGCGGTCGGCCGTCGCCCCTCCAACCTGGGCGCGCTCGAGGCCATGGCCAGCACGCTCGCGAGCCACAAGCAGGACGCGGTGCTCTACGAAGCCTTCGTCTACGACACCCGCGACCCGGCCATCGTCGATTACTCCAATGGTCGACTCTTCCTGCTGCAGCGGCCGGACCTGACCGCCTTCGGCGACCTCTGCCTGGCGGAACGCAAGGCACGAGCCTCGGAGGTCTCATCCCACCGTGTCGCCTTCTACCGCTACAGCGTCCAGCAGACGCCGCCGGTGGACGCCTTCTTCCTCCAGGACTCTCCAGGGAATCAGCCGGGCTACGAGGTGATCGACTTCCGGCACGGCGGCGAGGCGCTTCCCTACGTCCGTCCGAACGACCTGCAGCCGGCCGAATCCAGCTACCTGGACCGGGTGACGGCCGGGCTGGCCACACTCAACGCCGACCTGGACGCCGAGCAGCAGACCAGGGCGCCGGCGGGGGCCCTGAGCCGGATGCGCCAGGACTTCGAGGCGATCGCGGGTACCCTGGCCGGCGGGACGCCGCCCCGGCTGGTACCCTACCGCGACTCACGCCTGAAGCGCTTCCTGGAGAACTATGACCTGATCCTGGTCGCGGAAGAGAGCGCGGCCAGGGGCCAATCGGGCCAGGCGATCCACACCACCGCCTACGAGCAGCACCGGGAATTCTACTTCCAGGAGCCGCGCGTGACGCGGCTGATCGGGTACCTCTATCTCCAGCTGCCCGAGCGCAGCTTCAGCGACGACGAGCTCTCGACGGTCAACTGGGCTATCTTCTAGACCGGGCTGGCGTTCTCGGCCAGGATCCTCTGCACGGTATCGAGCCAGCGCTGGTCGCCCTGGCCGGCGCGCCACAACCAGTACTCGCTGCCCCAGAGCAGTATGGTGCCGAAGCCGGCCTCCTTGAGGGCGTTGAACAGTCCGCGGATCTCCGCCGGGCTGGTGCTGCGCGGGTCGGCGTAAGTATCGGGGCTCGCCTCCCAGGGCTCCGCCTGGGCCTCGGTGATCCAGGCCTGCTTTCCCTGGCTTTGGGCCGCCTGGCGCAGGGCCTCGAGCCGGTCCGGCCAGTTGGCGTCGGCGCGGCTGAGGTGGTCGGCACCGAGGAAGCGGTAGCCGATGGCGGTGTAGACGTCGAGCCCGAGCACGTCGCCCTTCGACAGCAGCGCCAGGCTGTCCTTCTCGGCTGTGTCGCCGTCGAAGCCCAGCAGCTGCGACAGGTCGAGGCCGCCGCGGTTCGATGCCTGGTCGAAGAGGAGATTGAAGTGGCTGAAGGTGTTCAGGACGAGCGGCCGGTTCTGATGGTCGAGCAGGCGCACGCCCTCCATCTCCTCCCTGACGAAGGCCGGATCGATCCACCAGCGGTCCGGTCCGGCCCGGTTGAAGGGCTCGTTCTCGACCTGCCAGGCGAAAAGAGCGTGGTTGTCCCGGTAGCGCCGGACCGTGTCGTCCACGAACCGCAGGGCGGCCTGGCGGAGATCCTCCTCCTGGGCGACGTCGTGACCATCGGCGACCCTACCGGCCGGGAGCAGGCTCGAGGGTATGAAGAACTCAGGCCAGCCGAGGCCCTTCATGCCCACGGACAGGACCACCGGCTGACGGGCGCGCTGCGCCTCGGACATCATCCAGTCGAGGTCCGAGTAACCGCCCTGATCGACATCGCTCCAGTAGGCCGAGAGCCGGATCACCCGGAAGTGCATGGTCTCCAGCTGCCGGAAGGCGACCTGGTAGTCGAGGCCCAGGGCGCGGGCCCGCTGCGGGCTGAAGCTGACCCCGACCCGAACCGGAGCGATCGGTCCATGCGCCTTCGCTGCGGCAGGCGTCAGCAGGCGAACCGAAGGGGTGGCGAGCAGGGTCAGCAGCGCGACCAGGGCCATGGCCTGCGCGCTCTTTGACGATCGGATGGAATGAAGCCCGCTGCGCAGCGACATGTGGACGGCCTGAGGTGGGCCGCGAGTACAACGCCGAGCCCGCTTCTATCCATCGCCTAAGATCGTGGCCATGACGGTCGCGGATGGCCTTCGGGCCCGGCTTCAGGGCGGTCGGATCCTTCTGGGCGGCCATCGCGGCAACGCCGCCGAGTTTCCCGAAAACACACTGGCTGGATTCGCCTCCGCCCTCGACCTGGGCGTGGACGTCATCGAATGCGACGTCCACCTTGCCGCCGACGGCTCGCTCCCGGTCATCCACGACCACCTGCTGGATCGGACGACGAACGGGAGCGGGCTCGTGCGCGACCTCACCCTGGCCGAGCTGAAACAGCTCGACGCCGGTTCCTGGAAGGGCGCCGCCTTCGCCGGCGAGCGGATCCCGGCGCTGGCCGAGGTGCTGGCCCTGGCCCGCGGCCGTGCCGGGGTCGCGATCGAGATCAAGAACCTACCGCTGGCCTACCCCGGCATCGAGCGCGCGGTGGCGACAGCCGTGGAGGAGACCGGCATGACCCAGGACGTGGTCGTGATCAGCTTCGATCATCGGTCCATCCGGCGCATGCACGAGCTCAACCCCAGCATCCTGACCGGCGTGCTCGAGGCCTCCCGGCCCGTGGACCCGCTGCGGCTGATGGCCGACGCCGCGGCCGACGTCTTCTGCCCTCACTGGGGCGCGATCGACCCGGCGACCGCGAGCGAACTGCACCAGGCGGGCAAGCTGATCGGAGTCTGGACTGTCGACGACCCGCTGGCCCTGGCCTGGTCGAGAGCGCTGCCCGCCAACGCCATCTACACCAACCGGCCGCGCGCGATCCGCCCCTAGCTATGACGGCCGGACAGCGGCAACCGCACTCGTCCCTTCCGGCCGGTACCTTGCTGGAACTGGTGACGACTCTCGTTAACGAGAACCGCTTGGAGCGCATAGCGACGGCGGGCTTCGCCGTACAGCAGCGCCTGGAGCTGGCGCGAACGAACTGGGAGCGCGCTCAGGATGTGGCCAGGACGCGGCCAACTGATTACGATTTCCAGTTCCAGACGATGTACACAGCTTTGATCGATGGGGCGAACGCTCTCGTCACGGCGCTAGGGTTCAGAGTCCACGGCACAGATATGAGTCACATGATTCTGTTTGGACTCGCCGGTTGCGCAATCGAGCCCCGAGCGCCCGAGATTGCGCAGCGCCTATCCCGGATCAATGAGCAGGCGAGAAGGATCCGAAGTGAGGTGACTTACAACCGCGTGGGAGTCGTGAGCAAGCAGGATCGCGACAGGTTTTTTGATGACTGCTCGCAGATCCTCGAGGAATTGGAGCAATTTACCTGTCGACAGAGCAATTTACCGATACCCGGGCACAGCTGGAGCAATCCGTTGTCCGGCCCAAGTTAGCCGACCGGGTTGAGCGCAAGCGATGTCAAAGTCGCGTCGATGTGGCGGTAGCCAAAATGCCGCAGAAGTGAGGTGGTCGGCCCGCGTAACATACTCGTTGACAGAGCCTCGACCGGCAGCACGTCTGTCCGATATGTCCACGGAGGCACTTGCCCTGCAGGGGCACCTTTCACCGGCTCAGCGATGCCACCGAAGGCAACTTCGGCGACCGGCCGTTGCTGCTCGTACGTGTACGCCGAGAATCCGACCTTGAGTCTGCTTACGTTGAGCTGCCGAAGTACAGGCGGAAGCTCCTGAGCCAGCCTCTTCCACCAACCTGTTAGCTCGTCTAGCCGAATCGCGTAGAAGTCTCCTCGATCGACTAACAGAGCGAGCTGCCGTACGGCTATTACTGGTCCGGGATAAAGCCATCCCTGCCATTCGGGATCCATCCGGCCCTGACTATCTTCTTGCCACCAATCAACCGTGGGATTGGCTCGCTGAGGCGTGGCCCTGGGATTGATCGTGCGAAACCATGCCTCCACGACCTCTTGGTCATGATCACTTAGCTCGATGGATGTCGCCGGGACAGCTCCGACGACAAAAGCCGCGTACGCTCGTTGGTATGGACCCGTTCCCAACTCCTGGTTAAAGTAGGGACTCGGCTCGCGCACAACGTCGGGCAGATCCGATTCATCGCCTACGAGAAATATCTTTGGCTGGGACCAGACATTCTGAAGGAACGGATCGCCTTTCGATAGTCCAACCTCCACACGGTCGCGCGAGAAAACGACCGGATTGAGCTCGCGCCGATATTCGCTCTGAACACGCCGCAAAGCATCCGACAGCTCGAAAGCCGTGATGCTTCCTATCACGAATATGTCGATGTCGCTCTTGTAGGAGTCTCGGTCCTGGGCAACCGAGCCAAAGATGAAGGCAGCCTCTATAGAGGGTGGCCCATGCGAACTGAGCGCCGCGCGCAGTGCACCAACGACACCGACGAGCTTGGCGAGGAGATTTTTTAACTCGGGGTAGATGGGCGACGCCGTATTGGCCTCATAGGTGCTGGCGCGCCCTTGGCTATTTCGTCTGATCACGCCGATAGCAAGGGCCCGCCGAATGGCTCTATACAAACTGTCCCGGTTCGGACTCTTTAGTTCGGTCGCCAGTTCCGCCGCTGTCATGGCTCTACCAGGCTGGTCCATCAGGACGGCTAGCAGCCTGGGGAACGCCTGAGAGCCAAAGAGCGTTGCCTCGATCCTTGCCATCGAGTCAGTGTACGGCATTTCCGTACGCATGTACGGCATTCCCGTATGAGTACGGCTATCCCGTACAAGCGTACGGGTTTCCCGTACTGCTACTTGAAGGCGCTTATCCCCGTGATCGCCTCGCCCAGGGCGAGGGTGTGCACCTCCTGGGTGCCCTCGTAGGTCAGCACCGTCTCCAGGTTGGCCATGTGGCGCATGACCGGGTACTCGAGGCTGATGCCGTTGGCCCCCAGGATGCTGCGCGCCAGGCGCGCGACCTCCAGCGCCTCCCGGACATTGTTCATCTTGGCCATCGAGATCTGAACCGCGGTCGCCTTTCCCTGGTCCTTCAGGCGGCCCAGCTGGAACGCGAGCAGCTGGCCTTTGGTGATCTCGGTCAGCATGTTGGCCAGCTTCAACTGGGTCAGCTGAAAGCCGGCGATCGGGCGATCGAACTGGACCCGCGCCTTGGCGTAATCGAGCGCGCTCTGGTAACAGGCTATCGCCGCGCCCAGCGCCCCCCAGACGATGCCGAATCGGGCTTCGTTGAGGCAGGAGAGCGGCGCCTTGAGTCCCTGCGCGCCCGGGAGCTCGCAATCTGCCGGCACCCGGCACGACTCCAGGAGGAGCTCGGAGGTCACCGAGGCCCTCATCGAGAGCTTGTGATGGATCTCGCGGGCCTCGAAGCCTCGCGTGCCGCGCTCGACCAGGAAGCCGCGAATGCCCTGCTCGGTGCGGGCCCAGACGACCGCGATGTGGGCCAGGTTGCCGTTGGTGATCCAGCGCTTGGTTCCGTCCAGGATCCAGTCGCTGCCGTCCCGGCGCGCCCGGGTGGCCATGCCGCCGGGATTGGAGCCGAAGTCGGGCTCGGTCAGGCCGAAGCAGCCGATCGCCTCGCCGCTCTGCATCGCCGGCAGCCAGCGCTGCTTCTGCGCCTCGGAGCCGTAGCGATGGATCGGGAACATGCAGAGCGACCCCTGCACCGAGACGAAGCTGCGCAGCCCGCTGTCGCCGCGTTCCAGCTCCTGGCAGGCAACCCCGTAAGCCACGTTGCTCATGCCGGCGGCGCCGTAGCCCTGGAGGTGCATGCCGAAGAGGCCGATGCGTGCCAGCTCGGGTACGATCTCGAGCGGAAAGGTCCCCCGCTCGTAGTGGTCGGCGACGATCGGCAGAAAGCGCTCCTCGACGAAGCGCGCCACCGTGGACTGGACCAGGCGTTCCTCGTCGGTGAGGAGGTCCTGGACGCAATAGAAGTCAGTCGCGGCCGCCACCGGTTCCCAATTCTATAGAGTGCGCTGAGCACGAATGGCGATCAGCATCGGGTACCAGGGTGAGCCGGGCGCCTACTCTGAAGAGGCCCTGCACCTGAACTATCCCCAGGCGCAGCCGCAAGCCTTCCAGACCCTGCGGCACACGTTCCACCGGGTGGCCGACCAGTCGATCGACCTGGCGCTGGTCCCGATCGAGAACTCACAGGCCGGCAGCGTGCTGGAGACCTACGACCTCCTGCTCGAGTATCGGGTGCTGGTGGTGGGGGAGATCGCGCTGCAGGTCGATCACTGCCTGCTGGCCCTGCCCGCTTCGCCGCGCGGCGGCCACAAACGAGTCCTTTCACATCCGCAGGCGCTGGCCCAATGCGAGGCCTTCGTGGTTCGGGAAGGCCTGGAAGCGATCCCCGTCTACGACACCGCGGGGGCAGCGCGGCAGGTGCAGCGTGAGGGACGTGCCGACCAGACCGCCATCGCCAGCCGGCGCGCCGCCGAGCTCTACGGTCTCGAGGTCGTGGCCGAGCGCATCCAGACGGTACAGGAAAACATCACTCGCTTCTTTCTGATCAGCCGGCGGGGTCCGCACCGGCCCAAGCCGCCCACGGTCAAGCGCAAGCGATTGGGCTGGAAGACCTCACTGGTGTGCGCGGTACGGAACGAGCCGGCGGCGCTGCACTCGCTGCTCGGCTGCTTCAAAACCTACGGCGTCAATCTCTCCAAGCTGGAGTCGCGGCCAAGGCGCGATCCTGCCTGGGAGTACGTCTTTTACCTCGATCTGGACGGGCGCAGGTCCGACAAGCCGGTGGCGGCGGCGCTCCGCGACGCGCGCCGGCTCACGACCTTCCTGCAGGTGCTCGGGACCTATCCCCGTGCGCTGGCGGTCGCCATTCCACCGCGACCTCGCCGGCGGCGCACGCTTAGCATGCGAGACGATTGATGCATGCGCGACGGCCGGCTCAGCTGATGCCACGAGCGGGTCGACGTCGATTCCGCTTCGGGCTTGGCCTGCTGCTCAGCGGGCTGGTCGTCCACAACGCCATCCAGCTCCAACGCCAGCGGCGTGCCCAGGCGCGGGACTACCGGCAGATCGAATCGCTCTTTTCCCTCTTCGGCGTTCTCCAGGTCAGGCATCCGCTGCCGCGCTTGCGCGGCTGGGCCGTGTCGCCCGATTTCGCCGTCCTGATGGTCTCGCTGATCCTGGAGCGGAAGCCCGGCTGCATCGTCGAGCTGGGCAGCGGGGCGTCAACGCTGTTGGCCGCCTACGCGCTGCAGCAGGTCGGGTCCGGCCGGCTGATCTCGCTGGAGCATGATGAGGCGTACGCCGCCGCTTCAGCCGAGGAGGTGCGCCTCCACGGCCTGGAGGGCTTCGCCGGCGTCCGCCACGCTCCGCTGCGGCGGCTCGAGCTCGAGGGCCAATCGTGGCTCTGGTACGATCGGGCGCTCCTCGACGACGTCGCGGAAGTGGACCTGGTCGTCGTCGACGGACCGCCGGGGAACCTGCAGAGGCTCTCCCGCTATCCGGCGCTACCCGTCCTACTCGACCGTTTGAGCCCGGACGCCGTGATCGTCATGGATGACTACCGCCGGCGGGACGAGCGGGAGATCGTGAGCCGGTGGCTGGAAGCGTTCCGGGACTTCAGGGCGAGGGAGGTCGCAACCGAAAAGGGAGCTATTGTCCTGCGCCGTCCAGCCCCAACGCCGCGGCGTTCCCCTTGAGGGCGTCGATCACGATCTGAATGTGCTGGTCGAGGTCGACGCCCAGCTGCTCGGCGCCGGTGAAAATCTGCTCCCGGTGCACGCCCCGGGCGAAGGCCTTGTCCTTGAATTTCTTCTTGACCGAGCTGACCTCTACGTCCTGGACCGACTTGCTGGGACGCACCAGGGCCACCGCGCTGACGAAGCCGACCAGCTCGTCGACGGCGTAGAGCACCTTCTGCATGGGCGTGGTCCGGGGCGCGTTGGCGTAGTCGGCGTGCGAGAGCACGCCGTACCAGACCTCCTCAGGCCAGCCGCGTTCTTTCAGGACCTCGGCGCCCTTGACCGCGTGCTCGCCGACCTCCGGGTAGCGCTCGAAGTCGTAGTCGTGGAGCAGGCCGACGATCCCCCAGGTCTCGACGTCGCCGCCGTAGCGGGGGGCGTAGGCACGCATGGCGGTCTCCACCCCCAGGCCGTGCTTGACCAGGTGGGGGGTCTTGGTGAACTCGTTCAGGAGGTTCCAGGCCTCTTCCCGGGTGTGCGCCATGGCCGGGAAGTCTAGCAGCCGGTCGGACGGCGGCCGTTCGGCCATTGACGGCCGGGCCTGGACGCCGTACGCTCGATGGCAGGAGGGCGGAGGGAACATGGTCCGGCACGTAGGCCACTGGCTCGACACGCTGGAGGCCGTCGCCATCATCGGAGTGCTCCTGGCCATCGCCTGGCTGTCGTGGCAGGCGCTGAGCTCGGCGTACACGCCGGTGCTGCACCTGCTCGGCGGTCTCTAGCCGGCCGCCGGCCCGGGATTGCGCAGCGCGCCCCTTATAATCGCGGGCGGGGGCGTAGCTCAGCTGGTTAGAGCACCTGCCTTTTAAGCAGGGTG
>VBIC01000004.1 GCA_005881425.1 Chloroflexota bacterium | reverse complement strand
GGACGACGTTCCCCAGAGCGTGCGCGAGGCGATGCGGATCCACCTGGTCAAGGACGTACGGGAGGTGCTCGAGCAGGCGCTCGAGCCCAAGGCGCTAGGACTGCCCGAAGCGGCGTAATATACCGCCGGTTGCTCACCTTCGTCAGGCGGAGTCGATCGGTTCGCGTCCTGGGCGCCGGTCTCTTGCTCCTGGTCCTGGTATCGGCGCTGGCGCGGCTGGCGATCCAGGACTGGCTCACCTGGTTCTGGGCGGTGACCGTGATCGCCTCGGCGGAGCTCCTCTTCATCGCCGGCTGGGACCTGGCGGCGCAGCTCGACCGCCGGCTGCCGCCGCTCGTGACCGATCAGGACGAGGGATGGTCGCCCTGGGCCCACGCGGTGATGGTGCCGTTCTTCCTGGGGGCAGGGGTGCTGGTCGACCACTTCTTGGTGCACTGACCGTGTACTGGCGCGAGGTGGTACGCCGGCCCGGAGCCCTGGTCGCCATCGTCGCCGGCCTGGGCGGCACCGCGATCACCCTGGGCGTGGTCATCTACATGCTGCTCCACAAGCGCGACATCAGCAGCTGCGCGGCGGGCTACGCCATGGGGCCGCCGCTGGACGCCGTCTTCGTCGTCGCCTGCCTTGCCGCCTTCGCAGCCGGCGGACTCCTGAGCGGGGCGCCTGGGCTGACCCGTCCGGCTCCCGGATATCCGACCGGAGGGCAACACTCTGATGCGCGCACAATCGTCCAGGTCCTGCTGGTCGCCGTGCTCCTGGTCCTGACCCTGCTGATGGCCTACGAGACCTGGTCGGTCTCGATGCTGGACGACAACCCGAGTCCGCAGTTCTGGCCGATCACCTACTTCGTCCGCTGCGCGTCACGGCTGGAGACTTTCGCCACGCTGCCCGTCGCCACCGCCATCTGCGCCTTTAGCGGCAAGTGGCTCTGGTACCGGCCGGGCAGGAGCTGAGGCGTGATCCCTTTCCCCACCGTCGGCCTCGCGGTGATCTCGGCGCTGGCCCTGACATCGATCTTCGGCCTGATGGTCGTGGACGGCGTGCTCGGGAGCCAGGACCAGACTACGGTGGCGCAGCGGCTTCAGGCGTGGACCAAGCGCAATCCCTGGTTCAGCGCGGTCCTGACCTTCACCCTAGGAGTGCTGATCAGCCATTTCTTCTGGCCGGGCGGCTGAGGTCGTCAGCCGTGGCCTATCTCCGGCTGATATTCCTCAGCAATCACCGGGGCGGGCCGGGGCTGGCGAGCACGCTGGGTGGAGAGGACCGATCCGGCCAGGATGAGGGCGAAGCCCACGGCGGCGCCCAGGGTCAGCGGCTCGTGCAGGACGATCACTCCGAGCGCGAGCGCAACCGCCGGGTTGACGTAGGTGATCACCGTGGCCCGCACCGGGCCCGCCTCGGCGATCAGGGCGAAGAAGATGAGGAAGGCGAGCGCGGTGCAGACGACCCCCAGCACCAGGACCGAAAGCAGGACCGGGGTCGACACTGTGGCCGGCAGCTGGGTCAGCCCGAGCGGAGAGTAGAGCACCGCGGTCAGCAGGAGGGAGACGGCGACGACTCCCACCGGTGGCGCACCGGAGAGACGGCGGGAGATGATGATCGGCCCGGTGGCATAGCCGAGGGCGACCAGCCCGACCTCGCCTACCGCTCCCAGGTCGCGGGCCGACACGTTGAGGCCGACCAGGGCGGCGACCCCGACGAAGCCGACCACCAGGCCGCCCAGCCGCCGGGCCGCCGGGCGGTCCTGCCCTCCGGTGAGCCAGGCCAGCAGAGCGCCGATCAGCGGCACTGCCGCGACCAGGAGCCCGGTGAGCGAGCTGGACAGGCGCCGCTCCGCGTCCGCCAGCAGGAACCAGGGGATCGCCACCTCGACCAACGTGTAGACCAGGAGAGGCCGCCAGTAGCGCAGCAGCGGACGCAGCTCGTGTCGTCCCGCCGCCAGCGGCACCAGCAGGAGCGTGCCCAGCGCAGTCCTCAGGAAGACCAGGGTGACCGGGTGCAGACCTCCGACCGCGACCTTGATCAGAAGGTAGGGGATGCCCCAGATCAAACCCATCGCCGCGAAGAGCAGCCATCCGCGTCGCGTCATCCGGTCAATGGTAGGGACTGCCGCACCCCACCCTTCCCTCCCCCGTCAAGGGGGAGGGTAATCAGCTGAGACCGAAGGCGTCGACGATCGAGGCGCTGCCCGCCGACTGTCCCGGCCGCGACACGCCCAGCTGGTCGGCGATGGTCGCCACCAGGGAGAAGTGGTCCAGGTTCTGGCCGCTCCTCTGCCGCGCCAGGTGCGGCGCCACGACCAGCAGGGGCACCTGGTTGCCCAGCCCGGTCGATTCATCCCAGGTGATGTAGAGCGTCCCGTTCTCCTGCCACGCCGGCGAGCCCGTTATCTGGGGGACCGTCGCCGCCAGCCACTGGTCGGCCACCGCCGAGGAGCAGTCGTGTCCGTCGTGGCAGAGGCCCGGTGTGATCCAGAGGAGCTGAGGCGTCGAGCCCTGCAGGTCCGCGGCCAGATTCGTCATGGGTACCACCGACGCCGGACAGCGCGCGCCGTAGTAAGCGAACGGGTTGTGCTTGAGGGCGTAGGGGTAAGGGCTGTGGTAGCAGTCGCCGTTGAAGCCCTCCATGTAGGCGCGCCAGGAGATGCCGGCACCGGAGAGCTCGCTACCCAGCCCGGCCATGGGCAGCGCATGGAATCCGTCGTCGCCGATGCCCCAGGTCGATCCCGAGGTCATGGCCAGGTAGTTGGGCAGGCTGGGATGAGCCACCGCGTGGTAGTTCGTGGCCAGCCCATAGCGCGCCGCCAGCTGGGCCACGTAGGGCTGGGCTATCGCCTGCTGGTAGGACCGGTTCTCCATCACGATCACGAAGACGTGGGCCGCGGCCGGCGTCGCGGAGGGACTTGCGCTGGGGCTGGCGGTCGCGGTCGGCTTCGCGGACGGGGAGCCGGTTGCCGAGGGCGGCGTCCCGCAAGCGCCGACGAGCAGGCTCAAGCCGAGGAGGGCGGCGCCAGGCCGGGCCGGGGTCACGATTCGATCGTATCGAGCGAGAGCGCGAGCTTCGGGCAGTTTGCCACCGCGCGCAGGGCCAGGGGCATCAGCTCCGGGGAGAGGGGATGGCCGTCGACTATCGGATAGCCCCAGTCGTCCAGCCTGACGCGCTCCGGGAAGAGCTCGGCGCACAGGCCACGGCCGTCGCAGGCGATGGGGTTGACGCGCAGCCGGGACTTCAACGCCAGCCGTCCTCGGTCGCGGCCGCCGGAAGCACCGACGGCTGGCGGCTGCCCTGGCAGGCGCCGCGCCGGAGGTGGAAGGTGAGGTCGGCCTCGAACGTACGCAATGCGCTCTCGAGCAGAGTGACCGCACCGTCCGGGTGATGGCAGGCGCCACGGTGGCCGGTCAGCTGACCGGCCCAGCGACGCAGGCGGTCAACCTCGGCGGACCCGGCGCGTCCCACCGCCACCCGGGCCATGACCGAGGAGAGCGCGGGGAGGCCGTTGAAGCAGGGCCCACACTGGCGCGCGCTCTCACCGGCCAGAAAGCTCATGATGCGGGCGGTCTCGGCCAGGCCGCAGGAGGCTGCCGGAAGCGCCAGGATCACGCCGGCGTTGGAACCCAGGGGCTCTGTCGCATCCCCACCCATCGAGGGGGAGGGTTCCATCGGTACCCAGGTGCCGAAGTAGCCCCCGATCAGGACCGCCTGGGCCTGCGTGACGCCGGCGCGGGCAAGGGCCTCGCCGACGCTCGCGGAGCAGGGGAGCTCGTAGACGCCCGGCCGGGCGCAGGCACCGGCAACCGTGACCAGCATCGCTCCCGGATGCTGCTCGCTGCCCAGCGCCCGGTACCAGGCGCCGCCGCGGCGCCCGATCAGAGCAGCCCAGGCCAGGGTCTCCGAGTTGTGAACCAGGGTCGGCCGGCCGCGCACGCCACGCTGAAAGGGACGGGGCGGAGTCAGGGTGGGACGCGCGGGCCCTCCACTCACGAACTGGGCCAGCGCGGTCTCCTCGCCGGCGACGTAGCGCGAGGGGACGCCGACAACCTCGATGCGTACCGGCTCGCGGCGTTCAGACACCGCGGCGGCCATGGCGCGATGGGCCTCCACCGCCGTCCGGTTGACGCCGACCACGATCTCCGCGGCGCCCACGCTGCGCGCAGCCATGAGCGCGCCGTCCAGCACCAGGTGCGGGCGCGCCGTCATCAAAAGACGGTCCTTGCCGCTGGTGGGGTCCGCCTCGACCCCATTGACCAGGACCACCCCGCGGCCACCGGCACGATCCGCCACCGCCCGCCACTTCAGGCCCGCGGGAAAGCCGGCGCCGCCGCGTCCCTTCAGGCCGCTGGCCTGGATCTCCGGGATCAGCGCCGGCGAGGCCGTCGGCACCGGGCCGTAGCGAGCGAGGTGGTGGGCGAAGTCCTCCGGCTCCCATGAGGCATCGTCAGGTATGAGGTTGGCCTCGGCCTGTGTGAAGGCGACCGGCTCGATCATGCCGCCTGCGTCACCAGAACTCCCTGGACCGAACCGTCCGCCGCCTCCACCAGCTGCTGCACGTCGAGCACCGTGGAACCGCAGGTGGCAGTAAGTCCGCCGCCGACGGCCGCCGAGGTGGAGCAGAGCGACTGGGCGCCGTGGCTGACCGAAACCGTTACGTCGGTCGCCTGGGGGTCGGAGATGGTGATGGTCACCTGCAGGGCGGGGTCGCGCACGTCGCTGAGCACGACCCGGGCTCCGCCGCCGGCATCGTTGCGGACCACGCCCTTAAGCTGGTCGTTGAGACCGGCCGGGAGGACATAGGCCGACTGAGCCGTGGACGAGGTCGAGGCTGTCTGTGCCGGCAACAGGTTGCGGGGCGTGCCCGCGGCCAGCGCCCAACCCGGCTGCAGCGGGCCGCGAACGACGAAGGCCAGCAGCGCCACCGCGCCGGCCGCGGAGGCGAGGCTGAGGACGGCACGCCAGCCCTCGCGGTCGGTTGCCACCGCGATCACCCGCCAGGCCAGCGAGCCGAGGACGGCGGCGACGCAGCCGGCGTTGATCAGGAGCGCCCACCAGGCCCTGGTGTCGCTGCCGGTCCCGATCCCGTGGAGGAGCGCGAGCGGCCAGCTGGCGTAGGCGAGCAGGTGGATCAGCCGCCAGGCGCCGTAGCCGAGAAGGCCGCGGACCAGGCTGGTGACCACCAGGGCGAAGAACAGCTCGGCGCTGAGGACGCCCAGGCCCATCCAGAGCGGACGGTAGGAGGAGGCGAAGGGAATCAGCGCGTCCTTCAGCCCGAGCTGGGCGAAGGAATCGGCGATCGCGGTCAGGATGTGGAGGACCAGGAAGACCAGGGTCAGCAAGGAGAGGTTGCGGTGCAGGCTGTTGGTCACGAAACGCGGGATGCCGGCGGCCGTCCAGCGGCCGTTGGTCAGGATGCCCAGCACCAGGCTGGCCGTGAGCAGGATCATGACCACGATCCCGGCGCCCCTTGTCGTGTACCAGAGCGGGCTCGGTCCGCTCATACGGCCACCTGATCCTGCCGCACCCCCACCCCATCCCTCCCCCGTGAAGGGGGAGGGAGAACGGGTGCCGGCCAGCCGGCCAGGTATGTGACCGAGCCGTCGGCGCGGACCAGGCGGGCGGGGAGGCGATGCTCGGCGAGCCAGCCGATCGCCCTCTCGCCCCAAACGATGGCCGCTGTGGCCGCGGTGTTGGCGTCGACGCAGCTGCCGGCGACCACGCTCACGGTGCGCCAGTGCTCCTGCGCCGGGAGGCCGGTCGAAGGGTCGAGGATGTGATGGCGCGGCGTTCCGTTCTGCCTCCAGCGCCGAACCGTGGTGCTCGAGGTCGCCAGCGCGCCGGACCTGAGCGAGATGACGTCGCCCGGCCCGTCGAGCGGGGCGGCGTGGTCGTCGGTGACGAGTACGGGCCAGCCGTCCGGCGGCGACTCGCCGGCCACCCTGAGGTCGCCGCCGATCGAGACCAGGACGCCGCATCCGGCGGCGGTCTGCGCCGCCAGGGCCGCGCGGTCGGCGGCCAGCGCCTTTGCCGTCGCCCCCAGGTCCAGCTCGTGGCCGCCGTTCACCCTCACCACTCGCGTCCGCCGGTCCATCTCGATCACTCCGATTCCGCCCGCGGGCTGGACGATGAGGGTGACCGGCTGCGCTGCAGCACCCCCACCCCTACCCTCCCCCCTCGAGGGGGAGGGAGAGTTCGATGCACCCCCACCCCGACCCTCCCCCGTCAAGGGGGAGGGAGAGTAGAGATCGGCGAAGTCACGGTCGTAGCCGAGGACGCGGATCGCCCGCCCCATGGTGGGATCGACCGCGCCGCCGGTCATCCGGCAGGCCCGGACCGCCGCCTCGAGGGCGGCGAAGAGGAGCGGGCTGACCTGGACCGGCTCTCCCGCCAGGCGGTTGAGGTAGGTCAGCTCGGAGTCGTCACGAAAGCGGCTGCAGGCGGCGTCGATGGCCGCCAGCTCGCCGCGGACCGCGACCACCGCCGCGGGAAGAGCCCCCGGCTCGGTGGCCAGCACCCGCACTCCGGTACCGAGAGCGGAGAAGCCGGCGGAGGAGACCACGGATCAGGAGCCGCCGGAGACGACGGCCGGCGGCTGGACTCCGCCGCCGAAGGTGTCCGTCGACGGCGCCTGAGGCGTGAGATCGCTTCCGCCGCTCTGGCCGGCGGAACCGTCCTGGGGAGTCGTACTGCCGGCCGCCGAGGTGGACGCCGTGGAGATGGTGCGGCCGTGGAACGTGTCGGCCGCCACCAGCGCGAGCAGGCCGGTCAGGCCCAGGGCGCCGACCGCCGCCGCCACCGTCCAGCCCTTGACCAGCTCCAGGCCCCGCCGCCGGTTGGCCAGGAGGCCTGCCGTCTCCTCGAGGCGCATGCGTCCATCATGGCCAGGGAACCTGACGGAATCGTGAACATTCGATGAGAATTGGCTAAGCAATCCCTCAGCGGCCGGCGCCAGGCCCCCGATGTGGCAGGCTGGGTCCGCCATGGAACGAGGCCCTGAGATGGAGCCTGTCGACCTGCTCATCCGCAACGCCGCCGAGGTCGTGACCTGCCGCGGCGCGCCTGACGGCGTGCGCGGGCCGGCGCTGTCGAGGCTCGAGGTGATCGCGGACGGCGCGGTGGCGGTGCGGGCCGGCCGGATCGTCGCCGTCGGCGAGAGCGCGCGGCTTCTGGCCCGGGTCCAGGCGAAGGAGACGATCGACGCCACAGGCCGGCTGGTTTCGCCGGGACTGGTCGATCCCCACACCCACCTGGTGCACGCCGGGTCGCGACACGAGGAGTGGGAGGCGCGTGTGCTGGGGCGTCCGCCCGGCCTGGCCGGCGGCATCCGCTGGACCGTGGAGCAGACCGGTGAGGCCGGCGACGCCGCGCTGACCCGAAAAGCCATCGCCGACCTGGACACGATGCTGGCCCACGGGACCACCACCGTGGAGGCCAAGTCGGGCTACGGGCTGGAGCCCGAGCGCGAGCTGCGACTCCTGCGCCTGATTCGAGGACTGCGGCATCCGGTGGAGGTGGTCGTGACCTACCTGGCGGCGCACGTGCTGCCCACGAAGTACGCCGCGGATCGAGCCGCCTACGTGGCGCGCGCGATCGAGACGGTGCCCGAGGCCGCGACCCTGGCCGAGTACTGCGACGTGTTCTGCGACCCGGCGGGGTTCACGGCGGGCGAATGCCGGGCCATCCTCGAGGCGGCGCTGCGCAGCGGGATGCGGCTTCGCCTCCACGCCGACCAGACCGGCCGCGCGGGCGGCATCCAGCTGGCGACGGAGCTGGGGGCAAGCTCCGCCGACCACCTGGAGCACGCGCGTGAGGAGGACGTCGTGGAGCTGGCCTCGAGCCGGACCGTGGGCGTGCTCCTACCCGGAGTCACCCACCACATGCTGGAGATGGTCCCCGGTTTGTCGACCGGGCGGCTCACCAACCCGCCCTATCCCTATATGCCGCTGCTCGCCCGCCAGCTGGTCGACGCAGGAGCACGGCTGGCCCTGGCGACCGACTACAACCCCGGGACCAGTCCGACCCTGTCGATGCAGGCCGTGATGCAGCTCGCGGCCCGCCTCTACCGTCTCTCCTACGCCGAGATCTGGCACATGGCCACCATCAACGCCGCGGCCTCCCTCGACCGGGGCCAGGACCGCGGCAGCCTGGAGCCCGGCAAGCGCGCCGACCTGATGATCTGGAAGGTGCCGCATCACGGCATGGTGATCAACCGGTTCGGCACCAACCTGGTGGATACAGTGATCAAAGACGGCGTGCGCACGACCGGACCGGGTCAGTAGCGTCCAACCCGACTACAGTGGGCCGAGTGGAGGCGTACGTGTGCCGGACCTGCGGGGTGCAGCAGGCACCCGGCGAGCGGCCGCCCGAACGGTGCGCGATCTGCGAGGACGAGCGGCAATGGGTCCCGCCGCAGGGCCAGCAGTGGACGACGCTGGCCGAGCTGCGGCAGGGACGGCGCTGCGAGGTCCGCGACCTGGAGCCAGGGCTCCACGGCCTGGGCGCCGAGCCACCGGTCGGGATCGGGCAGCGTGCGCTGCTCGTCCAGACGGCCGCCGGCAACCTGCTCTGGGACTGCATCGGGTTCATCGACGACGCCGGAGTGGAGGCGGTCCGGGCCAGGGGCGGTCTGCAGGGCATCGCCATGTCCCATCCGCACTTCTACGGCGTCTGCGTGGAGTGGAGCCGGGCCTTTGGGGGCGCACCGATCCACGTCCCGGCCGCCGACCGGGAATGGGTTATGCGCCCGGATCCCGCCGTCACCTACTGGCAGGGATCGGTGAGGCCGCTGCCGGGTCTGACCCTCATTCAGTGCGGCGGCCACTTCGAAGGCAGCGCGGTGCTGCACTGGGCTGAAGGCGCGGCCCGCGCAGGGGCGCTGCTCACCGGCGACAGCATCACAGTGACAGCGGACCGGCGCTACGTCACCTTCATGCGCAGCTACCCCAACCTGATCCCGCTTTCGGCGAAGGACGTCCGGCGGATCACAGCGTCGGTGGAGCCCTACCGGTTCGACCGGATTTACGGCGGCTGGTGGGACCGGGTGATCGAGCGCGACGCCCAGGGCGCGATCGCGCGCTCGGCCGATCGCTACGTCCGCTGGATCGAGGGGCGTGCGCTGGAGCGGACTGAGCGATAGAGTAGTGCCGGTCCGATGAGCCTTTGCAAGCGTCCTCTGGGCAAGGAGACCTGATGCTAGCGGAGACCCGTCCCTTCGAGTCCGAGACCCGGACACTGTTCCGCGTCGCTCTGGCGATCTTCACCGTCACGGTCCTGATCGGGATCTTCAATGGTTTCCACTTCGTCCAGCTCTCGCGCGCAGTGCTGCTTACTCACGTACACGCCGGGACGCTGGGCTGGATCACCCTGGTCGCCACCGGCGCCGCCTTCTGGCTCTACGCCGACGCCGGCAGCAGGCTCCGGGGCCACGCCCGAGGCGTCACCAGGGGCATGGCGATCGTCGTGCCCCTGTACATCGCGGCGTTCTTGAGCGGCAACCTCGTCGCCCGCGCCGTCTTCGGGGTGCCCGTGCTGCTGCTCATCGTGGGCGTCGTCGCCTTCCTCCTCCGGGGCACCAGGACCGGAATGAGCGTGCCCAGGCTGGGGGTGCTGCTGGCCTTCACCACCCTGATCGTGGGCTCGACGCTCGGCGTCCTGGTCCAGATCGAGCTGGCCGTCAATCATCAGTTCCTTCCGGCGGTGGCCATCGGCGGACACGCCAGCGCCCAGGTGGGCGGCTACCTGGTGCTCTTCGCCCTTTCCGCCATCGAGTGGCGGCTGCGCGGCGCGGACGACCGCGGCTGGCCGGGCCTGGTCCAGGTGCTCCTGCTGTTCGTCGGCGGCCTGCTCCTGGCCGTGGGCATCCTGCTCAACGTCCAGCCCCTGCTCGGCAGCTTCATACCGCTAGACCTGATCGCCCTCGCCATCTTCCTTAACCGCGTTGGCCCCTGGATCCTGTCCGCACGCTGGGGAGAAGCCGGCAGCTCACGCCACTATGCGATCGCGGCCCCCTGGGCCGTCGTCAACCTGGCGCTCACGATCTGGTTCATCGTCCTGTTCATCGGGGCCAAGGGCGACTTCACCAAGATCAACCAGGGGATCCTGATCGCCGCCGATCACTCGATCTTCCTGGGCGTGATGACCAACATGGCCTTCGGCCTGATGCACGACTTCGCCATCGACCGGCCCCAGTCCTGGCCCTGGGCCGAGAACGTGATCTTCTGGGTCCTCAACCTGGCGCTGCTCGGCTTCGTGATCACCCTGGTCATGCAGGCTCAGTGGGGGGAGAAGTTCTTCACACCCTTCCAGGGCGCCGCCATCCTGATCGGGATCATCGCTTTCAGCATGCGGTTGAGCGGGGCGGTGCAGCCGTCGGCGAGGCCCTCGCAGGGGGTCGCCGCCGGAAGCTGACCCCAGGACCGATTCACGAGCCTGACGTGTAGGCTCATCAGGTGGGAGAGGCGCACGCGGCGGGCGGCGCTCCGGTCCTGGACCTGGCCACAGCGCCCGGGGCCCGCCCCTTCATCCACCAGCTCCTGATCCGGATCGCGGCCGCGGTGCGGGCCCAGCGGGCAACCCTTTCCCGGCTCGACGGCGAGTGGGTCGTGATCGAGGGCAGCTTCGACGAGGCCGGGGAGCCGGCAAGCCTCGGCCAGCGATGGGCGATCACCTCGCCGGCATTCCGTCGCATGCTGGCCACCGGCGAGCCGACCGTAGCCACCTACGATCTGGCATCGCTGCCTCCCGAGTTCGCCCAGCAGCTCGCCGGGGTCAGGCACACCGTCACGGTACCGCTCGCCCTCGAAGGCGAGGTCTTCGGCACCATAGCCGTAAGCCGTCGCGGCGACCATCCCTTCCAGGAAGTCGACCTGCGCATCCTGCGCGACCTCTCGGGAGTCGCCGTGCTGGCCCTGCGTAACGCCACCCTGCTGGCGCGGGCCGAGATCGCGGCAGATGAGCTGCGCTCCAGCGAGGAGCGTTTCCGGCTGCTGGTCGAAGGAGTCAAGGACTACGCGATTTTCATGCTCGACGAGACGGGCCGGGTGACGACCTGGAACCAGGGCGCCGAGCGGATCAAGGGCTACCGGGCCCGGGAGATCATCGGGCGCAGCTTCGCCGCCTTCTATCCCCCGGAGGCCGTCGCCGCGGGCCGGCCTGCCTACGGGCTGTCGGTGGCCGAGCGTGAGGGCCGTTTCGAGGAAGAGGGATGGCGGATACGCAAGGACGGCTCTCGCTTCTGGGCCAGCGTGCTGATCACGGCCCTACGCGACGAGGGCGGTCGCCTGCGCGGCTTCGCCAAGGTCACCCGCGACATCACCGAGCGAAAGCGGATGCAGGACCGCACGGCCATCCTGGAACGGATGAAGTCGGAGTTCCTCAACCTCGCCTCCCACGAGCTGCGCACGCCGGTGTCGCTGATGCTCGGCTACCTCTCCCTGTTCGAGGAAGGCGACCTGGGCGAGCTCAACGCCGGCGGCCGGCGCGCGGTCGAGGTGCTGCGGCGACAGGCGCGAGAGCTGAACACGCTGGTGGAGCAGATGCTCGAGGCCGCCCGGATGCAGGAAGGCAACCTGGCGCTGCACCGGGAGGAGGTCGACCTGCGTCAGGCGGCCATCGCCGCCGCCGACTGGATCCGCGGCGCGGCTGGCCCGGATCATCAGCTGATCCTGCTGGCACCGGAGCAGCCCCTCGTGGTCAGCGCCGACCGACGCCGCCTGACGACCATCCTGCACGGCCTGCTGGACAACGCGGTCAAGTACTCGCCGCAGGGCGGGGAGGTGATCTGCGAGGTGAGCAGCTCAGACGGCCGGGCGCAGGTGAAGATCCAGGACCACGGGCTGGGGATGGAGCCCGTCCAGCTGGACCAGCTTTTCCGGCCTTTCGGCCGCATCGTCACCGAGCACACAGCCGACATCGACGGCGCCGGGCTGGGACTTTACCTGGCCCGCGAACTGGCTCGCCTGCACGAGGGCGAGATCGCCGTCGAATCGAACGCCGGTGAAGGAAGCACCTTCACGCTCAGCCTGCCGCTGGTACCGCGAGGAGCCACGGTGGGAGCTGACCGGGCGGGACAGACCGGCTAGCCGGTGCGCGCCACCGGCGGGTGGGGATGAGTGTGCTGGCCCAGGGCGTGGTCGGTCTCTCCCTCGCAGGGGTGGCAGGCCTCCAGCTGGATCGTGGTGTGCCCAACCCCGAACTCGTCGCAGAGCGATGCCTCCAGCTCGCGGACCAGGTGCTCGCCGTCGGAGAGCCTGGCCTCGGGCACGACCACGTGGCAGCTGAGCGCGACCTGCTCGGGAGCCAGCATCCAGACGTGAAGATCGTGGACCGAGTCGACGCCCGGAGTGCCCTCGATGCGGGTCCGGACCGTGGTCAGCTCGACGCCCCTGGGCGCTCCCTCCAGGAGGATGTGGACGGTCTCGGTCACCAGGCGGCCGGCGCCCCAGGCGATGAGAGCGGCGATGGCGAGCGCGATCAGGGCGTCGGCCGCCAGCCAGCCGCTGACCAGGATCACGCCCCCGGCCACGACCACGCCGATCGATCCCGCCAGGTCGCTCAGGACGTGAAGGCGGGCGGCGCGGACGTTCAGGTTGGCCGCCGGCGTGCTCAGGCTGGAGGCCAGGTAGGCGTTGACGGCGATCGCCACCAGCGCGGTGACCACGACCAGGCCCGCCTGGACCGGCTCGGGATGGAGCAATCGCTGCACCGCCTCGTAGACGATCACGATCACGATCGCCACCAGCAGGCCTCCGTTCAGCATCGCGGCCAGGATGCCGAAGCGATGGTGGCCGTAGGTATGGCGGAGATCGGCGGGCTTGGTCGACTGGCGCAGCGCCAGCCAGGCGAGGCCCAGGGCCACGACGTCGGTCAGCATGTGACCGGCGTCGGAGAGGAGGGCCAGGGAATGAGATATCGCCCCGCCCAGGACCTCGATCAGCAGGACCAGTCGCGTACCCATCAACTTCGATTCTCCCCCGGTAGGGGCCGACGCAAGCATAAAGGCTATCGCTGCTACACCCCACCCCGACCCTCCCCCGTCGAGGGGGAGGGAGGTTCAGGCGGGGATGACCAGGTTGCGGCCGGCATTCTTGGCCTCGTAGAGGGCTTTGTCGGCCCGGCGCAGCAGCTCCTCGCCGTCGCGGGCATCGACCGGGAGCGTGGCGACGCCCAGGCTGACGGTGACGCCCGCCCCGTCGCTGAAGAACCTCATGCCCTCGATGGTCTGGCGCAGCCGCTCCGCCATGGCCAGGGCCCCGGCCTTGTCGGTCTCGGTGAGCACTATGGCGAACTCCTCGCCGCCGATCCGAAAGGCCGCGTCACTGCCCCGCATCCGGGTGACCCGCATCAGCTCGGCGACCCGCTGCAGGGCCCAATCGCCCGCCGGGTGGCCGCGCCGGTCGTTGACCTGCTTGAAATGGTCGATGTCGACCATCACCAGCGAGAGGAAGCGCTGGTAGCGGGTGGCCCGGTCGACCTCCTGCGTGAGTATCCGGTCGAACTCCCGCCGGTTCTGCAGGCCAGTCAGGGGATCGGTGCGGGAGAGGGCGTCCGTCTGCTCGTAGGCGAGCGCGTTCTGGATCGCCAGCGCGGCGTGCCCGATGACGCTGCGCAGGAAGTCGAGCTCGGCCGGCGTGTAGTCGGGACGCCGGGTCGGAGTCAGCACGAGGACGCCGATCGCCGTCCCCCGCGCGTCCTGCAGGGGCACCGCCGTCGAGGGCTGGTTCACCCTGGAGCCTGCCAGCCGGACCTGGGCGGGGGCGCCGCGCAGGACTCCCGGCAGCCACTGGTCGCGTGCCGTCAGCTGCGAGGGATAGCTTTCGCCCACCTGGACCGCCAGCTGGAGGTCGGGACCGAGCGCCGAGCGCACCCAGATGCCGACGCCGTCGCCGGCGAAGAAACGGCTGATGCCGTGGGCCAGCCGTTCGAGGACGGCCTGGAGGCCGAGCGCCTGGCTCATCTCGGCGATCAGGTCGATCAGGCCTCGCGCCTGCGCCTCGCGCTGCTGCCAGCGGCGCAGGTCGGTGACGGTGCGGTTGAGCTCCATCTGGAGGCCACGCTCCTGCTCGGTCAGGGTCCGCCCGAAATGCCAGAGCATGGTCACGATCTCGCGGGAGTCGGGGTCCTGGAGCCGCGGCGGATGGGCCTGGGCGAAACGCTCCCGGGTCATCTCGCTGAGCGAGCGGACGGTATGCAGCATGGGGCGGTAGGTGCGGCGGACGAGCGACCGGGCAGCGAGGAGAGCCCCCGCGAAGAGGGCGGCGTCGAGCCCGCTGAGCACCAGGGCGAACGGGATGAAGGCGGCGGACCTGGGGCCGCGCTGGGCCAGGTAGAGGACGGCCAGGGCGGTGATCGTCCCGCCGCCGGCGCCCACCAGGAGCGCGAACCCGATCGGCACCGGGAGGCTGGGCCGGCCAAGCCGCTCGCGCGCCGCCCCGGCGGCCCGTGCGAGCAGGTTCGCGTCCGCCTTTGCACCGATCATTGGGGGCAGCTTCGATGGTGAGTCACGAACCTGACGGCAGACCTTACGTCAGGGAATCCGCAAGGTTCTGGATCTGGATGGGGCACCCCCTCCCCAACCCACCCCCATCGAGGGGGAGGGTGAGATGCGAGACTACCCAATATGACGGAGCGGGAGCAGGAGGCTGAGCACCGGGGGCGCTGGAGCCGGGCGTGGAATCACCTCGCACGGCCGGTCCGGATCCTGGTCTACCTCCTGATCGCGCTCACCCTGGTGATGCTCTTTCACCAGACCGAGTTCCTGGTGACCCGCATCTTCAACGTCCTCCTCCTCTTCCTCTTCGCGGCGATCATCGCCCTCCTCCTGACGCCGGTCGTCGACCGGATGGAGGCGCTGGTCCCTTTCAAGGGACGGCGGATTCTCGCAGTGCTCGTCATCTACGTGGTGGTGATCGGCCTGATCGCGGGCGCCCTCGCCCTGGTCACCCCGGCCCTGATCGACCAGGCCCGCCAGCTGCCGGCGCTCGAATCGCGGGCGCTATCCTTCGCCCGCTCGCTGCAGCACGACATCGACAGCGCGGGCATCCCGCTCAAGCTCAGCCTACCCAGCAACACCAGCCTGATCAGCGCCGCGGTCCTGGGCTCGGTCTTCGGCATCCTGACCGGCACGTTGAGCACCATGATCAACATCCTTCTGGTGCTGGTGATCTCGATCTACCTGCTGGTCGAGGGGCGGCAGGTGATCACCAGCATGCGCAAGCTGTTTCCCGGCCGGGAGGACGTCTACGACTTCACCCTGGTCGCGGTGGGCACTACCGTGGGCCAGTACGCGCGCGGCCAGCTCACGATGTCGATCGTGATGGGACTCTACACCGGGGTGGGGATGACGGTCATCGGAGTGCCATATGCGGTGGTCCTGGGGATCCTGACCTTCTTCCTGGAATTCCTGCCCCTGGTGGGGGCGCCCATCGGCATGGGGCTGGCGGTCCTGATCGCGCTCATCTTCAAGGGCTGGCTGATCGGCCTCCTCGCCGCCCTGATCGCGATCGGCGGGCACGCGATCGAGGCCTACATAGTGGGTCCACGGGTCACCGGCTCGGCGACCCGCATCCATCCGCTGGTGGCGATGGCGGCGTTGCTGATCGGGGCGGAGCTGGGCGGGGTGCTGGGCGCGCTCTTCGCGGTGCCGGCGGCAGCGTTGGCCAACGTCTTTTTAGGAGCGCTCTACCGGGCCCGGCGGGGGCACGAGGCGCCGCTTTCCGCCAGCCCGACCGGCCAGGTGGAGGCGGAGAGCCTGCCCCGGCTCAGCGAGGAGATCGCGGAGGCGGCCGGCGAGGGGCCGATCGCGGAGAAGCCGGTGCCCCACACGGCTGGCGAGGAGGAGCCGAAGAAGACCGCCGCCCGATGATTCACAGACTTGCGCGCCGGATTAGCGCCCAGCGCTGGGGACGGACTCGCAGGCCATCCTGAAAATTGACGCGATTTTACAAGAGGTTCGGCAGGGTCAACCCTGGCTGCCCGGGAAAGAGGTTCGCAGACACACTGGCCCCGGGTGCTGTCGCTACGCCGAGGCAGTGGTGAATCTGCTGGTAAGTATCGTTTGATTCGTTCCGACCTGGGTAGGATCACCGACGGTGTTCAAGGATCCGATACGGAGCGTCTGAG
>VBIC01000220.1 GCA_005881425.1 Chloroflexota bacterium | reverse complement strand
AGCGGCAGGTGGCGCTCTTCGAGCGCTACGGAGCGCTCCTGACCGAGCATCAGCGCACGGTCCTCGACCTCTACCTGCGCCGCGACTGGTCCCTCTCCGAGGTGGCGGCCCGCCAGGAGACGTCGCGGGCGGCAGTGCATGACCTGCTCCGCCGCAGCACCCAGGCCATGGAGGACTTCGAGCGCCGGTTGGGCCTGCTCGCCGAGGACCGGCGGCGCCGCGACGAAGCCGCCGCGCTCACCCGCGAGCTGGATTCGCTGCGCCGGCGCCTCGAGAGGATCACCTGAGTGTTCGACTCCCTTAGCGATCGCCTGACCTCGGCCCTCCGCAAGCTCAGCGGACGCGGCGTGCTGCGCCCCGAGGACGTCGAGGCCACGCTGCGCGAGGTGCGCATGGCGCTGCTCGAGGCGGACGTCAACTACAAGGTCGTCCACGACGAGCTGGTGGAGATGCTGGGCGCCAACACCGAGGGGCTGCGCTGGGCGCCGGCGCCGCCCACGCTGGTGATGCTGGCGGGCGTGCAGGGCTCGGGCAAGACCACGACCGCGGTCAAGCTGGCGCTCTGGGCGCGACGCCAGGGGCGCCAGCCGATGGTGGTGGCGCTGGACCTCCGGCGGCCGGCCGCCATCGACCAGCTGCGGGTGCTGGCTAAGCAGGAGCAGGTGGACTTCCACTCGGGTTCCGGCGCCGTGGAGACGATCGCACGCGAAGCCGTGGCCGAGGCCAGGC
>VBIC01000078.1 GCA_005881425.1 Chloroflexota bacterium | reverse complement strand
CTTCTTGAGCACGGACTCGGCCTCCTCCCGGTTGACCCCCTGCTTGACCGGCTTGGGAGACTGGTCGACCAGGTCCTTGGCCTCCTTGAGGCCCAGCCCGGTGATCTCGCGGACCACCTTGATCACCCCGATCTTGGCGTCGCCCGGAGCGTTCAGGACGACCTGGAACTCGGTCTGCTCCACCTCCGGCGCGGCCGCCGCCGCCCCGCCGCCGGCGGGCGCCGCAGCCACGGCCACCGGGGCCGCAGCCGTCACGCCGAACTCGGTCTCGATCGCCTTGATGGCGTTCATCACGTCCACCACGGTCCATTCTTTGAGCGAAGCCACGAAGTCGTCGACTGATACCTTGGCCATTACCTCTCTCCTTTTGCTCCTAAGCGGCTGCCGGCGCTCCCGCCGGCGGTTGGTTGGATTCCTTCTGTTCGCGCAGGGCGTCCAGCGTCCGGGCCAGCTTGGTAAGCGGCGCCTGGAGCACACTCGCCAGGTTCGCCAGCGGCATCTGCATGGTGCCCAGCAGGCGGCCCAACAGGATCTCCCGGCTCGGCAGGTCGGCCAGCTCCGCGACTGTCTCGGCCTTGATCACCTGCCCTTCCAGCAGGCCGCTGCGGATCACCATCCGGCGGTTGGCCCGGATGTACTCGGACAGGATCCGGGCGGGAGCCGACACGTCGTCCTGCGCGAAGACGATGGCGATCGGCCCCGACAGCTCGGCCTTGAGGGCGCCATAGCCGGCGGCCTCGGCGGCCCGTCGGGCCAGGGTGTTCTTGACCACCAGCATCTCCACCCCGTCGCCCCGGAGCCGGTTGCGCAGGTCCTGCATCTGGCCCACGGTCATGCCCCGGTAGTCGGCCAGCACCGCGGTCGACGACCTGCGCAGGCGGGCCGTGATCTCGTCCACCTGGGCGGCCTTCTCGGCTCGCTTGTCGGTCTTCTCCGCTTTCTTCACCGTGGCCATGCGGGCCTCCTCACAAAAAAACCTTCGTGCCGGACGGCAAGAAGGTCGTGCAACCCGCTTGCCTGCGCTGGAGATTGAGCTGCGCCCGTCGAGGGCGCCGCGCCAGCGGTCTTCGGCTATTCAGTTAGCGCGAACGGAGTATAGCTGAGGGCCGGGAAACCTTGCCGGTGCCCGCCCGCGCCGAGCGTCGGGACCGCCGCCCAGCTGGCCGCTCTAGCCGATCTTGCCCGCGGCGACCGGGTCGACCTGCACGCTCGGCCCCATCGTCGGCGACAGGTAGACCGAGCGCAGGTAGTGGCCCTTGGCCGAGGCCGGCTTGGCCCGGACCACCGCGTCCATAAGGGCGGCGAAGTTCTCCCGCAGCTGGTCGTCCGTGTACGACACCTTGCCGATCGAGGTGTGGATAATGCCCGTCTTGTCCACCCGGTACTCGATCCGGCCGCCCTGGATGTCCTTGACCGCCCGGGCGATGTCGAAGGTCACGGTGCCCGCCTTGGGGTTGGGCATCATGCCCCGCGGTCCCAGGATCTTGCCCAGCCGTCCGACCATGCCCATCATGTCGGGCGTCGCCAGGGTGACGTCGAAGTCCAGCCATCCCTCCTGGATGCGCTTGGCCAGGTCCTCTCCGCCCACGTGGTCGGCGCCCGCCTCCTGCGCCTCGCGCGCCTTCTCGCCGGCGGCGAAGACCAGCACCCGGCGCTTCTTGCCGGTCCCGTGGGGGAGGACGACCGAGCCCCGCACCATCTGGTCGGCATGCTTGGGGTCCACTCCCAGGCGCAAATGCGCCTCGACCGTCCCATCGAACTTGGAGGTCGAGCTGGACTTGACCAGCTTGACGGCCTCGACCGGGCTGTGGTGCTTGCCCGGCTCGACCGTCTTGAGGACCGCCTTGTACTTCTTACCCCGCGCCTGCGTCACTTGCTCACCTCGATCCCGAGCGAGCGCGCGGTGCCCTCGATCATGCGCATCGCGGCCGTGACGTCCAGCGCGTTCAGGTCCTTGAGCTTGAGCTGGGCGATCTCCCGCACCTGCTGCTCGCTCACCTTGCCCACCTTCTCCTTGTTGGGCTTGGCCGATCCCTTCTCCACGCCGGCGGCCTTCTTGAGCAGGTCTGCCGCGGGCGGCGTCTTGGTGACGAAGGTGAAGCTGCGGTCCTCGAAGATCGTCAGCTCGACCGGGATCACCTGTCCGGCCATGTTCGCGGTCCGCTCGTTGTAGGTGCGAGTGAACTCCATGATGTTGACCCCGTGGGGTCCCAGCGCGGTGCCCACCGGCGGCGCCGGCGTGGCCTTGCCCGCCTCGAGCTGGATCTTGACGATGGCCTTGACTTTCTTCTTGCCCAACGCGCCCTACTTGAGCCGCTCCACCTGGAGCAGGTCCAGCTCGACCGGAGTCTCGCGGCCGAACATGTTGACCAGCACCTTGAGCTTGCCCTTGTCGGCGTTGATCTCGTCCACCTTGCCGTGGAAGTCCGAGAAGGGCCCGTCGATGACCCGGACGTTCTCGCCCACCTGGTACTCGACCCGCACCTTGGGCGCCTCGGCCTTGATCTGCTTCTGGATGAACTTGATCTCCTTGTCCTGCAGGGGCACCGGCTTGGTCCCCGAGCCCACGAAGCTGGTCACACCCGGCGTGTTGCGGACCACGTACCAGGACTCGTCGGACATGATCATGTTGACCAGGATGTAGCCGGGGTAGGTCCGCTTGGCGACGTGGCGGCGCTGGCCGTCCTTGATCTCGATCACGTCCTCGGTCGGGACCAGGACGTCGAAGATCCGGTCGTGCATGTCCATCGACTCCACCCGCTTGAGCAGGTTGGTGCGGACCTTGTCCTCGTGGCCGGAGTAGGCGTGGACCACGTACCAGTGGGCCTCGCCTTCGGGGGCTACCCGCGGAACCTGGGGTACGATGCCCGCCGCCTCGCTGGCCAGCGGGGTGCCGACCTCGGGCCGGTCGGGGTGCCCCTCGCCGACCGAGACCCGCTCGCCGGTCCACTGCCGCTGCTCCTCCTTGGGAGGCGCGGCTCGACGCCCGCCGCGCCGCTTGGCGGTGGCGTCGCCGTTGCTGTCGTCGGTGTGCTTGATGTTTTCCATGGCCTTGATCAGTGGGTGGTCGGGAATTCGAACTTGACCAGCGAATTGCTGAGCACGAAGTCGATCACGCCCAGCAGCAGCGAGACCACGACGACGGTGGCGATCACCACGAAGGTCATGGTCCGCAGCTCGGCCCAGCCCGGCCAGACCACCTTGCGCAGCTCGGCGTAGATGTCCTCGAAGTTGCGGACCATTCCACGCCGGGGCGCCGTGACGGGCGTACGCTGCACCTTGTTCGACCTCGGATCGCTGGGAATCGCCTTGGCCACGCTAGTTATACCTCGCCGGGCCGGCCGGCAAACGCCAGAGGCTGGCAGGGGCGGAGCGATTCGAACGCCCGACCGGCGGTTTTGGAGACCGCTGCTCTACCAGCTGAGCTACGCCCCTGTGCGGGCCGGACCCACGCAGTATAAAGAGGATGCATCTGCCTACTTGGTCTCCCGGTGCGAGGTGTGCTTGCGGCAGCGCGGGCAGAACTTCTTGATCTCGAGCCGGTCGGGATCGTTCTTCTTGTTCTTGACCGTCGTGTAGTTGCGCTCTTTGCAGGTGTTGCACTGCAGGGTGATGATCGAGGCTAGGGCAGGCATTTAGGCTCCAACACAAAAAAGACCTAGCGTCTGCTAGGCGATGTCAAATACTACCAGACTCCCTCTACCCCGTCAACTCACTGGCCAACCCAACCCCTTTGGCGCGACTAATTTGGCGAACGATTTCTGTTCTGCCAAATTTGACGTGCTTCGGAAGCTGTCATACCGGCCTGCCGCCAAATAGAACTCATCACTCCAGGGGTTAGTTCCCTCTTGTTCCGAGGCACAACCACCGTGCGTCGCCGCCCTCTGTAAAAACCCTCGAAAATGTCCTCGCCAGTCCTCCGGTTTCTGAATATGCCTACCTGCTCAAGTATCCAGGCAACATCCCTGCTTGAGAGCACCATGGTGGCGACGCCCGCTCAGTCTAGGCTGTCAGAACCAGAGGACGGCCAGAAACCTGAACAAATTCGTCCTTCACCTCGCCGTCCTCGGCGGAAGGCGTCAAGAACTCGTGATAGGCCTCGGGTGGAGCGGGGCGCACGATTTCACTCTCCCGACCGCCCTCGACCATGTGATCTACGTATTCGCTGACCGCCGCCACCAGAGCGTCAATCGCCTCCCGTTCGCTGTCGGCCTGCGCGGCGATATCGACTTCGGGACACCAAGCGGTCCACTGATTGTCTTCGCGTTTGGTAATGCCCGTTAGATTGAGGGTCAGCGTTTCACCGACGCGTCGCACGACGGGTTCTGGCATTTCGGATCCTCTTGCCTCCATATTGGTGCTGGGAACACAACGGCGCGGTAGGCTCGATCCGATCAGTCAGCCCCCCGGCCGATACCTTGAGTATATCTCGTAAATGCCTGAACGGTCAAGCATTTCCTATGGGAAATCGGGCAGATAGCGGTGCCCATTCGGGCAAATATGGGGCCTCATACCTTCCGCCATCGCTTCTGGGCAGCTCGGCGGGCGATTTCAGACCGCTGCTCCGCCGTCAGCTTCCTTGCCCGCGCCGGTCCTCCCTTCTTGCCTCCGAGGCTTCCAAGGGCGCGGGCAGCCGCTCGCACTTCGTCTGACGGAGGTTCTTCCTCTTCCCCGCTGGCTCCGGCCGTGGAAAGACTTTGGCTCTGCCGCGGCGTCTTCCTTGACCGCTTAGGCACGTTGGGAAGTCTACCCGGAGCTCAGTACTGAACTATTACCGTGGTCCCGATCGGCGCCCAGTTCCAGAGGAAGAGCATCGGGCTGTAGGGCACGTTGACGCAGCCGTGAGTCCCGTTGTAGAGGTTGGAGCCCGGGCCGTACCAGCTGCGCCAGGGGGCGTCGTGGATGAAGTAGCCGCCGCCCAGGAACTCCAGCCCGAAGTTGACGTAGGACTTCGGATACCAGTACGGGCTGCCCACCGGCCAGGGCGAGACCATGTAGAAGCCCGACATCCGGGCGAAGACGTTGTAGACGCCGGGGGGCGTGGGCAGGGCCGGCCGCCCCGTCGCCACCAGGGTGGTGAGGACGGCGGTCCCGTTCTGATAGGCGGTCAGCGCCTGGCGGGAGAGGGAGATCACGATCACCTTGCCGGCGCCCACGTTGGCGGCGACGACCTGGTTCTCCCTCTGCCAGATGGCGTTGCGCAGCGCCTGCTGCTGCTGGTAGAGCTGCGAGCCGATGGAGTCGAAAGTCCCCTGGTTGGAGGCCGTCGCCAGCTGGGCGCCGAGGCTGCCGATGACGCCGGCGTGGTTGCCGGCCACGCCCATCGACTGGGCGGTGCCGAGCACCGACTGCGCGGCAGCCAGCTGCGAGTAGGCGGAGGAGCGCGAGTTCAAGAGCGCCTGGACTGCCAGCGCGGTCTGCTGGATCCGGTCCTGCACCGGCTGGAAGGCCTGGGCGCTGTGGGCGCCGCCCATGTCCGACTGGGCCGAATCGAGCGCGGAGCGGAAGGCCGTCAGGTCGAGCTGCGGATACTGGCCGGCCGAGGCCAGGATCGAGCGGGCGTTCTGCAGCGCCACCTGGACCTGGGTCAGCGCCGAGCGGTAGGCGGAAAGGCGGTCGGTCAGGATGGCAGCCTGCCCGGCCAGCACCTGGCCCAGGTTGCGGAACTCGTTGGGCGTGCGGGCGGTGCCGGCGTAGGCAGCGAAGTGGGTCCGGGTGTCGCTGACGTCCTCGGTCGTCACGCCGCCGTGGGCGGCCTCGAGCAGGAGGGCGTCCCACTGGCGCAGGCCTCGCTGGAAGCCATCGCGCTGCTCCGCCAGCGACTGCTGGTAGGAAGCGAACAGGTCGGCCTGCAGCTGCTGCAGCTGAACCAGCTGCTGGTGCTGGACGGCGGGGGCCTGCCAGAAGAAGCGCGGCTGGACGGCGACCACCTGGCTGTAGCGCCACATCAGCTGGTCGGCCTTGGCCGGGTCCAGCCCGGTGGCGATCGACTGGGTCAGCTGCCGGTCGAACTGGGTCTCGTTGTCCCGGACGGCGCCCTTGAGCCAGCTCTCGCTGGCGGTCGCCGAGACCGGGACGGCAGCGATAAGGAGACCGATGACGAGGATGAAGACCAGCCGCCCTAGCACCGTCGCCCGCTCGACAGCCATAACGTTACGACTTCCCAGGAGGTAACACTCCGTGCCCGATCGTGACGCGCGTTACCCGGGCGTCAGAGGCGCGACGGCGCCGTCAGATCGGTGACGGCGCCGTCATCCGCAGCTTCGCTACGACCGCTCGATCGGAGCCCCGATCAGGCTGCCCCACTCAGTCCACGATCCGTCGTAGTTGCGCACGTTGGGGTAGCCGAGCAGGTAGTAGAGGACGAACCAGGTGTGGGAGGAGCGCTCCCCGATCCGGCAGTAGGCGATCACCTGCTTGTCGGAGGTGACTCCCTTCGACCCGTACAGCTCGCGCAGCTCCTGGGCCGGCTTGAAGGTGCCGTCCTCGCGGACCGCCTGGCCCCAGGGGATGTTGGCCGCGCCCGGGATGTGCCCGCCGCGCTGCGCGCCTTCCTGGGGCAGGCCCTCGGGCGCCAGCAGCTCGCCGCTGAACTCCTTGGGCGAGCGGACGTCGACCAGGCGGACGCTGGCGTTGTTCAGGTCCTTGAAGACGTCGTCGCGCAGCGCCCGGATCGACCTGTCCGGTGAGCCGGCCTTGTAGCTGGCGGGCTGGACCTGCGGAGCGTCGGTTACCAGCTCGCGGCCCTCGTCCTGCCACTTCTTGCGCCCGCCGTTCATCAGCCTGGCGTCCTTGTGGCCGTAGTACTTGAGGTTCCAGACGAACCAGGCCGCGAACCAGTTGTTGTTGTCGCCATAAACGATCACCTGGTCCTCGGCGCTGATCCCTTTCGAGGAGAGGAGCTGCTCCAGGGCCTCCCTGGAGAGCAGGTCGCGGACCGGGCGCGCCTGGAGGTCCTTGCGCCAGTCCAGCCCGATGGCGCCCTTGACGTGCCCCTGGTCGTAGGCGGTGGTGTCGACGTCGACCTCCACGATCTTGATCCCCGGCTTGCCCAGGTTGTCCGCCACCCAGCCCGTCTCGACCAGGACTTCGGGATGGGCGTAGGCGGTCTGGCTCGCCTCCTTGGTGCTGATGGCCATGCGCTCCTCCTTCTAAAGTTGACTAAATCTATCGACTAACTCAACAAGTCGGAACGCCTACTCTAGCGCATCCCCTCCTCACAAGAACCGCCGGAACCTCTCGTTACTCAGAGCGCTCCCATGTCCCAGGCCGCCCAGCCGATCCTGGCAGGACCGACGCAGCCGGCTCGGCGCCGTCGCTTTCCCCTGGCCGTCTTCGCGCTGGTAGTCGTGGTCGTCCTGGCCATTCCCGGAGGGGCCTTCGCCTACGCCGGCAACGAGCTGAGCCAGGGACGGTCGCTCGAGAGCCAGGGCAAGTTCGCCCAGGCGCTGGTCGCCTACCAGGGGGCGGTAACGGTGGCCGGCAACCCGGTCAGCCGGCTCCTCCTGGCCGACACCGCCAACCAGGCGACCGTTGGGATCGCCCGCACTCACTTCGAGTGGGGCGAGCAGGCGGCGCAGGCGGGGACCTACGAGGACGCCCAGGCCCAGTACACGGCGGCGATCGGGAGCGACCTCGCCGACTGGGTCACGACCGGCAACGCGGCCCTGGCCAAGCTCTTCCTGAGCTGGGGCGATTCGCTGGTCAAGGGCAAGCACTTCAGCGACGGGATCGACAAGTACCGCCAGGTGGCGAACTACGACACGCCCGGGGTCCTGCGCAGCAAGGCCGAGGCCGCGCTGGCCACGGCTTACTCGGGCTACGCCGACCAGTACTCGCAGGCCAAGCCGCCGGACTACCCGAGCGCGCTGAGCTGGTACCAGGACCTGGTCAAGCTCTATCCCACCAGTGCGGAGGCAGCCCAGGCCAAGGCTTCAGGGATTCCACAGACGCTATACAACGGCGCGCTGGCCTACGTCTCGCAGCAGCGCTACGCCCAGGCCCGGGACGCGATGAACGAGGTGATCAAGAACTACGCCGCCACGCCCTGGGCGGCCAAGGCGCGCGCCGCGATGGCGGCGCCCCAGCCGCTCACCGGCCGGCTGATCACCCAGAGCGGGACGCCGGTGGGCAACCGGCTGCTCCGGATCTCGACTAAATGGGTAATCGTTGCCCCCCACACGTACGACGACTACGGCGGGCAGCACTTCAGCACCACGACCGACGCCAGCGGTAACTTCTCGCTGGTGGTTACACCCGGGCAGAACTACCTGGTGACCTGGTGGGACCCCTCGCGCGGCACCTTCGTGACGACGTTCGTCAACGACACCGTGCCGGTCAACCAGATCACCATCAATCCCCTCGAGCCCGAGCACGCCAACGTCGAGATCGCCTGAACCGGTCGGTCCCGCCCATATAATTGGTCGGGCGCAGGCCGACGTAGCTCAGCCTGGCAGAGCAGCTGTTTTGTAAACAGCGGGTCAGCGGTTCGAATCCGCTCGTCGGCTGACCACTTTCGAATACGAAATCGGCATCACAACGACGTGGTCGCGGAGCAGTTTGGCGTCAGTCCCCAGACGGTCGGCAAATGGCGCGCCCGCTTCAGAGGATGTTGAGACCACTTTCGCCTCGACCGGGATCTGTGAGCCGGCGGCCGCGCGGGCATCAGTTGTTGGTTTTGTATCGATCATGATTTTGATCTCCCTGGCAATATGCCGAGTCTTCTTTATTGCTTGGGTCGACAGGCTATTTCGGTCGACCTCCTACAAGGAAGTCTGACGCTCAGGTCGCGCCCTGTCATGAGGTTTTCTCATCCCATGCGTGGGGCGACGCCGAGCTTTTCCAATACCGCCGCCGAGTTCCAACTCGTCCAGCTCTCGACGATCTGATCACCGATCACGGAGAACTTCGTTGATCCAGTTAACGCATCCCCCCTGGTCCTTACGCCGTCACCGTTGTTGGACCCGGCCCGCGCTGTCCAGCGCAGCGTGACCATTCCGCCGCTCGCTCGAAGCTCGTCCGCCCAGATGTGCAGGTTGGGAAAAGCCATCCGGTAGAGAGCCACGCTGAACTTCACACTCTCCGGGCCACAAACCAGGTCGGGAACGAGGCCGCCGTGATTTACATAGGTCCGGCCGAAGAGCTCGTCAGCTAGATCGAGATCTCCCGCGTTCCATATTTCATCAACGACCCGCTGAACCAGATGTGCGTGGCTGGCGGAGACCATTCGCCGAGTCTGTCATCGCAACCCGTCACTGTCATGAAGTTTCCTCACGCCCTCGCATGGGCAGAAGTCGGAACAAAGCGATAGCCCCGCCCGGGAACCGTGGCAATGAACTTCGGACGTCGCCAATCGTCCTTTAGCTTCGTCCGCAGGTTGCGCACATGCCGGTCGATCACATTGCTTTCGGCCGCATAATCGACGCCCCACACGTTATCCAGGATCTGTTCGCGCGTCACCAGCCGTCCCGCGTTAGCCGCCAGCAGATACAGCAAACTCTGCTCGAGGGTCGTGAGATGCAACTCGCCGGCGCCCGACCGCACCTGCCGGTGCAGGATATCGACCTCCAGTTCACCGAGCTTGATGACGGGAGTGAAGGTGATGACCTCACCGTAGGTTCGGCGCATGATCGCTATGGTCCGGGCAATCAACTCTTCTGGGGCCAAGGGGAGGGTGAGGATGTCGTCGGCGCCGCGCTCGAAGGCCTCCAGCTTCGCGCGCAAATCGCCTCGTCGGGTAAGCGCGATGGTTGGGATACGCCCGGTGGGCGTCGGTGCCGCAAGGAGGCGGTCCAGGAGCTTTCCCTTCCCGAGGTCCATATCGACGATGGCGAGCTGTGGGTGCCACTCATCGAGCAGGGCAGTCGCCTGAGACTCATCCCTAACCGTACGAGTGTTGAACCGGCCGTGATTGAGAGCAAGGCGGATGGTCTCAGCAAGCACTGGCTGGTCCATGACAGTCATGACCCGGGCGGGCGTGCGCG
>VBIC01000077.1 GCA_005881425.1 Chloroflexota bacterium | reverse complement strand
CAAGTGAACGATGTCCACGTTTCCCCACTCTGACGCCAAATATTCAGCGACAAGACGTCGGTGGCATCTGTCGGCACTCGCCTCACTGCAAAGTAGGCACGAACCATCGATAAGCGACCGTGGTATCAAGGTCTGAATCCTGCGCTCCTTCATGAGTTCTAGAAATGCATTCTCGTAGTCGGTCCAAGTGATTAGGCGCCGTCTATAGGCATCCAGGAGCTCAGGCTTAGGTGCGAGCTCCGGCCGGTGCTCATAGCTAATCGAGCAAATAATCCGAAGGAAGTACTTGAGGTCGTCCTTTTTTGTGAAGCCGGCAAGCTGTGAAACATTGTTCAGCCTCACGTCAACGAGACTCTTGATAGGCGCAGACTGAAGGCGAGTGAAAAACGCCTCGGCGGACGTCTTCGTGAATCCAATCGTGTATATGGTCACCTTGTTGCTCGGGCATTGGACGTTTCCATATCTACATGACCGTCGCCGAAGGCTATTTGCTGTCCCCGGCGCTCATACGCTTCCGCGATCCGCTCTGCGTTGCTGCTGAATAAGTCCGGATGGTCTATTCCGACCTCTCTCAGTAAGCGGCTCTCAGAGTCGGCATGGGTCTCCAAACGGCCGTCTCCCAAGATGTGCGTGACTGTGATGGCCCGATCAACGAGATGTCTGGAAATCAGAACTCCACGATGGCACGCAAGAGGGTCTTTCTCTGCGCACATGAGAGCAATGCGTTCGATCCGGGCCCCTTTGATCACACGATCCAGCCCGGCTAGGAATTCAGGGGTTCTTGCAAGAAGGTCGTAGTTAAGTTTGCCGTCAATGTACAGTTGTCGGTCAGTGGGGCGGCCTCCGAGCTGATGACCCATGAAGACGTAAGCGAGGCCGACTGCTCGGAGGCTTCTTTGCGCGTCCTCCTTATTGAACTGTGGATTCGAGCGACTATACGGCTTAGACCGCACGTCGGCCACGGCAGTTATCCGGTGCCGCGCCAAGAGGTCGATGAGTCTCTTGAGGCTGTGGGACGAGTGGCCGACTGTGAATACTGTGCAGCCCCGGGTCACTGTTCTGGCTCAGCGTTCGTAATAACCGCCGCCGCGAGTTTGTAAGCATGGCCATGGAAGGCTTCGCCCAGGCTTACGCATAGTAGGGCGTTTGCGACTGAATAGTTGCCATCGCCTCGGTGGAAATAGACTTGCTCCACCACAGGGTCGGTCATGGAAAGAGAATATGAATGCCCGGAAAGGTCGAAATCAGCACGAACGCGCCGCCGCGTACCAAAGGGATTCGTTTCGGTGCCGACCACCAATGTAAGTTGCGCTGGAGCGACAAGGTATAGGGAGCGCTTAAATTGATCGCATTGGTCTTCAGGGACTCGGTCATTGAGGCCATTGGAACTGGAGTGCCCATTGACCCAGAGCGGTCCATTCGCATGTTCTATCGCCCCCTGCACGTTAGTCCACTCCATTGTGCCCGTCTTTGTCCAGTAGTATGTTGGATCAATAACGTGATTCTCCTGCTGGTGTTGGTGCGGTTCGGCTCTAGCCAGAGGAACGACCACGATGTCTAAGATTTGAGGAACTGTCCCATCCTCATACCTCATTTCCCGTATCCGAACCTCCTGAGTGGGCCGGTCGCTCACTGGTCGAATCCATGAACCGAATTTAGGGCCCAATACTTGACGACCGGCGACACATCTGCCTGACGGTCTTCGCGAGTTAGCAAGACAGACGATAGTCTCTATGTACACGCTCGGCTGAGGGCCTGATCGGCCCCGGATTCTGGCGTGATTACATGGTTAGAGGACAAATCCGTTTACCATCGGGTCCGACGGTGTGGATACCGCAGGGCTCGTTCTGGGTTATGCGGTCGGGGGATGGCGCTTCTGTCAAAAAAGTGAGGCGCCATGACGATTGAAATATACGCCACGCGACGCTAACGAAGGCTGCCTCCTTGACGGCGCTGCTCCGAGCTGACGATCCAGACCAAGCGGCGGGGTCAGTCCCGACCGAGATATTTGTTAAGCGTTTGCACTAAGCTCCTATAATTGACGAGCTCAAGGCGCGGCTTGTCTGAGGCCAGTTCGGTGGCAGACGCCGGGCCCCTTGTGAATCCCGACGTTCTATTGGATGAGGCGTGCAGTCTCGACTGTCTCGTTCAGCCGTGCGCCGGAACGGTGGCCAGGGCACGCCGGACCCGCTCGCCGAGCTGCTTCAGCCGCTCGACGGGCTCGTTGCTGAAGACGAAGCGAACGTGCCGTTCGGCAACAGCATCGCCCCAGCCACGCATCGGGGTGGCGGCCACCTTCTGCTCGAGCAGCCGGGTGGAGGGGCTTGACGGTCGGGAGGCCGTCGAGCTGGCGCAGAGTCTCATCCCGTCGCCGCTGCCATTCGGCGTTGGCGGCGGCGAGGCCGTCGTCTTCCAGCTCCAGAGCCACACGCGTGCCAACCTGGTTGAACCCGCTGGGCACGAGGCCGTTGTAGATGTGGACCCGCGAGACGTCATTGACGAGGTCGCCCGGTGCCACCACCCAGCCGATCCGCCAGGCGATCATGCGTTGCTCCAGGGTCGGCGACCCGACGATCACCGTTCGATCCCGCATGCCCCGCAGCGCCGCCGGATGCTGAATCGTCCGGCCATCGTACAGGACCCCTTCGAATCCGCCCCAGTAGAGGAGCCAGAGGTTGCGCTCGCGACAGATGGACGCGATCACGTCCCATTCCTCCTCGCTGGCGACCCAGCCGGACGGAAAGGACGCGTTGTTGATGAACACGACGCGCGTCCGGTCCGTCACCGAGGCGTGCATTGCCCGCAGGTCGAGCCGCCACTCCCCATCGACGACCCGAAGCGGGGCGAAGGTCGGGACGGCGCCAACCAGGCGTACCCGGTTGGCCATGCCTGCGTAGGTCGGGTCGGAGAGGATGACCTCGTCACCCGGATCGGTAAGGCAGAAGAGCGCGTCGAGCATCGCGTCTCCCTCGCCGCAGGTGATCACCACCTCGCGACGCCCCTCGTAGCGCGGGCCGCCCCGCCGCTGAATGAAGGCCGCCACCGCCTCCTTCAGGTCGTCGCGGCCCGTGAAGGGCAGCCAGCTGTTGGCCTCGTCCTCTCCGATCGCGGCGCGCGTCGCCTCCATCGCGGCGCTCGGCGGCGGGACGTCGGTGTCGAGGTTCTCCATTCGAAGGACCTGCGGGTCGTTGCCGGCTGCGGCCGCAACTCGATCGATGTTGAATCCCGGGATCGATGCCAGGCGCCGGACGCTCATTCCGTTCCGTCCTCCCGAATTGATGCCAACGGCCTCATCATGGTCTCACGGATGAGCCGAACGGCTGTCATCGTCGAGGGTCGCAGTGATCAGATCGCCCTGGAGGCGCTGGCTCGCCGCCAGGGCCGCCACCTCGACGGCCACGACATTTCCATCGTCCCCCTCGGCGGAGCCCAGGCGATCGGGGGCGTCAGGCTCGGGGGCATCTGCGACGTCAACGAAGAGGGCTACTTCATCCGTGCCCTGGAGGCGGCCGGCCTGGGCGTCGACCTGACGCGCCCCGACCTGGAACGCCTCGGCTTCTACGTCTGCGTCGTCGATCTCGAGGACGAGCTGATCCGCGCCCTCGGACCCGCCACGGTGGAGAAGGTCATCGAAGGTGAGGGCGAGCTGCGATCGTTCCGTTTGCTTCAGCGGCAGCCCGTCCAGCAGGGCTGGACCATCGAGCGCCAGCTTCGGCGCTTCATCAGCAGCCACTCCGGTCGCAAGGCCAGGTACGCGCGCCTCCTGGTCGAGGCTCTCGACCTCGCCGCTGTCCCGCGACCGCTGGCGAGTCTGGTGGACTACGTCTTCGGCTGAGGCGGGATGACGGCGACGGCCTGGATCTCGACCATCGCGTCGGGATCGAAGAGGCCCTTGACCTCGAGCAGGGCCATCGCCGGGTAGTGGCGCCCGAAGTGGCGCCGGTAGGCCGCGCCGATGGCCTTCAGATCCGCTTTGTAAGCCTTGAGGTCGGTGGTGAAGATCTGCATCGAGACCAGGTGCTCAGGGCGGCCGCCGGCGGCTGCTAGCGCCGTGAGCAGGTTGCGCGCCGCGGAGTCGAACTGCTCGGCGATGGTGCTCCCCCGCATGACACCGTCCGGACCCGTGGCCGTCTGCCCCGCGAGGTAGACGGTGCGCCCCGGCGCGGCCACGATCGCGTGTGAGAATCCCGACGGCCTGGGCAGCGACGGAGGGTTGACCGCCCGGTGCGGCGTCCCTACTTCCCGCTCCACCGCGGCTCCCGGCCCTCTTTGAACGCGGCGTAGAACTCCGCGTGATCGCGGCTGCGCATCAGCATCGCCTGAGTCATGGTGTCCAGCTCCAGCGAGGCGGCCAGGTTCATGTCCAGCTCGCGCGTCACCAGCAGCTTGGTCGCGGCGTAGGCCAGCGCCGGACCCTCGGCCAGGCGCCGGGCCAGGGACTTCGCGGTCGACGCCAGCGCGGCGTCCTCGACCACCTGCGAGGCCAGTCCCAGGGCGACCGCCTGCTCGGCGTCGACCCGGTCGCCCAGCAGGAGCAGCTCCATCGCGCGTCCGGCGCCGATCAACCGCGGCAAAAGGTACGCCGATCCCATGTCGGCGCCCGAGAGGCCGACCTTGGTGAAGAGGAAGGCGAAGGAGGCCGAACGGGCCAGCAGCCGCAGGTCGGCCGCCAGCGCGATCACAGCGCCGGCGCCGGCCGCGACGCCGTTGACCGCGGCGATGATCGGCAGCGGGCACTCGCGCATGCGCTGGGTGACGGTGCCGGTCATGCGCGTGAACTCGATCAGCTCGCCCGGCTCCATCTCCAGCAGCCTGCCGATGATCTCGTGCACGTCGCCGCCCGAGGAGAAGCCGCGGCCTGTTCCCGTGATCAGCAGCACGCGAGCCTGCGGCAGCGCCGCCAGCTCCCCGAGCAGGTCACGCAGGTCGGCGTAGACCTCGAAGGTCAGCGCGTTGAGCTTCGAGGGCCGGTCGAATGTCAGCGTCGCGACCCCGTCCGCGACCTCGAACCGGAAGTGCTCCCACGATCGCGTGGGCGCCGCCGAGGCCTTGAACGGGCTCATCCCGGGAGCAGTGTATATTTCCCCACGCGCATGCGGGTCGGAGTCGGCCTTCCCACGTCGACGGCGAATGCCACGGGAGAGCTGCTCGTGGAGTGGGCGCGGCGGGCGGACGGCGGACCCTTCAACAGCCTCGGGGTCGTCGACCGCGTCGCCTATCGCAACCTCGAGCCTCTGGTCGCGCTGGCGGCTGCCGCCGCCGTGACCCGGCGCATCGAGCTCCTGACCATGGTCCTGATCGGACCGCTGCGCAACCCGACGCTCCTCGCCAAACAGCTGGCGTCGATCGAGGTCCTCGCCCCCGGCCGGCTCACGGTCGGCCTCGGTGTCGGCGCACGCGACGACGACTACACCGTGGCGGAGCTGGATCCACGGCGCCGTGGAGCACGGCTAGCCGACCAGCTCGAGCTTTTGAGGACGGTCTGGGAGGCGGGCCGGGTCGGGCCGCGGCCGTCGTCGCCGGCCGGTCCTCGCATCCTGGTTGGAGGCGGAAGCGGGCAGGCCTTCGCCCGCATGGCCCGCTACGCCGACGGCTACGCCCACGGTGGAGGCCCGCCGCGGGCCTTCGCGAGCGCGGTCTCGAAGGCCCGCGCGGCCTGGACCGAGGCCGGCCGCCCCGGGACTCCGCTGTTCTACGGCATGGCTTACTTCGCCCTGGGCGAGGAGGCGGCGAACACCGGAGCCGCCTACCTGCGGCATTACTACGCCTTCACCGGTCCCTTCGCCGAGAAGGTGGCCGCGGCCAACCTGACCTCGCCCGGTTCCATCGTCGACATGCTGCGCGGCTACGAGGAGGCAGGCTGCGATCAGCTGGTCCTCTTCCCGACGGTCTCGGAACTGGAGCAGCTCGACCGCCTGGGCGAGGTGCTGGCAGGCCGGTGAAGTACGGCGTCGTGGGCGGTGGCCCCGCCGGCCTCTACTTCGCCCTCCTGTCGAGGAAGGCCGACCCCAGCGCCGAGGTGCGAGTGGTGGAGCGCAACGCACCCGACGCCACCTTCGGCTGGGGCGTCGTCTTTTCGGAGGAGACACTGGGCGCTCTCCGCGACGCCGACTTCGAGAGCTACACCCAGATCCAGGACAGCTTCGCGCGCTGGAGCGCGATCGACATCCACTACGCGGGCGCCTTGATCCGTTCGCGGGGCCATGTCTTCACCGGGATCTCGCGCCGGGTGCTGCTCGGGATCCTGCAGCGGCGCTGCCTCGAGGTCGGCGTCGAGCTGCGCTTCGACACCGAGCTCCACGACCTGGCGGCCTTCGACGACTGCGACCTGGTGGTGGGCGCCGACGGCGTCAACGGATTCGTCCGGGGCCTCTCTCCCGAGACCTTCAAGCCGGCGCTGCACGTCCACGACACGAAGTACGCCTGGTTCGGGACCGACCTGCCGCTCGATGCCTTCACCTTCATCTTCCGGCGCAACGAGCATGGCCTGTTCCAGGTCCACGCCTATCCATTCGACGCGCGCACCAGCACCTTCATCGTCGAATGCCCCCAGGACGCCTTCAGGCGGGCCGGCCTCGACCAGGCAGGCGAGGCGGCCAGCATCGCCTATTGCGAGCGGCTTTTCGAGCCCGAGCTCCGGGGACATCGCCTGCTCTCCAACCGGTCGCTGTGGGTCAGCTTCGCAACCCTGCGCAGCGCGGCCTGGCACCACGACCGTGTGGTCCTCCTCGGCGACGCGGCTCACACCGCCCACTTCTCGATCGGCTCCGGGACCAAGCTGGCGATGGAGGACGCGATCGCGCTGGTGGACTCGCTGCGCCGGCATCGCGACCTGGAAGCCGCGCTGACCGACTACGAACTGGAGCGGCAGCCGGTGGTGGAGCGTTTCCAGGAGGCGGCGCTGGAGAGCGCCGCCTATTTCGAGCACGTGTCGCGCTACGAGGGCTTCGCGCCGATCCAGTTCGCCTTCAACCTGCTGACCCGCAGCCGCCGGATCACCTACGTGAACCTCAGCGTGCGCGATCCGGTCCTGACCAGGTCGGTCGACGCTTTTCTGGCTGACGGCCGGCGGCCCGATCGGGAGCCGCCGTTGGTGGCTGTGCCGCCTCTGTTCGCCCCTTTCAGCATCCGCTCGGCTCACCTGGTCAACCGGGTGGCGGCGGCGATGCCCGCGACGGAGGACGGCGTCGACGGACTCCCCGCCACGCCGCTGGCGCCGTTGTCGGCGTCCGCTGCCGCCTCGGGCGCCGGCCTGGTCCTGACCGAGATGGTCGCCGTCGCGGCGGAGGGCCGGATCGGTGCCGGCTCGCCGGGACTCTACCGGCCGGAGCACCTACATGCGTGGAAGGAGGCGGTGGCAGCGGTCCACGACTCGAGCCCGGCCAGGATCCGCCACCAGGGGATCGACCGGCCGCTGCGCCAGGGAGGATGGACGACGCTTGCCGCCTCCGCGGTTTCCTACACGCCGCGCGGCGTCGCGCCGCGGGCGATGGACGGTGACGACTTCACCAGGATCAAGGCCGCGTTCGTCACTGCCGCGGAGATGGCCGTCGAGTGCGGCTTCGACCTGCTGGCGCTCGACGCCGGACTCGGCTACCTCCTGGCCGGATTCCTCTCACCGCTCGCCAACCGGCGCGCCGACGTCTATGGCGGCAGCCTGGAGAACCGGCTCCGCTTTCCGCTGGAGGTGGCCGCGGCGGTGCGCGGCGCCTGGCCTTCGGACCGCCCGATGGCGCTGCGGCTCAACGCGGCGGACGGGACCGTAGGAGGTGTGACGCTCGACGATGCCGTCCTGATGGCGGCCGCCTTCCGCGAGCGCGGCTGCGACCTGGTCCATCCCGTGCTCGGGCAGACCACGCCGGACGGCTGGTCGGACTACGGGCGCGCCTTCGGCGTCCCGGCCGCGGACCGGGTCCGCAACGAGGCGCACGTCCCCGCGCTCGCCTCGGGCAACATCACGTCCGCGGACGAGGGTCGTCGCCGCCGGCCGCGCCGACCTCTGCCTCCTGGCGCTATAGTCGGAAAGCCTTCGGCGAGGTCAAGGGCGCAGGCGATCAAGGCCGCGCAGCGGCGCCAGGGGGAGATGTTCGACAGCCTTCACCTGGACGTCCACGACATCCTGGTCAGCGACGCGCACGTCGTCTCCCTGATGACGCTGAAGACGAGCAAGGGCGGCCAGCCGGCCGAGCAGAAGCTGGTCCAGGTCGCCCATGTCACCGACGACGGCAAGGTAAAGGAGCTCTGGACCCTGGGCGGCTAGCCCTGGAAGTGCTTTCGGAAAGCCTCCGGGGTCTCGATGACACTGGCCCAGCCGCCCTGTCCATGAACCAGGCCGTCGATGGCGCTGCCCTTGCTCGTCTTCAGCGTCATCAGGGAGACGACGTGCGCGTCGCTGACCAGGATGTCGTGGACGTCCAGGTGAAGGCTGTCGAACATCTCCCCCTGGCGCCGCTGCGCGGCCTTGATCGCCTGCGCCCTTGACCTCGCCGAAGGCTTTCCGACTATAGCGCCAGGAGGCAGAGGTCGGCGCGGCCGGCGGCGACGACCTGGAGCCGAAGAATCGATCAACTCGTAAGGGGAAATCGGTCACGATCATGCCGTAAGGCGAACCCGCCTGCGCCGGCAGCATGTGGCTTTGCCCGGTACCAGTGACGCCCTCGATCAATCCCCTCACGCCTGGAACCGACAGGCTGTGATCTAGCTGTGTCGCCGAGCCCAGCATCTGGCCGGCGGGTCCGCCCAGCGTGGCTGACCCGGCCGTCGATGAGGAATGCTGTCCGAAAGCATGCTGCGACAGTTGCCATAGAGCCAGAAGCAGTGCAAGGCCAAACGCGCATTGAACGAGCAGGCCTCTTCTCAGCATGGCACCATTCCCCCCGGGCTGGCAGAGCCCTAAGCCCCGATGTGGTAGAGCTGGCCGGGGTCGAGGTCGAGGCCGTTGGCGATCTGCCAGAGCGCGGCCACGGCCTTGAGCGCGTTGCGGCGTTCGAATGGGGCCAGGTCGTCGCGCTGCAGCACCTTGACCAGGTTCTGGTAGCACTCCATCAGGACCCGTTCGGATTCGGTCAGCTCCACGCCCATCGAGTTCTTCATCCCTGCACCCTCCGCTCGCCCGCGGTCCCGATCACGATCCGGTCGTCCTGCAGGCGCTTGGCCTTGAGCTCGAAGCGGGGCAGGCTGCCCGACTCCACCTTCTTGACCCCGAAGCGCAGGCCCTCGTGGGCCTCTGAGAGCGAGGTGCGCAGCCGGTTGACGATGGCGTTGGCGTCTGCCGAGGCGTCAGGGATCTCGACCAGGACCTCGATCTCGTCCTGGATCCCGTCGGCCGTGAAGAGATGGATGCGGAACTCGTCGACCTCCCTGAACTCGCGCACGATCGCCTCCACCGCTCGCGGATAGACGTTGGTTCCGCGGACGAGCTTCATGTCGTCGACCCGGCCGCGGATGCCGCCCTCGTAGAGGTCGAACGTGCGGCCGCAGCTGCAGGCGCTGGCGGGCATGCGCACGACCAGGTCGCGGGTACGGTAGCGGAGGACGGGGATGAAGCCGCGCCCGAAGGAGGTGATCAGCCGCTCGCCCAGCTCACCGTAGGGGACCGGGGCGCCGGTCGCCGGATCCACCACCTCCTCGATGTAGTGGTCCTCGATGATGTGAGTCCCGCCGGGCTGCTTCTCACATTCGAAGATCATGATCGTGCCCACCTCGGTCATCCCGGCGGTGTCGGCGGCTTTCGCGCCCCACTGGTCCTCGATCAGCTTCTTGGTGGCCGGGATCGACCCCGCCGGCTCGCCGGAGAGGATCAGGCGCTTGACCGGTGAGGAGGCCAGGTCGACGCCCAGGGCCTTCGCCTCCTGGGCCATGCGCAGGGCGTAGGTCGGCGTGGAGCAGACCACGGTGGCCTTCATGCCCAGGATCTGCTTCACGCGCGCCTCGGTGGTCATGTTCCCTCCCGGCAGGACCAGGCAGCCGATCTTCTCGCAGGCGTAGTGCGCGCCCCAGAAGCCGACGAAGGTGCCGTAGCTGAAGGCGAAGAAGACGACGTCCTGGGGACGGACGCCGAATCCCCAGAAGCCGTAGCACCACATCTCCGTGATCCACTCCCAGTCCTTCATCCCGTCCAGCACCTGGAGCGGGATCCGTCCGGTGGTGCCCGAGGTCAGGTGGTAGCGCATCGCCACCTCCTGGGGAGCGGCCAGCAGCGGGCCGAAGGGCGGCTCCTCGAGCTGGGCTCCCATCCATTCATCGCGGGTCATCATCGGGATCCGGCGCAGGTCGTCCAGGCTGCGGATGGAATCAGCGTCGACACCCGCCGCCTTCAGCCTTTTCGCCTGCCAGGGCACCTTGGCCTGAGTCCAGGCAACCAGGTTGCGGAGCTTGCGCAGCTGCAGCGCCTCGATCCCCTCGCGCGGCATCGTCTCGTGCCGCGGATTCCAGTAGGGTGACTCGCTCATCCCCGCTCCTTTGCCCCTCCCGTTTCTAACACAATCCGGCGCTTGGGATACCCTGTGGGTGATGGCGCTGCCGTCGAAGCCCGGCGAGGCCGAACCGCCGCCCAAGCGTCCCTACCGGCTGGGCGGGATGGGCTACCGGGAGGGGCAGGAACGGCGGCTGGACTACTCCTCCTACCTGCACCTGGATGGGCTCCTGCAGCAGCAGGCGGGCCTGACCCAGGCCCACGACGAGCTCCTCTTCATCGTCGTCCACCAGGCCTACGAGCTCTGGTTCAAGGTCCTCCTCCACGAGCTGGAGGAAGTTCGCGCCTGCCTGGACCGGGACGACGTGGAGCGCGCCCGACATTACCTGCGCCGGGTCAAGGTGATCGAGGACCTGCTGATCGAGCAGGTGGAGGTCCTGGAGACGATGGCGCCGCAGGACTTCCTCACGTTTCGGTCCGAGCTGGCGCCGGCGAGCGGATTCCAATCGATCCAGTTCCGGGAGATCGAGTTCCTGTCGGGGCTCAAGGACCCGAAGGTGCTCGCGCACCTCGAGGCTTCACCCCAGGATCGGGAGCGGCTGGCGCGCCGCCTGAGCGAGCGCACCCTTTGGGATGCCTTTCGCGGCCTGCTCGAGCGACGCCAGGCTCCCGGCCTCGTCACTCTCTACCGGCAGCACGATCGCTTCACCGACCTGGTCGACCTCTCCGAGGCGCTCCTCGACCACGACGAGGGCTTCGCCATCTGGCGCTCTCGCCACGTGCACATGGTCGAGCGCCAGATCGGGAGCAAGCACGGCACCGGCGGATCGACCGGCGTCGGCTACCTCCGGTCGACTCTCGACAAGCGCTTCTTCCCGGAGCTGTGGGAGGTCCGGTCGCAACTGTGATCCGGCGCTGACTTGGCTTCGGAGCCGCGCGATCCCCAGCCGACGCTCGACACCGTCCGGGCCTGGCTGGATCTCCAGCTCTCATTCAGCGATGCGATCGACAGCAAAGCGGGCACCTTCCTCTCCGCGGGCAGCGCTCTCCTGGCCCTGGTCGCAGCGGTCATGGCTCTCCGCGGCGGCCACGAGCTCGACCCCGCCGCCGTCGCGGCGCTGATCGTGTGCGGCCTGGTCTACGCGGTGATTGCGGTGGCTGCTTATCAAGCTCTCGCCCCGAGAAAGTGGGCGGTTGGCCCCGACCTCGACGAGCTCGCCTCCCACTACCGGGATGCCAGGTTCACCAACCCTGACCTGGCCAACTACATCATCACCACGACCTATCAGGCCTATGCGGACAACAAACCGCACCTGGAGGCCAAGCAGCAGAGCTACCGGATCTGCTTCTGGGCGCTCGTGGTGGAAACGGTGGCGGCCTCGCTCGACAAGCGCTTCTTCCCCGAGCTCTGGGAAGTGAGAAGCCAGCTCTAAGCGAAGCCGCAGGCGAGCCGCGCTTTCGCGCGCAAGGCGGCGCCGCCGTACGGGGCGAGGCGCGAGCATCCGAGCAAGCCACTTAGTGTGGCAGCGAGGGGCGCCGCGGAGCCTTGGACGGCGCTTCGCCGCCGCTTCAGTTGGTCGGCGGGTCGAAGGGGCTGGCCTCGGGCTGGCCGGTGAGGAGCCGGCTGGCATAGGTCAGAGCCAGAGGCACGAACAGGGCCAGGAAGGCGGTCAGGACGGCCAGCCCGTCCGGCAGGCGGCCGGGGTCGCGCATCCCGATGAAGGTGAAGATCGCCGCGCCCGCCGAGGTCGCCAGCACCAGGACCGTGGCCAGGATCACGGCCCAGTCGGGGTGGGCCAGGTAGAGGGGAAGTCCCTTGCGCCGCGCCAGGCGCAGCAGCCAGGAAGCCGTCAGCCCGTTTAACACCAGCGAGCTGA
>VBIC01000219.1 GCA_005881425.1 Chloroflexota bacterium | reverse complement strand
CAGCATCTGGGCCTGCTCCTGCCCGCAGGCCTAAGCGGGTGGGAACTGCTCAAAAAAACTAGGACGGCAAACTTAGCTGGAGATATCGTTCCTCCAATTCATTGAGATAGCGGTCGGGGTCGCGGCGGAAGCGCCACTGCCGTCGTCGCGCCTCCCGGCGCCGCTCCAAGTGGCCGCGCATGCCCCGCCAGCGTTCCACATAACCCTCCGGCAGACGGAGGCCCTCTTCAGGTCGCAGCCGCGTCGCCAGCCCCGACGCCACGCGCACCGAACCCAGCACCACCAGGCCCGGCGACGCCCGCTTACGACCACTGGCCCGACGCTCGTGATAGCGATGGCTCCCGAACAGGTGCTCCAGATCGTTGTTCGTCCGCGGCACGTCCTCCGACGCGTAGCACCAGAACAACCCCGCCCAATAGCTCCGCGTCACCTTGGCGAAGTGGCCCAGTTGGGCGCGCACCGAGGCGTCCGGGTCCGTGGCGGCCGCCTGGCGTATCCGCCTCAGAAGCCGGCCCAACCGCCGCCGCACCTCCCGGGCCGGCCGCTTCGCCTTGTTCTCCAGTAGGAAGGCCACGAGACGCACCCAGCGGTAGGCCGCCCGCACCGGCGGCCACAACGCCGCCGTCTCCTCCAGCCCCCGCCGCAGCAACCGTCGCAGCCGGTCCAGTCCCCCCGGCAAGGCCCCGCTCCGGGCGGCCAGCCAATCCAGGCTCTCGGCGATGTGCATCAGCCGCTCGTGGAGTTTCAGTCCCGGCGCCGCCAGCGGCGGCAAGCCGTCGTCGGTCAACGCCGCACGCACCGCTGCACAGTAGCCGCGGACGATCTCCGCCTCCTCGTCGTCCGCGTCCTCCGCCGCTCGCTCGATCCCGCTTTTTCAGCTCCTTTTTCGCGTGGCGATCCGCCTCGTGGATCGGCCGGGCCGCCTCGCGCAGGTAGTGGAACTGGCACAACTGGTGGGGCGCCTTGGGTAACGCTTGCGCCACGGCCTTGCGGATCGATTCCTGGCCGTCGGAGATCACGCCGGTAATGGGCACGGGCAGGGCCTCGCGCACCTCGGTCAGCAAGGGCGCCAGGTCCTTGGCCGTGGCCGACAGCAGACTGCGCGCCAGTAGCACCTCGCCGGAGATGCAGTCGCGCAGCACCCACAGCACCTCGTGGCCGACGTCGGGTTGCAAGCCGTCGATGGCCAGTACCACGCGCTGCTGACCCTGCAACAAACGCCGCAACCGTTGGGGATCGGCCGTCGCCAGCGCCCGGAGTTCGTCGTATCGGTCCAGGAGATTGAGGACGGTGCGCTGGGCGAGGGCCACCCCGCGGCGGCTGAGTTCCTGATGCCGAGGCCGAACTCATGGTGCGGCAACGCGAAGTGCGGTTCCGCCTCGGGGCGATAGGGCCGGCGGTAGCGGCCGCAACTCGGGTTGTGACAGCGGCGGACGTGGACGGTCAGGCGAGTGACGGCGTCCAGGGTGGTGACCGTGCGGAAGTTGGCGTAGTCGGCGCAGAGTCGGCTCTGACAGACCGGGCAGTTCGCCAGAACGGGGGTGAGCGTCTGGGCGCGGGTGGGGCGCGGACGGGGTCGGGTACGCATGGCAATCCTCCTCGGGGATGTTCCTACCTCCATTATACTCCCCTCGGTAGATCGCCAGTGAAGTTTGCCGTCCTAGTTTTTTTCGGAAGATCGCGTTCCCCCTTCCGTTGTCCTGGGTGAAAGGGGCCTCCTATGTCGGCGGCCCTGCCAGCCAAGGGAAGGAGAACGTCATGTCGCAAACCGTGCGTGGACT
>VBIC01000124.1 GCA_005881425.1 Chloroflexota bacterium | reverse complement strand
GATGCCGCTCACCGATCAGGCCTGGGGCACTTCCGGCTGGCTGACAGACAGATTCGGCATCAACTGGAACATCGACATCGAGAAGTCCTGAAGGGCCGCATGGACCTCGACCGACAACTCAGTTCTTGACGGTCTGCACTGGAGACGGCCTCGGCTCCAGGCCGATCAGCACAATCTCGACCAGATTACGGGCGAATCTCTCATTCAGCGGGCCGTGCTGCACCAGGAGCCGTTCCCAGATGGCGCCGTAGATCATGTCCATCGCGACGTCCGTGTCGACACTTCGCCGCATTTCTCCCCGCGCGATGGCGCGCTCGAAGATCAGGCGGTTGTGGGTGCGGATCGGCTCGATCACTCTGCTCCGGAGGGTCGTGCCCAGCTCGCGATCAGCGGGAAGCTCACCGATCAGGTCGGCGAGCAGCCTTCCGGTCGCGGTCTGGCCATAAGACCGCGCCACGGCAGTGACGTGGGCGAGCAGGTCGCGCCGCAGCGAGCCCTGGTCGGGCAGCGGCTGCTGGCTCTGGAGAACCTGGTCGAGAAAAACCTCCAGGGCCAGGCTGCCTTTGGACGGCCACCAGCGGTAAATCGTGGCCTTGCTGACGCCCGCCCGTTCGGCTACCTCATCCATGCTGATGGCGCGCAGTCCCTGCTCGTCGATGAGATGCGCGGCTGCCGCCAGAATGGCCGAACGCGCCTTCTGGCTCCGGGGCCGGCCGGGGCGCCGCGCCCCCGCGGGAGAGGGAATAGATACGGCCGGCATGCGGTTATCTTATCTGAATAGCGAAACGGAACGGTTAGTTTCCTAAGTCCGCTTCCCCAGCGGAGCGGACGCGCAGGAGGTGCGAGGCCAATGACACGAGTAGCTGTTCTCGGCACCGGTCGGATGGGTGGCGCCATGGCCAGACGGCTCAAGGCGTCAGGTTTCGAGCTGACGCTGTGGAACCGCACCAGATCCAAGGCGGAACGCCTGAACGTGGGGAGGGTCGCCGATACGCCCGTAGACGCAGCCCGCGACGCCGATATCGTGATCAGCAGCCTCACCGGCCCCTCAGCCGTTCGCGACGTCCACCTCGGTCCCAACGGCGTTTTCCGGGAAGCTGCCGGGAAGACCGTCATCGAAATGAGCACGGCAGGTCCGGAGATCGTCGACGAGCTCGACCGAGAGGCTCAGCTGAAGGGCGTGCGATTGGTCGAAGCTCCGGTAGTGGGCAGCGTGCCGGCGGTCGAGAAGGGAACGCTCCTTGTGCTCATCGGCGGCCGGCGTGAAGACCTGGACGTCGTCCAGCCGGTACTGTCCCACCTCGGCGAAGTTCACTACGCCGGCCCGATGGGGAGTGGGTCGCGCTTGAAGTTGGTGGCCAACAGCATGCTGGGCATCATCAGCGCCGGCGCTGCCGAGTTGACCGCCGCGGGGAAGGCGGCAGGGCTCGAGGGGGAAGAGGTTTTCTGGATTCTGTCACGCTTCGCGCCGGCTCTGAGGCTTCGCGAGGCCGGGTTCCTGCGTGACCAGCACGAACCGACCATGTTTGCGGTCCGCGACCTCGCCAAGGACCTTGGTCTGGCCCTCGATCTCTACGCCCGGGCGCAGGCTGCGGCGCCAGTGACCTCGGTGACGCGCGATCTATTCCGCGAGACGGAGCGTCAATTCGCAGACCTCGATATCTCCGCCATCGTCCGGCGCTATGCCAACCAACATGGTGAGCGACCCGTCCCGGTTGCGCAATCAGTCACGAAAGGAGGCAGACCATGACCTTGCGAACACGCCCCCTGGGCAAGAGCGGGATGCAGATCACGACCGTCGGACTCGGCGCCTGGGCAATCGGTGGAGGAGGCTGGGCCTACGGATGGGGCTCGCAGGAAGACAGCGATTCGATTGCCGCGATCGAGCATGCGGTCGGCCTTGGCATCAACTGGGTCGACACGGCGGCAATCTACGGCTACGGCCACTCTGAAGAGGTCGTCGGCCAGGCTCTGAAGAGGATTCCAGCGTCCCAGCGACCCCTGGTCTTTACCAAGGGCGGCATGATCCCCAACCTCGAGCGGCCGTACGAGGAACCGCAGCGGAACTTGCGCCCGGAATCCATCCGCAAGGAAGCCGAAGCCTCGCTGCGCCGCCTGGGCGTCGAGCGCATCGACCTGTATCAGTTCCACTGGCCCGACGAGACCGGCACGCCGGTCGAAGAGTCCTGGGGCGAAATGGCCCGCCTGATCGCCGAAGGCAAGGTGCGTGCCGGAGGCGTCTCTAATTTCAGCGTCCCCCTGCTGGAGCGCGCCGAGAAGGTTCATCACGTGGACTCGCTGCAGCCACCGTTTTCTTTGATCCATCGGCAGTCCGGTGCTGACGTCATCCCCTGGGCCGCCGCCCACCAGACGGGCGTGATCGTCTACAGCCCGATGCAGTCCGGGATCCTGACCGAGACCTTCAGCCGTGAGCGCGTGGAGCGCATGGCACAGGACGATTGGCGGCGGCGGAATCCTGAGTTCCGGGAACCGCTGCTCAGCCGCAACCTGGCGCTTCGCGATGCGCTGCGTCCGATCGCGGCTCGGCACGGGGTTTCGGTGGCCGCGGTGGCGGTGAGCTGGACGCAAAGCTGGCCCGGCGTGAGCGGCGCCATCGTGGGAGCACGCTCACCGCAGCAGGTGAACGGGTGGATCGAGGCCGCCAGCCTCAACCTCACGCAACAGGACCTCGACGAAATCGCGGAGGCCCTGGAGCTGACCGGCGCGGGTGCGGGGCCGGCGCGCCCAGCCGAGGTCGCGCTCCGCAGGTGAGCTCACGACGCGCCGCGCCTTTACCACCGTGTGGTAGTATGTTTGGTATGGCCAAAGATAAGGTCACGATCACGCTGGACCGGGCGAAAGCGGATCGCGCCCGCGGGCTGGTGGCGGCGCGCTCGACCTCCGAGGTCATCGACCTGGCTCTCGATCGCCTGATCGACGCCGAGCGGTTGCGCCGAGATATCGCCGCCTACCGCCTAAATCCGCCCGACGACGCGGAAAGGAGTATTCCCCTCCTGGGTGACAGCAGCGGCCTGGCCGATCCGACGGACTGGGAGGCCCTCTATCCTGAGGCCGAAGACGACCGATAGGGCGCCTCGCCGCGGCGAGGTGTGGCTCGCACGACTCGACAAGATGCGCCCTATCGTGGTTCTCAGCCGGGACCCTATGGGCCAGCTGCTGCATTCGGTGATCGCCGCGCCGGTGACGTCGACGATTCGCGGCCTCTCGACGGAGGTCCGCCTCGGACCCGCGGACGGCATCCGTGTCGAGTCCGTGGCCAACCTCGACAACGTGCAGCTGATCGCCCGCGCGCGCCTGGTGAGGCGTATCGGCCGCACCAGGCCCGGAGCGATGAATGCCATTTGCGAAGCCCTGTCGACCGCCGTAGGTTGCGGCTGATCGACCGCGGCGCTGGGTCAGACGGCCCTTACTTCTTGGTCGCCAGCTCGCCGGCGAAGGCTCGCTGCAGCTCCCGGAGATCGATCTTCTTCATCCCCAGCATCGCCTTCATGGCCCGCTGGGCTTTCTCCTGGTCGGGGTGGTTCAGCATCTCTTCCATGCCCGTCGGGGTGATCTGCCAGGACAGGCCGTAGCGGTCCTTGAGCCAGCCGCACGGTCCTTCCTCGCCACCCTGGGTGAGCGCGCTCCAGAAGTAATCCACTTCCTCCTGGGTCTCGCAGTTGACGATGAACGAGATGGCTTCCGAGAACGAGAACGGCTGCCGTCCGCCGTTGAGCGCGGTGAACTCCTGTCCCTCGAGCTCGAAGCGCACGATCATGACGCTGCCTGCGGGACCGGGCCCCGCCTCGCCATAGCGGGTAACGTCCAGGACGCGCGACTGGCCCCGGTTCGAGCCGGGCCGCCTGGAGAAGACTGAGATGTAGTGGTCGGCGGCCGCCTCCGCCTGGTCGTCGAACCACAGCATCGAGGTGATCTTTTGCATTGGCTCTCCTCCTTTGAAGTACAAACTGATCGGTCGTATCGTTTTACTGCCGCATGGCCTACGATCCATTCGCCCCAGGCCCTCTGGCGGTCGAAGCCAGGACGATCGAGGCGTCCGATCCGGCGCGCGGACGCCTTTTCCCCTGCGATCTCTGGCTTCCCGAGCGGCAAGGCGAACACCCGCTGATCGTCTTCTCCCACTCCAGCGCCGGTAACCGGCGCTCGGCAAGCTTCCTGTGCACCCATCTTGCCAGTCACGGGTACGCGGTCGCCTGGCTGTGCCCGAGGTCGAGCCCCTGGTGGGCTCGGTGGTGGCGCTGGCTCCCGCCGGAAGCGAGCACCCCAGGCCGGGGATACTTCCGGTGAAGCTGACGTTCGGCTGGAGCCGCGAGGTGCCGACGTTGTACCTGGCGGCCGGGGACGACACCATGGTCCCGGCGGCTGCCGTCGCCGAACTGCTCGACCGGACGCCGAGCCCGAAGCAGATGTTCGTCCTTCGAAGAGCCGACCACCAGCATTTCGTGGACGACGTCGAGGGCGAGCACGAGGCGCTGCGGGCCATGTCACTTCCCGGCGATGCGGCGTGGATCCCGGCGGCGATGCGGCCGATCGCTGAGCTCGCTTCCGCCGCGCAGGCTCACCTCTTCGTGCGCGGACTGACGCTCGCCCACCTGGATGCGTCCCTCCGGCACTCCGAGGGCGCACAACGGTTCCTGGGCGGTGATGTCGAGGCCGAGCTGGCCGCGCGGGGCGTCGAGGCCGTTACCCATAAAATCGGTCCAGGGTTTTGATGAGCAGCCAGGAGGCGATCGCCGACGGCTTCAGGCGATCGGCCGGAGCAGCCCCAGCGGGATCACGCGGGAGGTCTTGCGGGCGTACCCGGCGTAGTTCGCCGCGACCTCGACGATGGCGTTCCAGATGCGATCGCGCTCGGCGGGCTCGGTGATCTGCTGCATGCGCACCCTCAGCACCTGGTCGTTGACCTGCATTGTCGCCTCGGGGTGGGCGACGAGATTCAGCCACCAGTTGGGATCCACGCCGGCGCCGCCGAAGGAGCCGATCACCACCCAGCCGTCCGCTTCCGGGACGGCGCTCAGGGCCACGGTGTGGGTCTTACCGCTGACGCGTCCGGTGGTCGTAAGCAGGACCTGTTGCATCCTGCCCATCGACCGCCCGATGCCGCGCCGGTAGAGGAAGGCGTGGACCGCGTCCATGGCGCGGAAGGCCCATCGTTTGAAGGCCCCCGGCCGCGCCGGCGCCGGCGTTCCAGCCGGCGCGATCTGGCTCATGGATCCAGACTGTAGCAGCCGGCGCCAGCTTGGTAGGGTGGAGCAAGCTGACCATGACCGATGACGAGCTCGTCCTGAACCGCGTGCGGTCGGCCACCACGCCGACGCCCGGGCGCGCCGTCAACCAGGTCCGTGAGAACCAGTTCACGATCGAC
>VBIC01000218.1 GCA_005881425.1 Chloroflexota bacterium | reverse complement strand
CCTCTTCCTCGCTGTCTTCCTCGTGGCCGAAGCGGTCGCGCCACTGAGTCGTCCCGCCGAACTCGTGGACGAGAGCCTCGGTGGTCACGGCCAGCCTGGCGCCCTGCTTGAAGAAGGACTCGCCGGCGGGCATCGAGATCAGCGCCTGCCGGTCGTGGGCGGCGCTCTTTTCGATCTTCAGATCCTTCGACTTGCCTTGGGCTCGGGGCTCGAAGCGCTCGCGCTCGGCCTCGGTGGGGAAGTCCGCCACCACGACGCAGGTGTCAGGCGCCGGCTCCGCGCCGTCCCAGGTCTTGTCCCCGGACAGGTTGTCCACCAGGTACTCGCTGGGCGCCGAGAACTTGACCGGGCTATTCATCCGCACCTTCACCTCGTAGGAGACGTTCCACCGGTCGCGCCAGTCGTCGGTGTCCAGATCGTCCGACAGATAGTCGGTGGCGAAGGCCTTGACGCTCCAGTCCTTGACCTGGTCGTTGGGACAGCCGAGGTCTTTCAGCATCTCGCCGATCATCTTGGGTGTCCCGCGGTTGATGCGCTGGAAGCCCGCGCTGGTGGCGAAGAAGGTGACTGTCGTCCCGGCTGCGTCAGCCCACGCGTTCCACAGGGTGAAGTTCTGCACCGTCGCCTCCCGTGATCTCGGCTAAGTCCAGGTTACTCGCGCCAGCCGAGGAAGCTGGCGCCGACGGTCGGCTCGTACTCAGTGTCGCCGGCTCCCTTGGAGCTGTTGCAGGGACCGCACAGCACCTCCAGGTCGGTGCTGTCGTACCACTCGTACCGGGTCGCCTGGTCGGTGTTGTAGCCGTAGCCGTTCCAGTGCCAGGCGACCGGGCGCACGTGGTCGACTTCGGCTTGTGACCCGACGGGGTGGAGCCCTCGTTCATGCACCACCACTTATCCGGCTGGCCTCTGATCGCGGCTCGCGCAAGGGGACCGGCGATCTTCGACGCCCGGAAGTTCTTCTTGTAGAACCACTCGCGAATGTTCTTGGCATAGTAGTTCGGCGCCTTGTTGGTGAGCACGTAGTGATTGCCCTTCCTCTCGATGTACTTCGAGCTGTAAGGACTCTTTTTGACGCCTGTCTTTACCCCGGAGCTCGCGACGTAGGCATAATCGAAGCGCCCCTCGCGCTCGACGACGTTGACCTCCTTGAAGATCGGGTTGTCGCGCTTCACGGTGGCTGCCACTTTCTTGGCGTCCGCCTCGACGATTGCCCCATCGACCAGGTACTGCTGCTCCTCTTTGTCGACCTGGGCCAGGCCGATGGCGACCTTCTGGTCGTGCTCTTCCTTGGAGA
>VBIC01000217.1 GCA_005881425.1 Chloroflexota bacterium | reverse complement strand
GTGATGACGGTGTGGATGGGCTCCTGGATGCGCTGGATGATGGACTTGATCTTGTCCGCCAGGCCGCCCAGGCCGAGCAGGCTGGCCAGGAAGCCGATCGCCACCGGGATGCCTTTGGCCAGGCTCTGCTCGATGTAGTTGGCGGCCTCGCCCAGGGCCCCGCCGGCGATGGCCCCCACCGAGTCCAGGATGGAGTTGACGAAGGCCAGGATCTGGCTGCCCCGCTCGACGAAGAACATGATGATGTCGTAGATCGCCTTGCAGGCCTTGATGAAGGCCCCCACCGGGGTGAGCAGGCCCAGCAGCCACTGGATGCCGGCCATGATCACCGAGTTCCGGATGAAGTCCATGATCTGGCCCATGATGTTCGCTTTGAACTCGGCCAGCTTGT
>VBIC01000216.1:723-2354 GCA_005881425.1 Chloroflexota bacterium | reverse complement strand
GGGGCGTTCGTCTGGGGCGAGCGGGTGCCTGGCGACCACATCACGTTGAATGCCAACCCAAACTACTGGGGAGACGGACCGTCCCTGGAGAAGGTCGTCTTCAGGTACATCCCGGACCTCACCGTCATGTTCACCCAATTCAAGACTGGTGAGATCGACTACACCGGGCTGCAGGGGATCACGGCGGACCACTACGACGAGGCGAAGACGCTGGCGGACCGAGACATCCACGTCGGCCCGACGGCCTTCATCGAGAACATCTGGTTCAACCTGGGCCGACCCCAGTTCCAGGACAAGGACGTGCGGCAGGCGCTCTACCTGGCCATGGACAAGAACACCATCATCAAGAACATCTACTACAGTGTCCATGGACCAGCGGAGTCCTACCTGCCGAAGGAGTCGTGGGCCTACAATCCGGACCTGTCCGCCCACACCTTCGGGTTGGAAGGCCGGTGATGACGGCATCCGGGAGAAGAACGGCGTCAAGCTCCAGTTCACCAACTCCACGACCGCCGGCAACAAGGTCCGCGAACAGGCCCAGGCGTACCTGCAGCAGAACTGGAAGGACATCGGGGTCAGCGTGGAGATCAAGAACATGCCCGCCGCCGTGATCTGGGGCGACTACTTCAACCAGTCCCAGTACGACTCGGTCATGGTCGGCCTCCATTACGGCACCGGGCCGGACCCGGACGCGTCGAGCTACTTCTCCAGCCGGGCGATCCCCGCCAAGGCCGGCGCCGGCAACAACACCATGCAGTACGCCAACCCGACGCTGGACCAGCTCCTCGACAATGGGACCTCGACGGTGGATCAGGCCAAGCGCAAGGATGCGTACCTCAAGATCCAGCAGGTGCTCCACGACGACATGGCGTTCCTTCCGATGTTCCAGTACGGGTTCATCGAAGGCACGAAGAAGGGTCTGCTCGGGTACGTCAACACCCCGAACGTGGTGTCCAACGCCTGGAACATCCGCACGTGGCGGTGGCAGTCCTAGCGGGAGCGACGGCGCCGAGTTGCGCGCCCCCCTGCCGGGCCACCCGGCCGGGTTTCTGGGCATGACGCGCTACCTGGTGCGGCGGCTGCTCCAGAGCGTGCTGCTGCTGGTCGTGGTCTCGATCATCGGCTTCGCCGTCCTGAACCTGGCGCCGGGCGGGCCGCTGGCGGCCTACGCGCTCAATCCGGGCATGACGCAGGCTGACCGCGACCGCCTGGCGCACCAGCTGGGGCTCGACCAGCCGCTGCCCGTGCAGTACGGACGCTGGGTGTCCGGCCTGCTGGTCGGCGACTGGGGGCGCTCGTTCCGCGACTCGCGGCCGGTGCTGACCTCGATTGCCGAGCGCGTGCCGGCGACGGCCGAGCTGATGGTCACCTCGACCCTCCTGGCGGTGATCCTGGGCGTCCTGGTCGGCCTGCTCGGGGCGCTGCGTCGTTACTCGCTGTTCGACTACCTGGCGACGATCGGCGCGATGATTGCGCTGTCACTGCCGACGTTCTGGTTCGGGCTGATGATGATCTTCCTGTTCTCGGCCAGCCTGGGCTGGCTGCCATCCGGCGGCATCACGACCGAGGGCGACGGCTCCTTCCCGGACCGGGTCCGCCACCTGATCGCGCCCATGCTCGTGCTGGCGCTG
>VBIC01000216.1:0-697 GCA_005881425.1 Chloroflexota bacterium | reverse complement strand
CAGGACTACATGCGTACGGCCCGCGCCAAGGGGCTGTACGAGTGGGCGATCCTGGTCCGCCACGGCCTCCGCAACGCCGTCTTGCCGCTCATCACGCTGGCCGGCCTGCAACTGCCGACGCTGTTCGGCGGCGCGCTGGTGACCGAGACCGTCTTCACCTGGCCGGGCATGGGGCGGCTCTTCGTCGACTCGCTTGGCTACCGGGACTACCCGATCCTGATGGGAACGCTGATGCTGACCGCCGTGCTCGTCCTCGCCGGCAGTCTCCTGGCGGACCTCCTGTACGCCACTGTCGACCCGCGCATTCGGTTGGACTAGTGGAATAACAGGATGTCAACGCGATCGCTGGATGCGCCCCGCCAGGTTCAGGTGGAGGTGGCAGCACCCAGCCCAGCGCTGGCGCCGGTCAGTCTGAGCCCGTCGCGGCTGGCGGTGCGCCGCTTTCGGCGCCATCACCTGGCCGTCTTCGGGCTGGGCATGATCGTGCTGCTGGTGCTCAGCGCCGCGGCTGGACCGCTGTTGACGTTTGATCCGCTGTACATCGATATCAGGAACAAGTTCGCGCCACCGCTCACTGGGCCGCACCTGTTGGGCGGTGACGAGCTGGGTCGCGACCTGCTCGCCCGCCTGCTGGTGGCCGGCCGCATCTCGCTGACCGTCGGCCTGGCAGCGATGGCAGTCAGCATGACCATCGGCA
>VBIC01000102.1 GCA_005881425.1 Chloroflexota bacterium | reverse complement strand
GCACGCCTCGCGCCGCTCGCGTGGGCCGGCAGGCCCGGCGCGCCCTGGCTCGCCACCGCTGACGCGGCGTCTCGCTTCTTCTAAGGGCCTACCTGCACGGAAACCCGATTGGTTCCGCGTAGGCTTTCGCGGCCTGGTCGGCGGTGATGTAGCCGACGTGGGCCATCTGCGCCAGGACGGCGAACTGCCGCCCGCGGGCCGCGCACGGGTTGCGATAGGGGTCCAGCCAGGAGGGCGCCTGCGGCAGGCCGGCCAGCATCGAGGCGCGGGCCAGGTCCAGCTGCGCCGGAGCCATGTGGAAGTACACCCGGGCGGCGCGTCCAACGCCCCAGGCCTGGTGCCCGTAGTAGACCGAGTTCAGGTAGTCCGCCAGGACGGTGTGCTTGTCGTACTTCGCCTCCAGCTTGAGGGCCAGGAGCAGGTCTTGCGGCTTGCGCCAGTTGTCGTCGTCGCCCTGCAGGTAGAGGTTCTTGACCAGCTGCTGGCTCAGGGTGCTCGCGCCCTCCAAAGCCCGGCGGTGGTAGAGGTCGGCGAGCAGGGCGCGGACCAGGCCCTGGGTGTCGATGCCGCGGTGCTGGTAGAAACGCTCGTCTTCGATCGAGATCAGGGCCTCGCTCAGCTGGTCCGGGACGGCGTCTATGGCGACGTAGGTTCCGCCATGGGCGCTCAGGACGGCGTCGACCCGCGGCCGCAGGTCGTCGACCGGCGGCGTCAGCGCCAGCCCGGCGACGGTGACCACTCCCAGCAGCGCGGGAAGGCCGAGTAGCGCCAGGAGCAGGAGCTGGAGCAGCCCCAGGGCTTGGCGGGGGCGCCAACCGGGCCCGACGACCCGCAGCCGCGGCCGGCGGAACGAAGGCCGCCGTGAGGCCTCCCGCATGGGATCAATTCTAGGTTCCCAGCGGTACAATGGAGGCGTGGACGAGGCGCCAACCGGCTCCGACCGGCGCGGCACCTGGAAGGTCAAGGCGGGGCTCGCCGAGATGCTCAAGGGGGGCGTGATCATGGACGTGGTCACTCCCGAACAGGCCAGGATCGCCGAGGATGCTGGCGCGGTCGCGGTCATGGCCCTGGAGCGGGTTCCGGCCGACATCCGCAAGGAAGGCGGGGTGGCCAGGATGAGTGACCCCGGGGTGATCACCGCCATCGTCGAGGCGGTCACCATCCCCGTCATGGCCAAGTGCCGGATCGGGCATTTCGTCGAGGCCCAGATCCTGGAGTCGCTGGGAATCGACTACATCGACGAGAGTGAGGTGCTGACCCCGGCCGACGAGGAGCACCACATCAACAAGCATCCCTTCAAGGTGCCCTTCGTCTGCGGCTGCAGGGACCTGGGCGAGGCGCTCCGGCGTATCGCCGAGGGGGCGGCCATGATCCGCACCAAGGGCGAGGCCGGCACGGGCAACGTGGTGGAGGCGGTCCGGCACGTGCGGGCCGTCACCTCGGCCATCCGGCGTCTCCACGGCATGGGACCGGAGGAGCTGGTCATGGAGGCCAAGCGGATCGGCGCGCCGGTCGATCTGCTCGAAGACTGCGCCCGGCTGGGCCGCCTTCCCGTGGTCAACTTCGCCGCCGGCGGGCTCGCGACCCCGGCCGACGCGGCCCTGATGATGCAGCTCGGCTGCGACGGCGTCTTCGTGGGATCGGGAATCTTCAAGTCCGAGAATCCATCCGCCCGCGCCAAGGCGATCGTGGCGGCGACCACGTACTTCGACCGGCCCGACATCCTGGCCGATGCCTCCAAGAGCCTGGGCAAGCCGATGCGCGGACTCGAGATCGGGGCGATTCCGCAGGAGGAGCTGCTCGCCGGCAGAGGCTGGTGAGCTCCCGGCCGGCCCGGCGGCTTATCGGCGTCCTGGCCCTGCAGGGGGATTTCCGTGAGCACATGGCGGCGCTGCGCGCCTGCGAGGTCGAGTGCCGGCCGGTGCGGCTGCGCGCCGACCTGGACGGGGTCGACGCGCTGATCCTTCCTGGCGGTGAGAGCACCACCATGGCGCGGCTGATGGAGCCCGGCCTGCGGGAGGCGATCGTAGCCCGCAGCGCCGAGGGCATGCCGGTGCTCGGAACCTGCGCCGGCATGATCCTGATGGCGAACCGGGTCGTGGACGGGCGCCCTGACCAGGAGCCGCTGGGCCTGATCGACATGACCGTGCAGCGCAACGCCTACGGCCGCCAGATCGACAGCTTCGAGACGGAGGTGGAATCGCCAGCCATCGGGGGCAGCGGCCCAGCGGTATTCATCCGCGCCCCCCAGGTGGTGGAGCCGGCCCGCCAGGCGGAGGTCCTGGCGGTCCATGCCGGACGGACGGTGGCGTTGCGACAGGGCAACCGGCTGGCGCTGGCCTTTCATCCCGAGCTCACGCCCGACCGCCGCTGGCACCAGTATTTCCTGGGTCTGCGCGCCAACGGGTCGTGAGCCTGAAGATCCGCCCGGCGCAGCTCAAGGACCTGGGCGCCATCGAGGCGCTCTTCCGCGAGCAGGACCGGGAGGCGGCCGGGCGATCGGCATCTTTCCGCCAGCTCGCCTCGCGGCGCTTGTGGTTCCTCCTCAACCACACCTTCGCCTCGGTGCTTCCGCTGGCCTCGCCCGCGGACCACGTCTTCGTGGGCGAGGACGGGCGCCGATCGGGCATCCAGGGTTTCGTCCAGGCGGAGACCGCCCCTGGCGGAAGACCGTGGCAGCTCCTGAACCTGTCGCTGGCCCCCGGGCTCGACCGTTTCGCCGCCGGCACTGCGCTCCTCGATCACCTCTGCAACGAGGGACTGGCGCGGGGCGTGACCCGGTTCATCGTCCGGGTGGGAGTCGGCGACCCGGTGGCGGACCTGTTCCGAGCCCGCGGCTTTCGGGCAGTCGGGGTCGAGCAGGCTCTGCTCGCCGAGTCGGTGTCCCGGCGGCAGGCGCCCGAGGTTCCCGGCTGGCGCGCCATGCGCAAGTCGGACCAGCTCTCACTCTATCTCCTCTACCGGGCGGTGACCCCTAAAGAGGTGGTCGAGGTGCTGGCCTCCTCCTTCAAGGAATGGAGGGACACGTTCCAGCTGGGCTGGTGGACGGGGGCCGTGCCCCGGCCGGTGCGGCGGCGGCAGTTCGTGGTCGACCGGGTGGAGGTGATCGGCTGGCTGGGGATCACTCCGGGAGGCGGCGGCCGTCCCTTGATCCTGGGCCTCATGGCCCGGCCCGAGCCGCGCGACCTGCTCGCCGCGATCGTCCAGCAGGGGCTGGCCTACGTCGCCGAACGGCATCCGGGACCGGTGTGGTGCAGCCTGCGGCAGAATGATCAGGAGGCGATCGCGCTCCTCCAGCGGGAGGGCTTCGAGGTGATCGCCTCGCAGCTGCTGATGTTCAAGGAGCTGGCTCTCAAGGTCCCGGCCCGGCGGCGAGTCCCCCTGGGGGAGAAGCGGCTGGTGCCGCAATACGGATGATCCCGAGCCCGTCACGCGCGCCCAACGGGCTGGCCCGGGCCGACCCGGCAGAGCTGGACCTGCTTTTCCAGGCCCTGCCGCCGCACATCAACCGGGCGGTGCGGCGCCTCGACAACCAGGGCCTGCTGCTGGAGGTCGTGCTCGACCTGGGACGCGAGCCCGAGGCACGGTTTCCCGACAGCGAGGTGCTGCTCGACGAGACTCCCGTGACCCAGGAGGACCTGGAGTTCGTCGCCACCCGGGTAGGCTCCTTCGGAGATGACAACCGGACCGGGATCGAGCGCACCCTGCACCGGATCTCCGCCATCCGCAACCGCTCCGGCCAGATCGTGGGCCTGACCTGCCGGGTCGGGCGCGCCATCACCGGCACCATCGACATCATCAAGGACATGGTGCTGGGGGGCAAGAGCATCCTCCTGCTCGGCCGCCCCGGTATCGGTAAGACCACCATGTTGCGCGAGTGCGCCCGCGTCCTGGCCGATGAGATGAAGAAGCGGGTGGTGATCGTCGACACCTCCAACGAGATCGGCGGCGACGGCGACATCCCGCACCCCGGGATCGGACGGGCCCGGCGGATGCAGGTGCGCACGCCCGCCCTCCAGCACTCGGTCATGATCGAGGCGGTCGAGAACCACATGCCGCAGGTGATCGTCATCGACGAGATCGGCACGGAGCTGGAGGCGGCGGCGGCCAGGACCATCGCCGAGCGTGGGGTGCAGCTGGTGGCCACCGCCCACGGCAACTCGCTCGAGAACCTGATGGTGAACCCGACGCTCAACGACCTGCTGGGCGGGATCCAGACCGTGACCCTCTCCGATGAGGAGGCCCGGCGCCGGGGGACGCAGAAGTCGGTGCTGGAACGGAAATCCCCTCCGACCTTCGACGTCCTGGTCGAGATCCACGATCGGGACCGGCTGGCCGTCCACCAGCCGCTGGCCGACGTGGTCGACGCCGCCCTCCGGGGCATCATCAAGCCGCCCCAGATGCGGACCCGAGGCGCCGACGGAGCGATCATGGCCCGGGTGGCCGAACCCGCCGCCATGCGCACCTCAGCGGTCCGGGAGCTCCAGGAGCCGGCGCGGACACGGGGGGTGCACGAGGCCCTCAGCATCTTCCCCTACGGCGTCAGCCGGAACTACCTGGAACAGGCCATCTCAGACCTCAAGGTGCCGGTCCGGGTGCAGAACCACATCGAGGACGCGGACCTGATCCTGACCTTGAAAAACTACTACCGGAGGAAGGATTCGCCGATCAAGGAAGCGGAAGTCGACGGCATCCCGATCCAGGTGCTCAAGAGCAATACCATCACCCAGATCAAGAACGCGCTCACCCGCATGTACCAGCTGGAGACGCCCGATCCCACCGAGTCGGCGCTTCAGGAGACGATCGAAGGCATCCACCGCGCCAAGGCGACCAACGCCATGGTCGAGCTGTCCCCGCAGAACGCCTACGTGAGGCGCCTCCAGCACCAGCTGGTGGAACGCCACGAGCTCACCGCGCGATCGACCGGCAAGGAGCCGAACCGCCGGCTGCGCATTTACACGACCGGGGATTGACCGCGTATATTTCCGGCCATCGATATGAGCGCCGATGAAATCCCGGCCGGGTTCTTCATCACCTTCGAAGGCCCCGAGGGCGCCGGCAAATCGACGCAGATCGAACGGCTGGCATCGGCCCTCCGCCTTGAGGGACGCCGGGTCTTCACCACGCGCGAGCCGGGCGGGACGCCGACCGGAGAACGGATCCGTGCCATCGTCCTGGATCCGCAGGCGGCGGGCATCACGGCCTGGACCGAGGCATTGCTCTTCACCGCCGCGCGGGCCCAGCTGGTGCGGGACGTCATCCGGCCGCGGCTGGACGCCGGTGAGATCGTGATCTGCGACCGCTACACGGACTCGACGATGGCCTATCAGGGCTACGGCCGGCGCCTCGACCGCGTCGCGCTGGCCCGGCTCCAGGAGCTGGCGACCGGCGGTCTCGAGCCCGATCTGACCCTCCTGCTCAATCTCTCCGTCGAGCAGGGGCTCGATCGGATCGCTCACGAGAAGAGGGACCGCCTCGACGACGAGACCGTCCGGTTCCACATGCTCGTCCATGATGCCTACCTGAAGCTTGCCGCCCAGGAGCCGGCGCGGTGGAGGGAGGTCGACGCCTCACTCCCGGCCGACACAGTCGCGTCCAACGTCCTTCAGCTGGTTCATGAGGCGCTCGGTCAGAGGGCGCGGCGCAGCGCATGAAGCTCCTGATCGCGGTCGTGCACCAGGAGGACGCCGCCGCCTTGATGGACGCCCTCAACGACCGGGGCATCTCGGTCACCAAGTTCGCCAGCTCCGGTGGATTCCTGCAGCACAAGAACGTCACCCTGATGTCCGGCATCGACGACGAGCGGGTGGACGAGGTGCTGGCCCTGATCAAGGAGAACTGCCGGACTCGCAGCGAGTACATGAACCCGATGCCGCCGCTGGTCGAGCCGGGAGACTTCTTCGTCCCCTACCCGGTCGAGGTCCAGGTGGGTGGGGCCACGGTTTTCATCGTCACCGTGGACAGGTTCGAGAAGCTCTGAGGCCCGGCCGGCCGAGGGATCTCGGTTGCTGCGCGGCCGGATTGCGGGCTCTCAATATTCTCTAACCATGGCCCGGCTAGACTGGGCTGGATGGCCAAACGGGCTCCGGCCGGGGCACGGCAGGTCGACTGGTTCGCGGCCGGGATGGGCCTGGTGCTGGCAGTCGTCGCCCAGCTGGCGGGTGCGACCGTCCTCTTCGGCGGCCACCGCTCCGATGCCATGGGTCAGGGGGCGCTGACCTTTGGGGCGCTCCTGGCAGGCGGACTCCTGGCCGGCTACCTGGGACCGGATTCGGCCTCAGTCTGGAACGGTATCGTGGTCGCGATCGCCTTCATCGCCGTGGCCCAGCTGGCCGGGTCCGTAGGGCCGATCGGTACCGGCGACCTGGGTACCGTGAGCCTGGTTGTGAACGACGTTCTGATCCTGACCGGAGGCACCCTGGGCGGCTGGCTGGCTCGGAGCGCCCGCCGGCGGATGATCCGGTAACCAGGGAACCAGGCGGACGTTGGATCAGTAGTCGATGAGTCGCAGTCGAAACAAACCGGGCAGGAGGAAACATGGCGGTTGAGAATCGCGGGGTAGCCGGGCTCGGCGCCCGCATCGTCGACAACGTGTCCCGGGTGCTGGTGGGCAAGGAGTCGGAAATCGAGCTCTGTGTCATCGCCCTCCTCTCCCGCGGCCATATCCTGATCGAGGACGTCCCCGGGGTGGGCAAGACGATGCTCGCCAAGTCGCTGGCCCGCTCGCTCGGGTGCATCTTCGAGCGCCTCCAGTTCACCCCCGACCTGCTCCCCGCGGATGTCACCGGAGTCAATATCTACAGCCCGCAGAGCCAGCGTTTCGAGTTCCGGAGCGGACCCATCTTCACCCAGGTGCTCCTCGCCGACGAGATCAACCGGGCCACGCCCAAGACTCAATCGGCCCTGCTCGAGGCGATGGAAGAGCGGCAGGTCACGGTCGACGGGACCACCTATCCGCTGGAGCTTCCCTTCCTGGTGCTGGCGACCCAGAACCCGATCGAGTTCGCGGGGACGTTTCCCCTGCCCGAAGCCCAGGTCGACCGCTTCCTGCTGCGCATCAACCTCGGCTATCTCGACGTCGCCAATGAGGTCAAGGTCCTGGAGCGCTTCCAGCACGAGTCTCCCATCGAGCAGCTGGAGCCTGTCGCCTCCGCGGCTGACGTGCTCGCCGGCCAGAAGGAGGTCCAGGACATCTACGTCGACGACCAGCTCAAGGAGTACATCGCGCGAGTCACGCACCGCACCCGGGCCCACGGCGACGTCGGGCTGGGGGCGAGCCCGCGCGGCTCGCTGGGCCTCTTCCGCGGCGCGCAGGCCCGGGCGGCCCTCGACGGGCGAGACTTCGTGACCCCGGACGACATCAAGGCGCTCGCCCTCCCGGTTCTCGCCCACCGCGTCATCCTCAAGCCCAACGCCGAGCTTCGCGGCCTGACCTCGGCCCGCGTGATCGGCCAGATCCTGGAGACCGAGCCGGTGCCTCCTCCGTCGGTGGTCTCACGCTACGGGCGCCGCGCGGCGAGCTGATGCGGCTGCCCCGGCTCCCGCTGGTCACCGCCCTGGCGCTCCTCCTCTTCTTCGCCTACATTACCGGCATCCGGCTTGCCTACAGCCTCTTCTACGCCCTGGTCCTGCTCCTGGTCGTGAGCTGGGTCTGGAGCCGGATCGTGGGCGAGAACCTGAGCCTGGAGCGGCTGAGCCCGGAGGGGCAGTTCCAGGTCGGGGATCCCTTCGAAGAGCGCTTTTCGGTCGAGAACCGCTCCTGGGTCCCGGTCGCCGCCCTGGAGCTGGTCGACTTCTCCAGCCTGCCCGGCTACGATCCGGGACGGGTCTTCGCCCTCAAGGGCAGGCGCTCCCGCGGCTGGACGGCGCGAGGTGAGTTCAAGCAGCGCGGACTCTTCACCTTCGGACCGGTGGAGCTGCGCTACGGTGACCCCTTCGGCCTCTTCCCCCGCACCCTGCGCGTACCCGGTAGCCGCTCGGTGGTGGTCTATCCCGTCCTGCGTTCGGTCGCCCACCTCGAGGCGCTGGCGCCCAGCGTGGCTGGAGACGAGCAGACCCGGGGGCGCCTGGTCGATCTCCCGCCCAACGCCACCACCATCCGCGAGTACGTGCCCACCGACAGCTTCAAGCGGATCCACTGGTCCTCCTCGGCCCGGCTGGGGCGTCTCATGAGCCGGAGCTTCGAGACCCGGGAGGGCGGCGATGCCTGGATCGTGCTCGACCTCGAGGCCCGCGTCCACGCCGGTGAGGCTCCCAACTCGACGCTGGAGTACGCCATCAGCCTGGCCGCCTCGATCGCCGACAGCGGATTGCGCCGGGGCGCCGCCGTGGGACTCGTCACCAACGACCGGGCGCTGAACCTGATCGAGGCCGCGCGCGGTGATCAGCAGCGTAAGCGCCTGCTGGAGCAGTTCACCCTGGCCCAGGCGGACGGGACCGACTCCCTGGCCAGCCTGCTCCAGGCGCAGCGCGAGCACTGGCGCACCCGGGGCGGCACCATCGTCATAACCCCCTCGGGCGACCCCTCCTGGGTCCAGGCGCTTCTCGATCTGGGCATTCGCGGCCATCGCAACCTGGTGGTCTACCTCGACCCGCGCGGCTTCGGCGGCTCTCAGCCGAGCCTGCCCCAGATCGGCCGCTGGGACCAGGCGTTGAGCTGGTGGGTGGTCCGTTCGGCGGACGACCTCGAGCCCGCGGCGGAGCGGAGGGTGGTCAATCTCTAGCGGCACCCTGCTCGTCCTGGCGATCGCGGCTGCCGGCGCCCTGCTGGCCTTCGGCGTGGTCCGGCTGCGCGCCGAGGAGGGCAGCCTGCTGATCCTCCGCCGCCGCCACGAAACCCCGCTCCTGGCCTTCCGCCACCGCGACGGCTGGCTCCTGCTGGTGCTGGTCGTGATCCTGGCCTGGACCGTGGCCACCGCGCTGGACCGCTCGGCCTGGGTGGCGGGCAGCGACGTGCTCATCCCGGCCATGTTCCTGGCGACCTGCCTGGGCTGGCTTCTGGCGATCAGCCCGATCTCGGGGCGATTCTTCCTGCTGGCCTGCGTTGCGGCGGTCGGCGCCCTCCTCCTGCTCTACACGCCGCCGCACGCCGGCGCCCGCATGACTACCTTCTCGGTCCAGGCAATCGTCGCCTTCGGGTCGAGCCTCAGTCTCTCGACCGCGCAGCTCCTGCTCGCGGGTCTGGTGGCGCTGGTCGTGGCCAGCGGGCTGTGGACCGCCTGGTGGACCTTCCGCCGCCGGCACGGCCTGGCTGCCCTCCTGCCCAGCGGATCGATCCTGGCGGTGGAGGTGCTCAACGACACCAGCCCGCTCATGTATTTCCTGACCGCGCTCTGGCTGGCGCTGGCGGCCACCATCCTGCTCCGCCTCAACTTCGTCGCCCTCAAGGACCACTGGCGGATCCGGCGCGTGCCCCGCGCCTCCGACACCGGCTGGAACTTCGGCGAGGTGGGATCGGAGGCGATCGTGATGGTGCTGGCGGTGGCCTTCATCCTCCCGCCCTTGAGCAGTGCGGACGTGAGCAGCCTGCTGGTGCCGGGCACCGTGCACACGGTCGAGTTCCATCCCTTCGGCATCGGCGCGGGCGGGGTGGGAGTGGGGCGCGCCCAGGTCGGCTACAGCGAGACGGTCCATCCCGGCGCCCAGCTCGACGCCAGGCCCTCGACCGTGATGTTCGTCTCGGGTTCCGTCAACCCGCTCTACCCCTACTGGCGCGGGATCGCGCTGGGGGGCTGGGACGGCATCAGCTGGTACCAGCTGCGCAGCAGCGGAGGGCTGGCGGTACGCTCGTCACTCCGGGTGGGCGCCAGGCAGACCATCCCTCGCTCCGATCTGCCCGCCGATCCGCGGCTCACCCGCGAGGTCGACATCTCGGTGCAGACCCTGGTGCCGGCGAGCACGCTCGACGCCACGGTCTTCAGCGCCGGGGAGCCGGTCTCTGTCGACTCGCACCCGGTCAACGTGCGCGGCATCCTCGACCAACAGGCGGCGCCGCCCGCGCCCTTTTCCACCGTCGACCACGTCCAGCTGGCGGACAGTCCGCGCACCCCCTACGGCTACGCGGTCAAGGCGGTGGTGACGGTGGCCGACGTCGCCAGCCTGCGGAAAGCCTCGACCGATTATCCCGCCTGGATCGATCCCTACCGCACGCTCTACTGGCAGAAGAGCGCCGGCGGCTACGCCGCGCAGGATGACCGGATCCTGCTCAAGGCGGAGCAGATCGTGCAGGGTGCCGGCGCGACCAACCCCTACGACCAGGCCAAGGCGATCGAGAGCTGGTTCCTGGCCAAGGGTAACTTCACTTACACCCTCAAGCCGCCGCCGGCTCCCCAGGGCGTCCGGCCCCTCGATTACTTCCTCTTCCAGTCCCATCGCGGGTATTGCCAGGACTTCGCCACCGCCATGGCGGTGATGCTGCGGCAGCTGGGGATCCCCTCGCGGCTCGAGAGCGGCTTCGGCCTGGGCGGCTACGACGACCGCACTCACCGCTACCTGGTCAGCACCACCGACGCTCACACCTGGGTGGAGGCCTACTTCCCCGGATACGGCTGGATCCCCTTCGAGCCGACGCCGGACAACCTCAACTTCCCGGTCGTCCGGCCCCTGACGGCGTCCCAGTCCGTGCCCCAGACGTCGGCCGCCGGCGGGGCCGCATCGCGGCCCCCCAACGCGCGCCTCGGCGAGCTGAGCCAGGACGGCGGTTCGGCGCCGGTGCCCAGCCTGAGTACGGTCGAGAAGCAGCTCGCGCTGGTGGCAGCCGGCATCCTGCTCCTGGTCCTGATCATCGGCCTGCTCCTGCTTCGCTGGCTGATGGCTCCCTCGGACATCCCGCGGGTCTGGCGCCGGCTGCTCTTCCTCAACGACCGGCTCGGCGTGCCACGCCATCCAGGTGACACGCCGAGCGAGCTCGGTGCGCGCCTCTCCACCGCCGTGCCGGAGCTGGCGCCGGAGCTGCGCACGCTGGCCGCGCTCTACACCCGCGCCCGTTTCCGCCGCGGTGGGCTCACCGGCCTGGAGCGGGTCGAGGTGCGCCGGTCCTGGCTTCGCGTGCGCAGGCGATACGCCGGGCTGCTCCTCGACCAGTTGCGTCCCCGCCGGGGTGGAGGCGGGCTCAGGTCAGGGGCAGCTGGACGCGCTGGAAGTCGCGGGCCAGGATCGCGCCTTTCACCGGCTCGTCCGGGCCCCGGTGGGTCAGCAGGAAGCGGACCCCCGGGTGCTCGTCCATGAGCTGCAGGATCTGGGTCCGGGCCAGGTGCATGGCCGCGGGCTCCCGGTAGGTCATCTCGGCGATCACGTGGTCGCAGTCGGCGAGCAGCGCCTGCAGACCATCGGACAGCTCGGCGTCCCCCGTGTAGCCCAGGCGCACCCCATCGCCGCCGAGCACGTAGCCCAGACAGGAGAAGCGGCGGCTGTGGCGCATCTCGTAGGCGGTGGCCTCCATGCCGGCGGCCGTGAACCGCTCACCGGGCTGAAGCTCGCGAACGCTTAGCCTCAGCTTGCTCCAGGCGAGCTCACGCATGGCGTCGCCCCAGGCCAGGTCGAGGAGCTGCTCCAGGTAGCGGCCGGTCCCCTGCGGTCCGAAGATCTCCAGCGGCGGCGCGTCGTCCAGGGTCAGGCTTCGGCCCAGGAGCAGGGCAGCCAGGCCGAAGGTGTGGTCGGCATGGAAATGCGACAGCAGCACCGCGCGCGGCTCGTCGATACCGACCCCGACCCGGGGCAGATGCACGCAGAGCGGCGCCCCGGCGTCCAGGAGCAGGGTCCGCTCGACCAGCACGCTGGCGTTGTAGGAGGTCGAGGAAAAGGCCGCGCCCGTGCCCAGGAAGGTGATCTCCACCAGGGGCGAGCCTAGCAGACGTCGTTTGTCCGCCACTAGCGTGCTTTGCAAGGTAGCTTGTGAGACAATACTTGCCGTGGCGGCCGAGCCCCTGGTCACGCAGATGCGCAAGGGCGTCCTCGATTACTGCGTCCTGGCCCTGCTTCACGACCGGTCGCGCTACGGCTTCGAGATCGTTCAGACGCTGGCTGCGATCGACGGGATGCTGACCAGCGAGGGCACCATCTATCCGCTCCTGGGCCGCCTGCGCCGGGACGGCCTGGTCCAGACCGAATGGAAGGAGTCCTCCGGCGGCCCGCCCCGACGCTACTATCGCGCCACCAGCGACGGGCGCCGAGCCCTGCGGGCTTTTCGCGAGGAGTGGAGTACCTTTCGCGCCGGCGTCGACCGCATTCTCGCCTCAGGAGGTCCAGCATGACCGCCCCGCACGCCGACCAGATCATCGCCGGCTACCTGGCCCGGCTGGAGGCGGCCCTGGCGCCGCTGCCGTCGAGCCGCCGCCAGGAGTTGATCGACGATGTCCGCAGCCATATAGCCGAGGCCCGTGGTGCGCTCGCCGATGAAACCGACGCCGACCTGCTGACCATCATCGAGCGCCTGGGCGAGCCCTCCGAGACGGCAGCGGAGGAAATGGCCGGTACGCGGGCCGCCTCCTCGACGGCCACGACCGTACCTTCCGGCGGACGGCAGAACCTGCTCGAGATCCTCGCCATCGTGCTCCTGCTCGTCTTCTGGCCGGCTGGCGTGGTCCTGCTCTGGATCTCGGATCTCTGGACCACCCGCGAGAAGCTGATCGGGACCCTGGTCCCGCCCGGCGGCTACCTGGGCATCTTCTTCTTCGGGCCCGTCCTGCTCTTGACTGGGGGCGGCTTCGGCTGCGGCAGTTGGTCGGGATCGACCACCGGCCCGGACGGGCAGACCGTCACCACCTCGGGAACCAACTGCCCACCGGGCGTGGTGATGGCGCTGTTCGGCGTGCTCGGCGCCATCGTGGTCGTCGCCGTCCTGGTCAGCCCCATCTTCACCGCCGTCTATCTCGGTCGCCGCCTCAAGCGGCGGAGCAGGATCGACTCCAGGCGGGGAGCTGAATCGCAGCCTAGACTCGTCGGGTGAGCACGATCGAGAAGGTGCGCCTGACGCAGTGGTCGCACGGGGCCGGTTGAGCCTGCAAGATCGGTCCTGAGGACCTGGCTCAGGTTCTGAGCCGCCTGCCCCGCGCAGCCCGCGACCCTGCCGTGCTGGTAGGCCTGGAGACCGGCGACGACGCCGCCGTCTACCAGGTCCGGCCCGACCTCGCCCTGGTGGTCACGACCGACTTCTTCGCGCCCGTGGTCGACGACCCCTACACCTTCGGCGCCATCGCCGCCGCGAACGCATTGAGCGACGTCT
>VBIC01000021.1:4111-7031 GCA_005881425.1 Chloroflexota bacterium | reverse complement strand
TCTGCGGCCGAGCCGTGCATGGGCCGTCCGCGAGCCGCAAATGCGCCCGGTAAGTTCTAGTGAATCAAGAGCGAACCTACTATCAGGATCACGACCATGGCGGCGCCGGTGATGGCGATCCGGCGGAGGTCGCCCTGGAAGTAGGGAACGCGGTCGAGCGGGATAGCCGCGCTCTGGGAGACCGCCGGGCCCGCTGCTCCTCGGCCGGCGGGACGGGCAGGGCGCGGGGCCGGGGTGACGGCGGTGGGCTCGGCGGCGCCCCGAAGCACGGGCGCCGGGGTCGCCGGGCGGGCTGCCCCGGAGTAAGAGCGGCCCCGCTGGGGCTTGCGCGGCTGCTGCCGCTTGTTCTTGCGTGCCATCCCGTGCGCAGGTGCAGTTTACAGGTCTGTTCCGAGGGGGTGGAAAACCGCTTGACAGATCCTAGATGCTGTGGTACAAAGTCGCTCGGGTACAACATCTAGCGTGGTACCCGACGCCGCGAGCCGACAAGGGCCAGATTCCCGCAGCCGTCCTGCCATCGCCGCTGCAATGCCCCTCCTCATCTGGTCCTTGTCGTTTTTCCTGCCAGGGGCAGGATGCGCACCGCGAACTCCTGGCCGATGGCCTGCGCGATCGCGGCCACCAGCTCGGCGGGATCGACGGGATGCACGCTCTCCAGCCCGCCGACCCCCGCCGCCATCGTCGCCCGCAACTCCTCCCGCTGCGGGGCGGTGAGCCGGAGCAGGCGGACCGTCTCCTCGACCTGGGGAGTGAAGAGGATGCTGCCGTGCTGGAGCAGCGCTCCCCCGCGACGGACCTGAGCGCTCCCCACCACCTTGCGGCCGCCGAGCAGGACCTCGTGCTGGGCGGGGCGGTCGAAGCAGGCAGGTGACGACTCGCGGCGGTGATCGACCGCCTGGGGCTGGGCCTGAACCGGGTAGCCGGCCTGACGCAGCCCCGCGACCAGCGCCAGGCTGAGGCGCCGGTAGCTGGGGACGACCGCCTGCTCCTCGCCCAGCGCCGCCAGTGGCAGGCTCAGGCTGTAGGTGAGCTCGCGATCGTGGAGGATGGCCCGTCCGCCGGTCGGCCGCCGGACCACGTCGACGTGAAATCGCCCGCACGCCTCGAGGTCGACCAGATCCGCCGGCTGGAAATAGCCCAGCGAGAGGCAGGGCGGGCTCCAGCCGTAGAAGCGCAGGGTGGGCGGGGAGGTCCCGGCGGCGACCGCGTCCAGCAGCTCCTCGTCCAGCGCCATGTTGCGAGCCCCCGGTGCGGGAGGGTCGACGCGCAGCCTCCAGGGCTCAGACATTGAATCGAAAGAGGCAGACGTCCCCGTCCTGCATCACGTACTCCTTGCCTTCCAGCCTCACCTTGCCGCGTTCTTTGGCCGCGGGGTAGGAGCCCGCGGCCTCCAGGTCCTGGAAGGACACGATCTCGGCCTTGATGAAGCCGCGCTCGAAGTCGGAGTGGACCACCCCGGCGGCTTCGGGCGCCCTGGCGCCACGCCGCACGGTCCAGGCCCGCACCTCCGTCTCCCCGGCAGTCAGGAAGGTGAGCAGGTCGAGCAGCCGGTAGGCGGCGTGGATGAAGGCGGGCAAAGCGGGCTCCTGTAGGCCCGCGTCCTCGAGGAAGGCCTGCGCCTCCTCCTCTGGCAGCTCGCGCAGCTCGGCCTCCAGCTTGGCGCTCAGCACCACGACCTCGGCCCCCTCCTGGGCGGCCTGTGCTCCCAGAGCCTTCACGGCCTCGCTCGCCTCGCGGATGTCCTGCTCGGCGATGTTGGCGACGTAGATCATGGGCTTGCCGGTCAGGAGGGCGAAGCTGCGCAGCAGCTTCTCCTCCTCCGCCACCAGCGTCAGGGAGCGGACCGCCTGGCCGGCATCGAGGTGAGCCGCGACCCGGTCCAGGACCTGGAGCTCATCGTGCTCCTTCGCGCCTGGCTTGAAGCGGGCTGTCCCTGCGATCTTCTCGCGCCGCTTGTTCACCACCTCCAGGTCGGCCAGCGCAAGCTCCAGGTTGAGCATCGCCATGTCGCCCAGCGGGTCGACGCCGGTCGATCCCGAGGCGGCGTTGGGATCCTTGAAGCAGCGCACCACCACCGCCAGCGCATCGACCTCGCGGATGTAAGAGAGGAAGCGGTTGCCCAGGCCTTCGCCTTTGCTGGCCCCGGCCACCAGCCCGGCCACGTCGTTGAAGGTCATGCTGGTGGGGGTGATCTTGCGGGTGGTGTACATGCGCGCCAGCACGTCGAGCCGGGCATCGGGCACGCTCACCACCGCGGTGTTCGGCTCGACGGTCGAGAAGGCGTAGCCCGCCACGGTGGCCCCGGCGCGGGTCAGCGCGTTGAAGAGCGTCGTCTTGCCGACGTTCGGCAGGCCGACGATCCCGACCCCTAGGGCCACGATGGACTGAGACGGCGGTCGATCAAGCGGCCTCAGTCTAGAGGCCGCCCGCCGGCCGGCGCGGCGCGGCGATGCTCCCGCCCTGTTGACAAAACCGTCCGCCCTTCTATGATTCGCGACAGGAGGGGCAATCTTGGGGCAGGCAGCCGCGACCCTGAAGCTCGGCAACGTGGAAGTTCTCGTCCAATCGGCACGGGCCGGGGTCGAGGCTCAGCTCACAAACCGTCTGGGCGAATTCATCTCGGGAACCAGGAGGACGCTCGACGGAGCGATCTACGACCTCCGCTCGGATGCGGTTCTAGCCGATCTGCAGGCGCTCGTTCGTCGGGGCCAGAAGCTCCGCCTGGCCGTGGACGGAGGCCCCCAGCGGACCGGGGCCCAGAACGGCGCCGATCCGAAGCCCTCGGGCATGCAGACGCAGCTGGGCGCTCACGGTCTCACCCGAAGCGTGCGCTTGATCCCCGAGGCTGGAAAACACCTGATGCACCACAAGTTCCTGGTCCGCGACGGGGAATGGCTCTGGACCGGTTCGGCGAACTTCA
>VBIC01000021.1:0-4104 GCA_005881425.1 Chloroflexota bacterium | reverse complement strand
GGACTGGAGCTCCAGGACAACAACTGCCTGATCGTCCACAGCGCCCAGCTCGCCGAGCGTTACCAGGCGGTGTTCGACGTACTCTGGCGGCGGGGCAACAAGCCCGTCCCGAGCCCCGCGAACTCCGTGACCGTCGACGGTATCCGCTTCTGGCCGCTCTTCGAGCCGGGGACCGACGTCGAGCACATCGAATCCCTGCTCGTTCCCTACCTGAACCACGCCAATGCCGTCCGCGTCCTGGCTTTCGAGATGACCGACCCCGGAATCCTGGCCGCACTTCAGCGCTTCAAAGGTTCGGGTTCCGACATCCGTGGCGTGCTCGACGGTTTCGCCTACTCGGCGACGCTGGCCAAGACGGTGGCAAAGCAGCCTGAGCTGTTCTGGTTCCTCAAAGACAAACGGTTCGTGCGCGCCCCTTCTCATCCCTTCACCAAGGGCCGCGAGCAAGACTTCATGCACAACAAGACGCTCATCCTCGACGGCACGACCGTCATAACCGGGAGCTACAACCTCTCCGAGCACGCCGAAACCAACGCGGAGAACATGCTGGTCATCGAGTCGACCCAGATAGCTCGCTTCTATCTCGATTACTTCGACGCGCTCTTCGCCAAGTATCAGAAGAGGCAAGCGGCCTCGATCTAGGCCGCTTGCGCTCAGGCGTCGGTCGAAGGCGAGTCCCAGGACGGCATAGGGTCGTCCCAGCGGCGCAGCTCTTCTCTGTATTCGTCGTAGAGCGCGTCGTCGGGATTGTCGGGATCGTAGACGTCACTGATCACGCGGTTCCCCCCTGGCTCAGACGCCGGCGCCCACCGGCTCGGCCACGGCCGCAGCCGGCTCGTCGGCGGATTCGGGCCTGGGTCCGATCATGTGCATCTGGTCCAGGTTGACCTCGGTCGTGTAGCGTCGCAGGCCGTCCTTGCCGTCCCACTCCTTGGTCCGGAGCTTGCCCTCGGCGTAGATCAGCCGGCCGCGCGTCAGGTACTCGCGGCAGATCTCGGCCAGGCGTCCGAAGGCGACCAGCGAGAGATACTGGACGTCCTCCACGCGGTTGCCGTCCTCGTCCTTGCTGTAAAAGTTGGTGGCCAGGCGGAGCTTGGCGATCGCCGTCCCCTTCGACGTCGTGACCATCTCCGGGTCGCGAGTCAACCGCCCCACCAGGATCACGCGGTTCACCATCGATGCTTCTCCTTTCCTTGACGGATGCGATCAGTGCCTCCCGGGTTCCCCCCTCAGCCACCACCTCCCGGCCGCGACGGCGGCAGATATGGCGCGGGATCGACCGGCACCCCCCGAACCCGGACCTCGAAGTGGAGGTGGGGTCCGGTGCTGTTCCCGCTGGTTCCCACCAGGCCGATCAGCTGGCCCGCCCGGACCACGTCTCCGCTGGAGACCAGGGCCACGCTCAGGTGCGCGTAGAGGGTCGCCAGCGAGCCCACCGGGTCACGCTGGACCAGGATCCACAGGCCGTAGCCGCCGCTCGACTGGCCGCTGGCCGCCACGCCGGCGGTGGCCGCGCGCACCGGTGTGTGCAGCGGCGCGGCCAGGTCGATACCACTGTGGAAGTGGCCGCCGGGGCAGCGATGGTCCAGCGGCTCGAGCTGGAGGCCGGTGCAGCCGAAGGGCTGGGTCACGACCCGCAGCGGCAGCGGGTCGACCAGCGGACCCTCCGCGACCGGTCCCATCGCCGTGATCAGCCCAGCCGCGACCAGCGCCGGGATGGCGACCGTGGCAGCCGCGGCAATGGCCAGCAGACGCCGCCAGGACCAGGCCAGCAGCAGCAGCCGGCCGCCGAGGAGGGCGCTCATTCCGTGCCGGCCCGGGCGTGCGGCGGCTTGGCCCATGCCTTGTAGACGCCCTTGGCGGCGGCCAGCGCGTAGTGCTGGGCCCGTCCCTCGACGTGCGCCGAGGCGCTCAGGACCCCAGGCACCTTGATCACCAGGTAGAGCACCGCGGCGCCGTAAAGAGCCTCGATCGAGCTGCCCTGCAGCTCGCCGGCGAAGAGGGCGGCCAGGCGCAGCACCAGGACCTGCCCGAACTGCATGACGACGGTGGTCAAAAAGAGCCGGTTCCAGCCGCGGGCGAAGCTCTTGGTCTCGGGGAGGACCAGGCACAGCGCCGCGAGCGGCGCCACCGCCAGCAGGACGGCCAGCAGCGCGAAGCGCATGACGTAGGTCAGGCCGAGGATCACCATCATGGCCACGATCGCCAGGCGTACGGCGAGCTGGAAGAGCGGCATGCCAAACGGTTGGGTCAGGGCGAAGGTCCAGGGGAAGGCGGCGCCGGCCGTCCCGGGCAGCTTCGCGGTCCAGACCGCGTGGACGAGAGCGTTGTTGAGGTCGATGGCCATCTGCCCGAAGAGGAGCGAGAAGTGGGCCAGGGCAATGGCGGCCATGGTGGTCGGAAGCATGGTCTTGAGCCCGTAGCGGGCTCGAATCCCGCGCTCCCACTGGGTCCTCAGGAAGGCATAGGTCAGGAAGAGCACCAGGAGCAGGTCGGCCGTCGCCAGCGTGACGTGGTACATGGCGACCAGCGCCGGGTCGGTGGTCAGCGGCTGCGGCGTCAGCGAGGCCACGTCGTGGGTCGAGAGCATGTAGGTCTCGACCAGGCCGGAGACCGAGTCGCGGACGTCCGCGAGCAGGTGCTCCAGGAACCCCTGGACCAGGCTGGTGAAGAGGTCGAGGGGCGGCATCCGCTATCGACTGACCGAATCTGTGAGCACGCGGACGAGCACTCCCGCCGGCTCCACGCCGATGGTGCCGAAGACGATCCGGCCGATCCAGCGCTTGGCCTCGGTGACGCTGCGGGTGTCGATCGCGACCATCTTCCAGATGAAGGCGCAGACGAAGGCCAGGGCGCCGATGCTGCCCGCCAGCCCCTGGGCGTAGCCGGTCCAGACGTCGATCAGGTGCTTGAGCTCCGCCATCAGGAGCGTCCCTCCATGACCGGGATGACCCGCTGCTCGAGGTAGCGGACGACGCCGCGGCTGAGCAGTTGAAGGACGTCCCACTCGCTCTTCACCCGCGCCCGGTCGTCGCGGTCGAGCTGCGCCATCCATCCGGGCGTCAGCTGGCTGGGGCTGGGGTGCGGCGTTACGCTGGGCTGCTCAGCCGGCGGCGCCTCGAGCAGCGGGAGCGGCTGGACGTGGGCCGAGGGCAGGGTCAAGGGCGGCGCCGCCTGGGGGAAGCGGTGCGGCTGCATGAAGAGGTGGACACCGACGGCGGTGCAGGCGACGAGCACTGTCACCTCGCCGGTGATGACGGCGGCCTTGAGCGGTACGCGCATTGAGGGACCTCACGGGTTGACGGGCGGTTGTGACAGCCACATTGTGCCACAAGTCTGTGTTAGTGTCAAGGCAAGGAACACGCACCTGTCGAGGCGACGTCGTGGGTGCTCATGTAGGTCTCGACCAGGCCGGAGACCGAGTCGCGGACGTCCGCGAGCAGGTGCTCCAGGAACCCCTGGACCAGGCTGGTGAAACGGTCGAGCGGCGGCATCCGCTATCGACTGACCGAATCGGTGAGCACGCGGACCAGCACTCCCGCCAGCTCCACGCCGATGGTGCCGAAGACGATCCGGCCGATCCAGCGCTTGGCCTCGGTGACGCTGCGGGTGTCGATCGCGACCATCTTCCAAATGAAGGCGCGGCTGGACGAAGTCTTGATTGAACGATAAGGGGCCGGCTTGACGCAGGCTCGTTGAGCTCGGCGGCAGGACGCATTGGCCCGGAAACTCAAGGCGGCCATCGAGGCGTTCGCGCAAGAACGGCAAGCTTCGGTGTCACCGGAGATAACGGCTGGGATCCTGACCGAGCGAGAGCGTCTGCCGAGCGTCCCCTGAGCATCAGACGTATTTGCGAAGGACCGGTGGTATTTGCAATGCTAGAGCATCTTGGTCAATCCTGTTCGTACACCAAACCCGAAGGCAGCACCGAAATGGGAACGATCGTCGTAAGCGACAACGTCTCGCTTGACGGCGTCATCCAGGACCCGGCCGGTGACGAAGGCTTCAGGGTCGGTGGCTGGGTCGGCCGTATCATGGACCGCAAAGAGCTAGCCAAGGTCACGCTCGACGAGGCGCTCGGCACCGAGGCGCTCCTGTTGGGTC
>VBIC01000101.1 GCA_005881425.1 Chloroflexota bacterium | reverse complement strand
CAAGGAGCGGACCGTAAGCGCCCATTCGGATCCGATCCTGTGGGTGGCCCGCAAGCTCAGAGGCAAGCGCAAGCAGGCCGTATAATCGGCCCACGCTGGGCCGTTAGCTCAGGGGTTAGAGCGGCCGGCTCATAACCGGTTGGTCGGAGGTTCGAGACCTCCACGGCCCACCACCTTCTTGAAAACGGGCTAGCGCCACGACGGCGGCTCGTAGTCGATCTCGCCGGCGCGGCGGCCTGTGTCGGATCCGGGCTCGCCGGAGGCACCGGCGCCGATGAATCGAAAGCCTGCTTTGCGCCGTTGAAGATTGAAAGGGCGGACCTCGGGCTGGAAGATGTCGGCGGGCATGGTTCCCAGCGGGTCGGCGAGCTGGACCGGGAAGGGCAGGTGGTCGAGGACGTCGCGCTTCGCCTCCATTCCCGGAGCGACCTCGAGCAGGGTCAGGCCCCCGGTGCGCAGCTCGAAGACGGCGCGGTCGGTGACGTAGTAGACGCGCTGCCGGTTGCGCAGGGCCTGCGCGGCGCTGAAGGTCAGGTGGTCGACGCGCTCCACGAACTTGGGATGCTTCGACTGAAAGAGGAAGCAGAAGCAGACCATGCGCGCGCTCTGGGTGATGTCGATGAAGCCGCCGGCGCCGATGATCCGGCCGCCGAGCTTGCTGACGTTGACGTTGCCCTCGCGATCGACCTGGCCGGTGCCCATGAAGGTCGCGTCAAGGCCGCCCCCGTTGTAGAAGTCGAACTGCGCCGGGTGCGGGATGATGGCCGAGGGATGGGCCGAGATGCCGAAGTCGACGCCGCCCTCGGGGACGCCGCCATACACTCCGGACTCCACGGTCAGCGTCACCCTGCCGGCCAGTCCGGCTTCGGCCAGCGCCGGGCCCACCGTGTCACCCGGGATTCCCGTCCCCAGGTTGACGACGTCACCCTCGCGCAGGAAGCGGACTGCCCGGCGCCCGATCGCGAGCCGTGGGGAGAACTGGGCCCGGGCCAGCTCGACCCGGCCGCCCGGCGCCGCCGACACGTAGCGTGGATCGAACGCCGTCCGGTCGGTCTGGCGCTGCTGAGTCTGCGGATCGGGCGCGAGCACGACCAGGTCGATGAGGCAGGCGGGCGCCGCGACCTGCTTGGGCGGGATCGAGCCGCGCGGCACGAGCTGCTTGGCCTGGCAGATGACCAGGCCGCCGTGGTTGTGAGCCGCCTGGGCGATGGCCAGGGCGTCGAGCGTCACCGCCTCCTCTTCCTGCGAGCCGTTGCCGTCCTCGTCCACCGTGGTCATGCGGATGATGCCGACCTCGATCGGGAAGGCGCGATACAGCAACACCTCCTCGTCACCTAGCCGGAGCAGCTCCACGTAGTCCGGAGCCCGCTCCCTGGCCGGCGCGTTCACCTTTCCGCCCTCCACCCGGGGATCGACGAAGGTGCCGAGCCCGATCCGGCTGAGGTTACCGGGGCGGCGGGCGGCGATGGCGCGGTAGAGGGTGGAGATCTGCCCCTGCGGCAGGCAGACTGCCTCGGCGCGACCCTCGCCCAGGAAGGCCGACATCCTGGGCATCAGGCCCCAGTGCGGGCCGACCACCCGGCGGGCCAGGCCATCGACCGCGAAGTGCTCGAAGCCCCTGACCCGGTTCGATTGCCCCGCTCCGTGCACGATCACCAGGTCCCTGGGATGACCTCGAGTGCGGAAGGCGCCCTCGATGCCTTCGTAGATGGCCTCCGCGACCCCCATCATGGTGAAGCCGTCGGCGGCAACGGTGGCTCCGTCCGGGATCGCTTGCACGGCGTCCTGGACAGACACCACTTTCACAACACGTATCCGCCTCCGACGTTGATGACCTCCCCGGTGATGTAGCCAGCCTCGTCCGAGGCCAGGAAGGCCACGAGCGCCGCCACGTCCGCCGGCTGGCCGGCGCGTCCCAACGGGATCCTGGCCAGCTGCGCCTCGCGGATCTGCTGCGGTATGCCGCGGGTCATCGCGGTATCGATGAAACCGGGGCAGATGGCGTTCACCGTGACTTGCGAGCGGGCCAGCTCACGGGCCGCAGTGCGGCTGAGGCCGATGACGCCTGCCTTGGCCGCGGCGTAGTTCGCCTGCCCGACGTTGCCCATCCAGCTGGCCGACGAAATGTTGACGATCCGGCCTGAACCCTGGCTTCGCATCCCGCGGCTCGCGGCGCGGGCCATGAAGAAGACACCCGTCAGATCCACCGAGATCACCTGGTCCCACTGCTCGTCCGTCATCTTGTGCAGCATCGCGTCCCGATTGATGCCGGCGTTGTTGACCAGGACGTCGAGCCGCCCGTGACGGTCGACTGTCGCCTGGACCACGGAGTCGCACTCGGACGCCCTGGAGACGTCGAGCCGGACCGCATAGGCCGGGTGACCGCAGGCCTGAGCCACGCGGCCGGCATCCTCGGTGTTGACGTCCGCACAGGCCACGGTGGCTCCCTCGGCGCCAAGCTTGCGGGCGATGCCCTCACCGATCCCGCGGCCGGCCCCGGTGACGATCGCTATCTTTCCTTCGAGCGACGCGGACAAGGCGTCCGTTAGCGTATCAGCGGCCGGCCTTCCGCGTCCACGGGCCGGTGACGGCTGCCGCACCACAGACACGCGCAGGTCACGTCGGGCTGACAGTCAGCTTGCGGCAATCGAGGCCGCAAGCCTCCACCATTACGGTGGCCGTAAATGCCTCGAGCGGGCTCATCCTTGCGGCACGTCGAGCGCGCGGTGATCGTCACCGTGTTGCTGGTCAGCGCGGCCGGAACCCTCACCCTCGGCAATGCCATCGAAGGCCGGCCGGCGCCGATCTCCATGGCGCCAGAGGCGATGCTGCCCATCACCGGCCTGCTCACCGCCTCCAACCACAAGCTGATGCGCCAGGAGGCCGCCGCCTCACCGGCAAGCGTGTACGTCCAGTACGTGCCCCCGCCGCCGCCAACGCCGGCGCCCACGCCGGCGCCGGCACGGGCCAAGGCCGCCCCGATGCCCTGGTCCCAGCCGGCCGGCTGGGTCACCATCCCGGTCCCGATCTACCGCCAGGCGATGGTGCTCGACTGCGAGACCAGCGCGCTGCGAATGGGGCTGGCGACCTTCGGCCATTTCTATAGTGACTCGGGACTCTTCGGCTACGAGAACCCGGACACTCGGGCACCGGTCATGGGGCCGAACCACACCGTGGTCCAGTGGGGCGACCCCTACGCAAACTTCGTCGGCAACGTGAACGGCAGCGACTGGACGCCCACCGGCTACGGCATCTACTACCCGCCGATAGTCAACATCGCCCGCTCGCACGGGCTGCCCAACACGACCGGCGGCGAGGGTTACGCGCCGTCGACGGTTTACGCGGCGCTCAAGGCTCATCACCCGGTCGAGGCCTGGGTGGAGACCAACTGGATGCGCCCCTGGGTCGGGGTCTGGACCGCCTGGGACGGCCGTCGTGTCCGCTACTCGTACGTCGAGCACGCAGTGGTCCTGAGCGGCGTCTCCGACACCATGGTCAGGGTCAACGATCCCCTCCATGGAACACAGTACTGGATCAGCAAGTCGACCTTCGAGACCGTCTGGCGCGATTTCAACGACATGGCTGTCATCTTTCAGTAGCTCGATGCTGGCCCGGCCGTTGGCCAGGCCGGTCTATCCTGACGGGATGCTGCCGCGAGGCCGCCGGGCCGCCGTCGCCGGGACGATCCTGCTCGTGCTCAGCGCGTGCGCGCCCTCCAATCGGACTCAGGCCAAGGCGCCGGCCCAGGCCTCGATGAGCCCGCTGGTGGTCGAGAACCCGCCGCCCTCTCCTACGCCGTCACCCAGCCCGACGCCGGCGCCGACGCCTACCCCCGCCCCGGTTGCCGCCCCGGCCCTGGCCCCCGGGGTGGTCACGATCGACATGCGCGTCTACCGGCAGGTGATGAACCTGGACTGCGAGACAGCGGCGCTGCAGATGGGCCTCGCCGCCCTGGGCCATTACTTTTCGCAGCAGCAGCTTTTCGCCTATGAGAAGCCCGACACCCGCCAGCCGGTCATGAAGGCCGGCACAAAGATCGTCCTGCAATGGGGCAATCCGTATACCAACTTCGTCGGAGACGTCAACGGCATCGACACCGTCCCGACCGGCTACGGGGTGTACTGGCCGATCATCCTGGAGGTCGCACGATCGCACGGCGCGCCCGGATCAGTCGGTCGTGCAGGCTACAGCGCCACGGAGATCTACGCGGCGCTCGAGGCACACCATCCGGTGGTGGTTTGGGTCGAGACTGGCTGGATGAACCCCGGCTCCTTGCGAGGAACCTGGACTTCCTGGGACGGCAGCAGGATCAACTACTCCTTGATCGAGCACGCGGTTACCTTGAGCGGCGTCTCCCCGACGCAGGTCAGGGTCAACGATCCCTGGAAAGCCGGCAGCCAGTACTGGTATTCGAAGGCCGCCTTCCAGGCCTCCTGGGCCGACTTCGACAACATGGCCGTCATCCTTCAGTAGGAGCCAGCCAGGCCAGCGCCATCCGCACCGCTTTATGGCGGCTGGCGTGCAGTAGCGGCACCTGGGCGACGTCGAGCAGCGCCAGGCGGCGGACCATCCAGATCCAGGCGATGGTCAGCCCAGCGGCGGCGAACAGAAGTAGCGCCAGCCGGATCGTGGCTGAAAGGCGCGCCGACGCCGCGGCCAGCGGAAAGAGGAGAGCGTAGGGCAGGGCCGCGAGGAGACAGCGTCCGCCGTAAGCCCAGGGGATGGTGAGCGACGCAGGGTCGGCCACGCGCCAGACTCCGAAGCTCAGGACGAGAGTCAAGACAGTGGTGAGGGCCACCGCCGCTACCGCGCCCCACAGGCCGAAGTGTGAGATCAACCAGAGGTCGGCGACAGCGGCTACCCCGACCTGCGCGATGTTGATCAGAGCATTGAGCCAGGCCAGCTCACGAACCCTGACCACCAGGCCCCAGGGCGCCGCCAGCAGCGCCGCGCAAAAACAGGCCAGCATCACAGGCGCGATCGCCGCCGAAGGCGCGTAGGCTGATTTGAAGAAGGCTAGGATCAGAGGACCGAGCAGCGCGCTCGCCCCCAGGGCGAGGGGACAGGCCACCAGGAAGATGCCCCTGTAGAAGGCCGCGACCGCCGACCGGAGCACCTCGCGCCCCCGGCCTCCCTCGAGTGTTCCCACCACCCAGGCGCCGGTGAGGATGCTGGGGATCAGTGCCACCAGCCGCTGCGGCAACGCATACCCGATCCGGTAGTAGCCGGCTGCCACCGGACCCGCGAAGCGCAGCAGGAAGAAGGTCTCGAACTCCAGCCCTACGGCCGAAGCGATCAGCAGGCTGGGCAGCCAGCCGCTGGCGTAGAGAAGCAGGCGGCGCCAGCCGATCCGGTCCGGTGCCAGCGGCGCCTCCCGCCGGATCCGCCGGACCAGCAGGCGGAGGTAGAAGAGGGCGAGCGCCGACTGGCCGCAGGCCCCGGCGACCAGCACGCCGGGAACGCCGGCCCCCAGGCGGAGGAGGACCACCGCCAGGACCAGGGTGAGCGCTCCCGCTACCGGCGTGGCCAGGGCCTGGCTGCGCATGTCGTAGATCCCGACCAGGGCGAAGGACATCATCCCGGCGGCGATCGTCCCCAGGAGCAGGAAGGCGCCCAGCGCGAGGAGGTTGCCGATGTGGGCGTTGAGCAGGCTGTCGATCAGGGGACGCGCCGCAAGCACCGCCAGGCTGGTCAGAAGCCAGAGCGCGAGCATGGCCAGGAAGCTCTTGCGGAGCAGGTCGAGGGCGGCGACCCGGTCCCGTCGGGCCAGGACCTCGGGCACGTAGCGCAGCAGGCTCTGGTCCTGGCCGAACGTCGCCAGCACCGCGAGGTAGATCAGGCCGCTCAGGACCGAGGCGTAGATGCCGTAGCGCACGCTCCCCAGCTGGCGGGCGATGACCACCTCGAGGGCGAGCGTGGTGACCGCACTGGCCGCCCGCCAGGCGATCGTCCAGCTGACCAGGCCGGTGGTGCGGTCGGCAAGGTCCGATCGCGCGGCGGTCGCCATGCTTGCGGAATTATAGGGGCGGTTCGCCGTTACAATTCGCCGGATGTTGCTGCTGCAGGACGCACTTGGACTCCTGCGCCGGCCCCGCGCGACCCTGGCCCGGATCGACGGCCGGCGGGGCGGGGGGCACGGCCTGACCGGTATCTGCCTGTCCGCCACTCTGCCGGCGCTGGTCGCGGAGCTGGCCGCCCTCGGTCCCTATTCCGGCCCATCCGGACTCGGCGCACCGCCCAGGGAGATCCGCCTCCTGAGTGAGGCGTTCTTCCGCTGGCTCTACCAGGAGCGCTTCCTGCTCCCGCTGGTGGACCTGCTGCTCGGAGCAGCGCTCTGGCTCCTGGCGGTAGCCTTGATCCACTGGGTCGCCCGGCGGCTCGGCAGTCGGGGATCGTTCAGCGGTTATCTCGGCCTGTGCGGGCCGATCGCCGCCATCGGGGCGGTGGCGGTCCCGGTCTCGCTGGTCGAGGCGGGCCTTCGGGCGGCCGGCCAGGCGGCCGTGGCGGACGCGCTCAGCCCGCTGGTGAGCTCGCTGGGACTGCTGGCGTTCGCCTGGCAGAACGTGCTCCTGGTGATCGCGGCGGCGCGCCATTACAGCCTGTCGCAGGACCGGGCGATAACCGTGGTGATCGTCCCGGCGGCGGCCGTTGCCGTGGTGCTCTTCGCGGTGGTGATCACCGGCACCGTGCTGCTGGTGATGGCCCTCGGCTCAACCGGTTGATGCCCGACCGGTTCCCGCACGGGTTCTCGTGGGGCACGGCCACTGCCGCCCACCAGGTGGAAGGCAACAACCACGGCAATGACTGGTGGGACTGGGAGCAGCACCCTGGAGCGATCCGCTCCGGCGAGAGGTCCGACCCCGCCTGCGATCATTTCCAGCGATTCCAGGAGGACTTCGACCTCCTGCGGTCACTGCACCAGAACGCGCACCGGTTCTCGCTCGAGTGGAGCCGGATCGAGCCTCAGGACGGCGTCGTGGACCGCGCGGCGATCGAGCATTACCGGCAGGTAATCCTCGCCCTGCGCGAGCGTGGCCTCGAGCCCTTCGTCACCATCCACCACTTCACCATTCCCCGATGGCTGGCCGGGATGGGAGGCTGGGCCGATCCGACCTCGGTGGAACGCTTCGCCCGTTTCGTGGAGCTGGTGGTCGCCGAGCTCGGTGAGCTGGTGAGCTACTGGATCACGATCAACGAGCCGACCGCGCTCGTCTACCAGTCGTACCTGGCAGGGGAATGGCCGCCCGGGGTCCGGGATTTCGACGCCGGCGCCCGGGTACTCAGCCATCTGTTGAAGGCTCACTGGCAGGCTTATGAGCGGATCAAGGAGCGCCATCCGCGGGCGCAGGTCGGGCTGGCCCATCACCTTCGCAACTTCGACCCCTTCCGGGCCTGGCACCCGCTGGACCGCCTGGTCGCCCTCCTCTATCACCGGATCTTCAACGAGACGCTCCTGAGCTCGCTGCGCCGCGGCTCCGCCGTCTATCCTCTGAGCCGGCTGGGGCAGGCCTCCGGTCCGGCGCCGAGCCAGGACTTCATCGGGCTCAACTACTACACTCGCAACCTGCTCCGCTTCGAGCGGCGGGCGCGAGCCGAGCTCTTTGGACAGCGAGTCAACCGCGCCCGGGCGCCAGTCTCGGACCAGGGGCTGGAGATCTACCCCCACGGACTCTACCGCTGGCTGCTGGCCCTGCGCCGCGAGCGCCTGCCGGTCTACATCACCGAGAACGGCGTCGCCGACGCCACCGACACCCTCCGACCCGTCTTCCTGCTCGACCATTTGCGGGCGACGCTGCGAGCGATGGGCCGGGGCAGCCCGGTCCGCGGATATTTCCACTGGACCTGCTTCGACAACTTCGAATGGGCTGAGGGCTACGGGCTCAAGTTCGGCCTGGCTTCGTGCGACCCCTCAACGCAGGCGCGCCGGCTGCGCTCCAGCGGGCGCCTCTACGCGGAGATCTGCCGGACCGGCGTCCTGCCGGACCCGCCCGCTGGCGGCGGCTGATCCCACGGCGAATCGCTGGTCCACGGTCGCCAGGACGCCGTCCGCGGCTTCCAGCTCGGCAAAGAGCCGGTAGACCCCGTCGGCCTGGAAGCGCAGGATCGGCTCCGCCAGCACGGCGGCCGGCTCGGTGGCCAGGGGCAGCTCGACCGGCTCCTGGCCGCGGAATCGATGGCGGTGAAGGCGCCCGCGCACCCGCTGCCACCAGGGAAGCATCCCGGCCCGCTCGCGTGTGACCCGCCAGCGAAGCCGGGCCGGGCCCCGGCGGGCCGGATCGTCGTTGACGCAGAGCAGCCGCAGCCGCAGAGGCCTGCCGCGGCGCACTCGAGTCAGGAAGGCGTCGGTTCTGGCCTCGGACTCCAGGGCCTCGGCGATCAGCAATACCGGCCTGAAGGCCTCGGCCACCACCCGGTAGGCACGCTTTTTGCGTCGGGCGTGGTCGACGACCGCCGGAGTGATCCCGGGAAAGGGATCCACCAGCTGAAAGACCAGGACCCCGCCGCAGGGCGTGAACTTCAGAGCGCGAAGCCGCTCGATCGCCAGGCGCAGCAGGCTGGCCTGGTGGTCCTGGCTGGCGCGAATGCATTCCTCCCGGGTGGAGAACTCCGAGGCGGGGCCGGCACCGGCTCCGGCCCGAGGCGGCTGATAGCCGGCGAAGCGCCACGAGGGCTCGTCATCGGCGACGGGCCAGCTGCGGTTGAGGTGGCGCCAGACAGGTGAGGCCGCGGCCGGCAGGGCCTGCACGCGTACCTCACTGACGAAGGCCGGCGGACGCCGGGGCAGATCCCGCAGCGGCCGGTCGGACCGGTCGAGGTCCCAGTGTTCGTCCTCTTCGCCCGACGCGATCAGCGCCGGCCGGCCCGGGTCCAGCTCCCGGACCAGGGCGGCTGCCTCCTCGTCGACGTCACGGTTGAGCTGCTCTGTGTGGCGCTCACCCAGCCCGACGCCAGCCGCACACCAGGGAGGGGCGCTGTGGATGGCGTAGCAGGCGACCGAGGGATGGTTGTAGAGGAGGTGAACCATCTCCTCGACCTGGCCCAGGACCGCCTCGCGGAAGAAAGCCACCGGCCGGGCCCCGGCGCGATGCACGTAGGAAAAGATGAGCGGAAAGTCCTGCCAGAGCAGCATTCCCTGCCGGTCGGCGGCGGCATAGACGGATGCCGGCTCCAGGTGAGCGTGCACCCGCAGCATGTCCATGTTCGCCGAGCGCGCGAGCTCGAGGTCTCCCTGGGCTGTCTCCTCCGTGGTGGCGTCGAGGAAGAACTCGCTGCAGTAGTTGGCACCTCGCATGAAGACCGGGCGGCCGTTGACGACGAAGGTCCATCCATCGGTCCTCCGCTCCAGGTCCAGGTCCCGGATCCCGAAGGTCTGAGGAATGACCGCGCTCGGCCGGTCGTCGGCCATGACCTCGACCGTCGCCTGGTAAAGGGATGGCTCTCCCTGCGCCCACGGCCACCAGAGCCGGGGGCTGGGCATGGCCAGCTCGACGGCCACCGTCTGCACCTCGTGACCCGCCAGCCTGATCGCGCGCTTCATCTCCAGGGGCGGTCCCTCGAAGCCGACCGGCTCGATCCGGATCAGCGCCTCGCCGGTCATGATGCGCGAGTCGAGATTGCGCAGCCGCAGCCGCAGGCTCAGCCGGCCGGACTGCCCCGACTCGACACGCGGCTCGCAGTGCAGCCACTCCGCCACCACGTGGCCCACCTGCTCCAGGTAGACCGGCTGCCACAGTCCCATGGGCACGTGCCAGACATACTGCTCAGGCAGGCGGCCCAGCTCGCGGCTGGGATAGGGCTTGGAATCCCAGTCGTTGAACAGGCCCATCACGTGCCGCTTGCTCGCCAGGTCGAGCTCGACGGGCGCCTCGACGCAGACGGCCAGCACGTTCTCCTCCAGCAGGTAGGAGGAGATGTCGAAGCTGAAGGGCGCGAAGTAGCCGTAGTGGCTCCCCAGTAGACGACCGTTGAGCCAGACGTTGGCGGTGAGAAAGGCGCCGTCGAAGCGCAGCAGCGTCCGCTGACGATGCCGCGGACGGGGGAAGCGCACCCGATACCAGATCGCCTCGTGCCCGACGGTCGCTCCGTGCAGGCGCGGAACCGCCACCGGCGCCCAGCCGTCGTCGTCATGGTCGGGTCGGGCGAAGCCGCGGTCCTCGCCCTCCCCCAGCGTGGCCACTGCCATGCGCCAGCCGCTGGACAGAGCCTGACGGTTGAGCGCCTGCACCGGGAAGAGCGAGAGGCAGTCGTTGAGGGATCCGCTCATCGGCCGTCTCCACCGAGAGCGCCGTCGACGGTGCGGACCCGGTAGAACTCGGGCCTGCGCTGGAACGTCTGGACGTAACCCTGGCTCAACTGCTCTTCCACCTGGTCGAGACCGTCCCGGTGGGCCAGCAGGAGCACGCATCCGCCGAAGCCGCCGCCCATCATGCGGGCGCCCACCACGGTCGAGATCTGTGAGGCCAGCTCGACCAGCCTGTCCAGCTCCGTGCTGCTGACCTCGAAGTCGTCTTTGAGGCTGACGTGGGAGGCCTGGAGCAGCGGACCCAGGGCCGCCGCATCCCGACGGCGCAGCGCGTCGACGGCCTGGCGGACGCGGCCATTCTCACTGACGACGTGGCGCACCCGCCGCCTCAATCGCGGCTCGGGCAGGCGGCCGAGGTCCTGCAGGGTGACGTCGCGAAGGTCGGCCACGCCCATGAGTTGCTGGGCCCGCTCGCACTCCTGGCGGCGCTCGTTGTAGGCGGCGGCCGCCAGATCGTGCTTGACCCGGGTGTCGGCCAGCAGCCAGGCGAAGCGGGAGCCGGGCAGCGGCACCGCCTCCCACTCCAGGGAGCGGCAGTCCAGGGCCAGGGCGTTGCCGGCGCGGCCGTAGAGCGCGGCGATCTCGTCCATGATGCCGGTGCGCGCGCCGACGAATCCGTTCTCCGCCCGCTGGCAGAGGAGGGCGATCTCGCGACCGGGCATCTCCGTCCGCCAGGCGGCCAGCAAGGCCATCGCCGTAGCCACCTCCAGGGCCCCAGATGAGCTCAGCCCGGCGCCCACGGGAAGGTCGGAGACGATGGCGGCGTCGAAGCCGCCGCGCTCGCCCAGGGCACAGGTCAGCTCGCGGGCCACGCCGACCACGCGATCCGACCAGTGGCCCCGCCGAGCGGGGGGAAGGCCGGCCAGGGTGACCCGTCCGCTGAACCGGTCGCTCGAGATGTTGACCTCGCCGTCCCGCCGCGGGCGCACCCCGACCGCGACGTAGCGGTCGATTGCCGCGGGAAGCGCCAGGCCGCCGCTGTAGTCGGTATGCTCCCCGATGACGTTGATCCTGCCCGGGGCGATGGCCACCGCCGGCGGCGGCCCGCCGAAGCCCTTGAGGAAGGCCGACCGCAGCCGCTCCGCCAGCTGCGGTCGGGCGCTCACCGAAGGCGCCCGAACAGCCATTCGACGCCCTCGGCGGCCGAGGCCGCGACCGGCAGTGCCGGCTCGCTCTGCGCCTCGCGCTCGAAGCGCCAGGTCCTGATACCGATCGCCGGCCGCCCGCTGCGGAGTGCCAACGCGATCTCGGAAAGCGTGCCGTACCCCCCGCCGATCGCGATCACCCCGTCGGCGCTCAGGACCAGGGCCGGATTACGCCCCTGGCCCAGGCCGGTCGCGATCGCGATCTCGATGTAGGCGTTGGCCGCCGCCGGATCGTCGCCGGGCAGCAAGCCGATGGTCAGCCCGCCCGCCGCCCGGGCGCCGCGCGCCGCGTGCTCCATGACCCCGGTCGAGCCGCCGCAGATCAGGGCCGCCCCGCGCTCGGCAATCCCGCGCCCAACCTCGAAGGCGACCTGATGGAGCGGCGTCTGTGGGTCTGACTCGCCGCAGACCGCCACCAGGCGCCGGCGTGCTGCCAGGGCTAGATGGTCCTGAGGGGAATGAAGCTGGCCTGCTTGAAGTTGCGGATGCTGACCTGGGCAGCCAGATGGGAGGCCACGTCGCGGTAGACCTGGGCCAGCGGCGACTGTGGATCCGAGACCATGAGCGGAACTCCCGGCCCGCCACCCTCGCGGATGCGCTGGTCGAGCGGAATCTCGCCCAGGAAGGGGATGGCCATGCGCTGCGCCAGCGCCCGCGCCCCGCCGTGGCCGAAGATCTCAGTGCGCTCCCCGCAGTGCGGGCACACGTGATAGCTCATGTTCTCGATCAGGCCGAGGTTGGGGACCTTGAGCGTGTTGAACATCTGGATCGCCTTGCCGACGTCCGCGGTGGAGACGTCCTGCGGAGTCGAGACCACCACCGCGCCGGTCATGGGGATGCTCTGCGACATGCTCAGCTGGACGTCACCGGTACCCGGCGGCAGGTCCACGACCAGGTAGTCGAGCTCGCCCCAGTTGACGTCGAACATGAACTGTCGCACCGCCCCGCCGAGCATCGGTCCCCGCCAGATGACGGGCTTGTCCGGCTCGATGAAGAACCCGATCGAGATCAGCTTCACGCCGTGACGGAGGACGGGGATTATCTTCTGGTTCTGGTCGGCCATCGGCCGCTCGTGCTCGGCGCCCAGCAGGATCGGGACGTTCGGCCCGTAGACGTCGGCGTCGATGATGCCGGTTCGGGCGCCGAGCTGGCTGAGCGCGATGGCGACGTTGACGGCGCAGGTCGACTTGCCGACTCCGCCCTTGCCGGCGCCCACGGAGATCACGTTCCTGACTCCCGGGATCTGCTGCTTGTTCGGGATTCCGCCGGTTCGTGAGACCTGGGCGTCCCACCTGATGCGCGCCTTCGGCGACCCGGGCAGGACGGCCAGCGCCCGGTCGATGTCCTCGTGGATCCGATTCTTCAGAGGGCAGGCTGGGGTCGTGAGCACGACCGTCAGGTCGATGACCTCGGGCCCGCTCACGGTCACGTCCCGGATCATCTTGAGCTCGAGCATGCCCCGCTGCAGCTCGGGATCCTTAACGGGCCGCAGCGCCTCGAGCACCGCTTCCTCCGTCAGCTGGGAGATCGCCATGCGCACCCAATTATAGGAGCGTCTGAGTGGATCACCGCCCGGTCTGCCGGATGTATCCGAGGATGATCTGATCGATCACGCGCTCGACCGGCGCCAGGTCGTCGGTGAAGACCATGCCGTTGGGGTGTGCCTCGCGAGCTCTGCCGACGGCCAGGGCGTCGTCCGCGATCGGCCGCAGCGCCGGATTCGAGACCGACTGGGCCCGAGCCACGAAGGTGTCCAGGCTGACGTCGGCGCCGGTCCCGAAGATCAGACTGTTGGTGAAGCCGTGGCCGGTGTCGACGATGAAGACGTGGGGAAAGACGGCAGTCATGGTACCGCTGAGGGCGTCCACCAGCCGGTAGTCGGTCTGGGTCCGGCCGACGTTGACGGCCACGACGCCGTCAGGGGCCAGATGCGCCCGGGCGCTCTGGAAGAACTCGCGGGTGGTGAGGTAGAAGGGGATGTAGGGCTGGCGGTAGGCGTCGACCGCGATCACGTCGTAGCGCCGGGCCTGGGTCGCGAGCCAGTAGCGGCCGTCGGCGACGGTGACCTTCAGGTTCGGCTCGGTCATGGCGAAGTATCGCCGCCCCACCTCCACGATCTTGGGGTCGAGCTCGATGCCGTCGATGGGAAGGGGTCCGTCGATCGCCGTGTACTCACGGGCCACGGTCCCGCCCGCCAGCCCGATGATGGCGATCCTCCCGGGCGGCGCGTCCGACCCGAACAGCGGCGCCAGCAGAAAATCATCCCAGGGCCCGAGCGTGTAGATGGTGCTCGGGTCGTAGACGGAATGGACCGCATGGCCCTCGTTGAGGATGAGATCGCGGCGCTGGCCGGACTGGACCACCTGGATGTAGTTGTAGGCCGACTCCGCCTCGTAAAGGCGCTGCCCGTAGGCCGCGTCACGGATCCCCGTTCCGTGCTGGACGGCCGCCAGCAGGAGGATC